>NZ_JBPYCU010000015.1:0-117283 GCF_051846955.1 Cellvibrio sp. ARAG 10.3
GTTAAAGAACCGGCGAGGGCAGCGCCTCCAACCGTGGGATGCGAATTATACGCATCATTTGTTTCTTGGCAAGCAAAATTTTTAACTTTTTTTGCTGCCGGGTCACGTCGCTTTCCGCCTCAGCGTTCCGCTCCATTTCCCTTCTCCTCACTCCAAGGAGGCGCGCATTATACACATTCGCTTTCGCTTGTAAACACTTCATTTCACTCAAGTTTTACAAGCCGGTCAACTCGTCCTTTCTCAACCGCTCCCCGTCTGGAGAGGCGCGCATAATACCCGCTTTATCGCACCGCGCAACTCCTTTTTACAATTATTTTTTGGGGTGAACATTTAACAAACAAATCTGATTAACAAGCGGACATTTTGCGCACTTATACAACGGTTTATTGGTCCCCATCTGTATGGCGACGGCTAAAAATGAGACTGCGTTTACGCCATAGCCACAAAACCGGAGCCGACAGACCATAAAGAATCGAGATCGTAAGCAACACACTGGCCTGGTCAATCAACAAAACAGCAAATACAAATACGATCAGCAACATGACCACAAAGGGTACCCGGCCACGCAGATCAAAGTTTTTAAAACTGCTATACCGAAAATTGGACACCATCAACAATCCCGTCAACGCTGTGATCAGTGCTGCAGGTATTGCTGCTAACTCACCCATTTCACTGTTGTGCCAGGTCCAAACAATGCTGGCAATAATGGCAGCAGCAGCCGGACTTGCCAGACCGACGAAGTGCTTTTTATCGACAATACCGATCTGAGTGTTAAAACGAGCCAAACGCAGAGCCGCACAGGCTGCATAGATAAACGCAGCTGCCCAACCGAGCTTACCCAAATCGTGTAATGACCAACTGAACATAACCAGGGCCGGCGCCAAACCGAAAGACACCATATCCGACAAGCTGTCGTATTGCTCACCAAACGCACTGGATGTGTTCGTCAAGCGAGCAACCCGCCCGTCCATGCCATCGAACACCATCGCGATGAAGATGGCTATGGCTGCACTATCAAAATTGCCGTGCATGGCCGCGATAATGGCGTAAAAGCCAGCAAAGAGGGCGGCCGTGGTGAATAAATTTGGTAGCAGGTATACCCCCCGATGGCGCACCTTCTGGCCATTCTCGGAGACCTCTTCAACATGTTCATCAAATGGCAATAAACTTTCGTTTTCCCTTGATTCCTGCCCCTTTGTTTGCTCTGTCTCTTGGTTTGTCATACTTAGCCTCTTATTCTGCGAGAGCGACATTGTACACACGTGGCGCACTGACGCACCCAATAAAAAACGCGGCCTTAGCCGCGCTTTTTATTGTGACATCAATTGGGACCACGAAATCAGTTCTTGGTTTTGTCAATAATCTTGTTCGCTTGAATCCAAGGCATCATGGCGCGGAGCTTGGCACCCACTTGTTCAATTGGGTGGGCAGCATTATTGCGACGATACGCGGTCATTGAGGAATAGTTGGTCGCACCTTCCATGATAAATTTCTTGGCGTACTCACCATCCTGAATATCTTTCAACGCCTGACGCATCGCTTTGCGCGACTCATCATTGATCACCCGCGGGCCAGTTACATACTCTCCATACTCAGCATTGTTTGAGATGGAGTAGTTCATGTTGGCAATACCGCCTTCGTACATCAGGTCCACAATCAGCTTCAATTCGTGCAAACATTCAAAGTAAGCCATCTCCGGCTCGTAGCCTGCTTCGACAAGCGTCTCAAAGCCCGCTTTAACCAACTCAACACAACCACCGCAAAGTACCGCTTGCTCACCGAACAAGTCGGTTTCAGTTTCATCTTTAAAGGTAGTTTCGATGATGCCAGTACGACCGCCGCCAACACCTGATGCGTAGGACAACGCCAGATCTTTTGCCTTGCCGGATGCGTCCTGATAGATCGCAATCAAGTCCGGAATGCCGCCGCCTTTCACAAACTCGGAGCGCACTGTGTGGCCTGGCGCTTTGGGTGCAATCATGATTACATCCAGATCTGCACGAGGTACTACCTGGTTGTAATGAATAGCGAAGCCGTGAGCGAAAGCCAAAGCAGCGCCTTGCTTGATATTTGGCTCAATTTCTTCTTTATACAGACGCGACTGGAATTCATCCGGGGTCAAAATCATGACGAGGTCTGCTGATGCTACGGCAGAAGGCACGTCGGTCACTTTCAAGCCATGCGCTTCAGCTTTCTTGACCGTTGCAGAACCCGGACGCAGGCCAACAACAACATCCACACCAGAGTCTTTCAAGTTGCACGCGTGAGCGTGACCCTGGGAGCCATAACCGATAATGGCGACTTTTTTGGATTGAATAATGGAAAGATCACAATCTTTATCGTAATAAACGTGCATGACTGACTCCTGAATAAGGTGAGCACTGAGGATTGCCACGCCCATCCGGAGAGGCCGCAGCACTAAAAGGGCCGCTAGTGTAGAAAATTTCTCGTATGGCGTAAAATGATATATTCGCAACTTAATGATGCACAAATCGCAATATTATGGATATCGCCAAACTCAAGCTCTTCTGCGCTCTTGCCAATACACTCCATTTCGGACGGGCGGCGGCCGCCAGCCATGTCAGCCCATCGACTATCAGCCGTAGCCTTAAACAGCTCGAGGATGATCTAGGAACAATCCTGTTTGAACGCAATAATCGTTCGGTGGCGCTCACTCATGAGGGGCAAAGCTTTCTTCTGTTCGCACGGGAGGTGTTGCAGCAATGGGATACATATCAAGAGTCACTGTTAGCCCAAGCCGACCAATTGCGCGGCCAATTAAGTATTTACTGCTCTGTCACCGCCAGTTATAGCTTTCTCTTCGATATCCTGACTGAATTTCGCATCAGCCACCCGGGGATTGCGATTAAATTACATACGGGCGACCCGGCCCAGTCCATTGAGCGGGTATTAGCGGGCAATGAAGACATTGCGATCGCGGCCAAACCGGACAAACTTCCCGCAGGTATCAGCTTTAAATTGATCGCACGCTCACCGTTGATTTTCATTGCGCCGCGTAATGACAAAACCTGGCACCCTCCCACGTCCACTGCACGGGATTTTTGGCAAACCATTCCCATGATCATCTCCGAGGAAGGGCTTGCACGAGAACGCCTGGACGCATGGTTTACTGCACAACAGATCCGACCCAATATTTATGCTGAAGTAAAAGGGAATGAAGCCATTGTCAGTATGGTGAGCCTGGGTTTTGGTGTGGGGGTATTGCCAAAGATTGTGCTGGACAACAGTCCCTTGGCGGATCGGGTGCAGGCATTAGATCACCAACCGGATCTGGGGCCTTATGATCTGGGTATTTGCGTGATGGAAAAACGGCTCAGGAGTCCGATCATCAGCGCCTTTTGGCAACAATTGCCGGCAGAGGACCTGGCGATAGAAGAATAAAAAAACCGACCAGCGTTCACTGATCGGTTTTTTGAGGAGCAAGACAGACTTATAAACTCAGCACTTTCTCACCGCGAGAAATTCCGCTGACACCGGTACGCACCACTTCGAGAATGGCCGCGTCACCGACCGCTTGCAAAAACGCATCCAGCTTATCGCTCGCCCCAGTGATCTGGATGATGTAGAGCGAACTCGTTACATCCACGATCTGTCCGCGAAAGATATCCACGCAACGCTTTACCTCGGCACGCTGCGCGCCCGCCGCCTTGACTTTTACTAACATCAGTTCACGTTCAATGTGAGCACCTTCGGTCAAGTCAACCAGCTTCACCACATCAATCAACTTATTCAGATGCTTGGTGATTTGTTCAATCTTGTGGTCATCACCCAAGGTCGTCAGTGTTAAACGCGATAACGTAGGATCTTCCGTGGGCGCTACAGTCAAACTCTCGATGTTGTAACCGCGCTGTGAAAACAAACCGACAACGCGAGACAATGCACCGGGAGCATTTTCCATCAATACAGAAATGATACGTCTCATATCAGGTACGCTCCGTCTTACTCAGGTACATGTCACGCATGGAGCCATTGGGGGCAACCTGCATCGGATAAACATGCTCGGATTGATCCACCATGATGTCCATAAATACCACCCGGTCTTTCAATGCAAAACACTCTTCCAGTTTCGCCTTGAGCTCTTCTTTTTTGGTCACGCGCATACCGACATGGCCATATGCCTCAGCCAGTTTAATAAAGTCGGGTAACGAATCTTCGTAAAGGCTTTCGGCATAGCGGCTGGAGTACTGCATATCCTGCCACTGGCGCACCATTCCCAACGCCTGGTTGTTCAGGCAAATCACCTTCACAGGCAGATGATATTGAGTACAGGTAGACAACTCCTGAATACACATCTGGATACTGCCTTCGCCGGTTACGCACACCACTGTGGCATCACGATGAGCAATCTGCACCCCCATAGCGGCGGGCAGACCAAAGCCCATGGTGCCAAGGCCACCGGAGTTAATCCAGCGACGCGGCTTGTCAAACTTGTAGTACTGCGCCGTAAACATCTGGTGCTGACCTACGTCTGACGTCACAAATGCATCGCCTTGGGTGACGTCCCAAATGGCTTTGATTACATCCTGGGGCTTAATCAGTTCGCTGGCCGTGTCATAACGGGGTTTGGTGTAAATACCGTGCCGCTCGCGCCACTCATTGATCTGTTTCCACCAGGCCGCAATGGCCTCCGCATCCGGACGTTCATCAGTTTCCTGAATCAATGCCAGCATCTCGCTCAAAACACTATCGACTGCACCGACAATAGGTACATCCGCAACAACCGTTTTGGAGATAGACGCAGGATCTATATCCACGTGGATAATCTTGGCGTTAGGGCAGAATTTGCTCACCGTGTTGGTGACGCGATCATCAAAGCGCGCGCCGATAGCCAGGATCACATCGCTGTGGTGCATGGCGGTATTGGCTTCAAAGGTGCCGTGCATCCCCAACATGCCCAGGAAGCGCTTGTCCGTCGCCGGGTAAGCCCCCAACCCCATGAGCGTATTGGTGCATGGAAAGTCGAGCAGTTGAACCAATTGCGTCAGCAATTCAGAGGCATTGCCCTGCACTACACCGCCACCGGTATAAATGACCGGGCGCTTGGCGCCCAACAACAATTGCACCGCTTTCTTGATCTGCCCCGAGTGGCCACGGGTTGCCGGTGTATAGGAACGGATTTTGACCTTGTCCGGGTACTCATAAGGAAAGGTCTGGGCCGGATGGGTAATATCCTTGGGCACGTCAATCACAACCGGGCCGGGCCGGCCAGTAGCAGCAATGAAATAGGCCTTTTTGACGATCTCGGGAATTTCACTGGCGTGCTTGACCATAAAGCTGTGCTTTACGATCGGGCGGGAGATACCCACCATATCGGTTTCCTGGAAAGCATCCTCACCGATTAAATGGCTTTGGACCTGGCCAGAGATGACCACCATAGGAATGGAATCCATATAGGCAGTGGCGATGCCGGTAATGGCATTGGTCGCACCGGGACCGGATGTCACCAGCACCGTACCCACTCGACCGGTGGAGCGTGAATAAGCATCCGCCATATGGGTGGCGGCTTGCTCGTGGCGCACCAGAATGTGCTTGACATCTTGCTGCCTGAAAATAGCGTCGTAGATATGCAATGCAGCACCGCCCGGGTAGCCGAAGATGTATTCAACACCTTCGTCTCGCAACGCGCGGATTAACATATCTCCGCCTGAGAGCATTTCCACTTTGATTCCCCTTTAAAAACGTAAATTGCGCAAGTTACAGGAGTAAGAGTTGCGCGATAACAGAAATGGCAACGCACAGGTCCGACTTTACCCCAATGCGGGAGTCGCCCTGTGCATCATCGACAGTGTGATTAACCAGATTCCCCTGCCCCCGCGCGGGTAGCGATTGCGGTGGCCAGCAGGGCAGACGTCGTCGGTGGACGCGCCTTCGCGATTGCGAATGGTTCGATAAGCGGGTGACTTACCGGAAGCAGACTGTGGTGCCGAGGTTATCGACTGGATCTACAAGCCATCTTGCGAACTGGCAATTTTGGCAAGATAGTCACCAAAGTCAAGGGAAGATGCGGAGATTTTCCTGATTCCAGCCATTTCACCGCCGGTATTAGACTGGCAAACTGTCACAGTTTCCAGCTTTCCTGTTCCGCTATTTGCCCATAAGCAGCTATAGTTGATGCATTACCCGTAAAACAATGAGTCTTATCCATGAAACGTTTGTTTGTCTTCGCTCTTTGTATGGCCAGCCTGACACTGGCGGGCCAGGTGTTTGCCGCCAAAGTCTATAAATGGGTTGATGAAAATGGTGTTACACATTTCAGTGAGCACCCACCCAAAAACACGCAAACTGAAGTTATCAAGCCAAAAACCGGCCACAGCGAACCGGTCAATTACGAATCAGCCACGCCCACAAATAACGCGGACGCTGCGGCAGTCGCTGCACAAAAACAGGCTGAAGGAAATGTAGCACAAGCGTTAAAAGATCCCACCCGCTGCGCCGCCGCGCGCAAGAACATGGAGACATTGCAGAATTTCGGACGCGTCAAGGTCAAGGGGGAGGACGGTTCATTTCACTATCTGACTCCCGAGGAACAACAGGAGCGTATACAGTCGACGCAACAAGCTATTGATGAAAGCTGTTAATACCGAGCGCCGAATGAAAAAGGCCATCTTGCGATGGCCTTTTTTGTTATCAATGCATCCGTTTCTCGCCAAGGAGTTCCGCTTTACTACGGGAAAAAACCAACTTATCGCCTTTTAATCCCGCAAAGATCGTGTCTCCTGGCATGAACTTGCCGGCCAGTATTTCCTGAGCCAAAGGATTTTCAACCTGCTGCTGGATAGCTCGCTTTAGTGGACGGGCACCGTAGACCGGGTCAAAGCCAGCCTTGGCTAATTTATCCATCACCTCGTCATCCAAATCCAGACTCAAGTCGCGCTCAGCCAGACGTTTGCGCAACAGGTCCAACTGGATATCGGCAATACCGCGAATCTGCTCGCGCCCCAGTGGGTGGAACACAACCACTTCATCAATCCGGTTGATAAACTCGGGACGGAAATGCCCGGTAACAACCTCCATCACGGCATCCTTCATCGCGTTGTAACGATTCTCGTTGTTGATGGAATTGTTGGCATCATCATTGAGCAGACCGTCAAAGCTCACTGTGTCAAAAGATTTATCTTCGGCCAGCTCCTGGATGCGGTCTGAACCTAAGTTTGAGGTCATAACAATAACTGTATTGCGGAAATCCACGGTCCTACCCTGGCCGTCGGTCAAACGACCGTCTTCCAGTACCTGAAGCAAAATGTTGAAGACATCCGGGTGCGCCTTTTCAACTTCATCCAGCAACAACACCGAATAGGGTTTGCGCCGCACCGCTTCGGTTAGATAACCGCCCTCCTCATAACCCACATAACCGGGGGGTGCCCCGATCAAACGAGCAACGGAATGCTTTTCCATAAACTCGGACATATCGATACGTACCATGGCATCCGAGGTGTCGAATAAAAATTCTGCCAAGGATTTACACAATTCCGTTTTACCCACCCCGGTCGGGCCGAGGAACAGGAAAGACCCATTGGGTCGATTCGCATCGGAAAGTCCTGCACGCGAGCGACGTACCGCATTCGCGACAGCAACAACCGCCTCATGCTGGCCGATCACGCGTTTATGCAAGGCGTCTTCCATGCGCAACAATTTTTCCCGCTCGCCTTCGAGCATCTTGGATACTGGAATGCCGGTCCACTTGGAAACCACTTCGGCAATTTCTTCTTCCGTGACTTTATTGCGCAGTAACTTCATCTCCATCATCTCAGCCTGGCTGGCCATGTCCAATTGTTTTTCCAGTTGCGGAATAATGCCGTACTGCAACTCAGACATCCGCGCAAGGTCGCCTGCACGACGCGCCGATTCCAGATCCAGGCGAGCCTGCTCCAAATGGCTTTTAATTTCATGAGAGCCTTGCAACGCCGCTTTTTCAGTGCGCCAGATCTCCTCCAGATGCGCATATTCGCGTTCGAATTTCGCGATATCCTGATCAATCTTTTCCAGGCGTTTTTTGCTGGCTTCATCTTCGTCTTTTTTTACCGCTTCGCGCTCAATCTTCAATTGAATCAAGCGGCGCTCAAGGCGGTCCAGCTCTTCCGGCTTGGAGTCAATTTCCATACGGATACGGCTGGCGGCTTCGTCAATCAAATCGATAGCCTTGTCGGGCAACTGACGATCCGTGATGTAACGCTGAGACAATTTTGCGGCGGCAATAATCGCCGAATCGGTGATGTCGACGCCGTGGTGAACTTCGTAGCGCTCCTTTAATCCGCGCAGGATAGCAATGGTATCTGCCTCGTTAGGTTCGTCGACCAATACCTTTTGGAAGCGGCGCTCAAGGGCTGCGTCTTTCTCAATAAATTTCCGGTATTCATCCAGGGTGGTCGCTCCAACGCAATGTAATTCGCCACGCGCCAGGGCCGGTTTGAGCATGTTGCCTGCATCCATCGCGCCCTCCGCCTTGCCGGCGCCGACCATAGTATGCAATTCATCAATAAACAGAATGACCCGTCCTTCCTGCTTACTGAGTTCGTTAATAACCGACTTAAGCCGCTCTTCAAACTCACCGCGAAATTTCGCTCCAGCCAAGAGTCCCCCCAGGTCCAGGGCGAGCAGACGTTTATTCTTTAAGCCTTCCGGCACTTCACCGTTGATGATGCGCTGGGCCAAGCCTTCCACGATTGCCGTTTTGCCCACACCTGGCTCGCCGATCAGGACCGGATTGTTTTTGCTGCGCCGTTGCAACACTTGAATCGTACGACGAATTTCGTCATCGCGACCGATCACCGGGTCCAGCTTTCCGGCCTCGGCGCGCGCGGTTAAATCCACCGTATACTTCTCCAATGCCTGCCGGTTGCCTTCAGATTCTGGATCATCCACCGTTTCGCCACCCCGCACCTTGGCCACTGCTTGCTCAAGCCGTTGCGTGTTGCCAAACTCTTTCAACAATTTGCCGATCTGGCTGTCACCGTCGTCCATCGCCGCCAGTAACACCGCTTCACTGGAGATGAATTTATCCCCGGCCTTTTGCGCACGACGATCCGCCAGATTCAATAAACGCACCAACTCCTGGGACATATTGACGTCCCCGGTGGGGTTCTTGATACGCGGCAACTGTTCCAGTGTTTTTAGCAATGCATTACGCAAACCCGCGACGTCAAACCCCGCCTGGCTAAGCAGGAGACGCACCGTACCTGCCCCTTGCTGATCCAACATTGCCTGGAGCACATGCAGTGATTCCAGTTGGCTGTGGTCCCGCCCAATGGCCAGGGATTGCGCATCAGATAAAGCGGTTTGTAATTGGTTGGTCAGGCGATCAATACGCATGCTTACCTCGAATGAATAAGTCGGGAAAGAATGACTTCAAAATGGGGACACCATGAGTGAAATCAAGCAAGGTTATGGTGCCGAACCGTGACCAGGTAGTCGTTGCGGTATATCAACGAAACAAAAGATACGCTAGTGAGTGAGCATTACGAGTCAGCCAACCAGATCAGGCTCGCCATTCGGCCTGTGGTTTTATCACGGCGATAGGAAAAAAAACGATCGCTATCGGCGTAGGTGCAATAGTCGCCACCGTAGATAGCACTTACGCCAAGAGCATTGAGTTCAGCGCGTGCCAAGGCGTAAATATCGGCATAAAAGTGCAATGGGCGCAGTCCGGGTTTGAACGCCTGGGCGATATCGTCACTGTGCTGGGCGTTGCGGGCCATCTTGAAGAACGCTTCAAGCACTTCGATCCCGACTTCAAAATGCGGTTGGGAGATGGCTGGACCGAGATAAGCCATGAGCTGCGCACTGGGACCGCTAAATTTTTGCAGCGTGCGCGCGATGATGCCTTTGGCCAAGCTGCGCCACCCGGCATGGATCGCAGCAACCTGGGTGCCCTGTTGGTCACAAACCAGAATCGGCAGACAGTCAGCGGTCATGACGACACAAGCCAACCCCGGTTCGGCGGTGTAGCAGGCGTCGGCTGTTTTTACCTGGCCACCCGCCTGGGCCATGGCCACTTTGACGCCATGGACTTGTTCCAGCCATTGCGGCGTCTTTTCAAGCCCAAGAGATTCGCACAGATGTTGACGGTTAGCCGTTACCGCTGCGGGCACATCGCCCACATGAAACGCGAGGTTATTACTCTCGTAAGGTGCCTGGCTGACACCACCCCGGCGGGTAGTGATGCACGCGCGCACGGTGGAGGGCAAGGGCCAGTTCAACGTGAGAGAACCTCCAGCGCTCATCATCCGCCCGCCTTAGTCTTCGTCGTTATAACCATGCTTGAGCGCATCCAGCAGTTGCTGAAAATCATCCGGCAATGGACTAGACCATTCGCAATAGTCACCGGTGTCCGGATGTTCCAGGCCCAGGGTCGCTGCATGCAAAGCCTGGCGGGGAAAGTGTTTCAGCACATTGATCAAGTGATCATTAGCGCCCTTGGGAATCTTGAAACGCCGCCCGTAGGTTGCATCACCCACCAACGGAAATTGGATGTGCGCCATGTGAACACGAATCTGGTGGGTACGGCCCGTTTCCAGGCGAACCCGGATATGAGTGTGGTGAGGGAAACGATTCAGCACCCGATAGTGAGTGACTGCCCGCTTACCGCCATGACTCAATACCGCCATCAATTTGCGCTGAGTTGGATGGCGTCCCATCGGCGCATCAACGGTGCCACCACCGGTCATCGCGCCTACCGCTACCGCTTCGTACTCCCGACTGACGGTGCGATCTGCCAGTTGCTCAACAAGATCGGCGTGGGCCTGCAAGGTTTTGGCGACTACCATCAGGCCGGTGGTTTCCTTATCCAGACGATGTACGATACCGGCACGGGGTACGTTGATAAGGTCCGGGCAATGATTAAGCAAAGCATTCAACAGGGTGCCAGTCTGATTACCGGCGGCGGGATGAACCACCAGCCCTGCCGGCTTGTTGATCACCATCAGGTGATCGTCTTCATAGACGATATTGAGGTCGATAGCTTCCGGCTCCCAGGTGCCCTGCGCTTCCAGTTCAGCCCGTAATTCAAGGTGTTCGCCGCCGATGAGCTTGTCTTTGGGCTTGGCAGTGCGCCCGTCCAGGGTCAATTGGCCATCGCGAATCCAGGTCTGCAAGCGCGAACGGGAGAAATCGGGGAACAACTCCGAGGCCACTTGGTCGAACCGCATGCCGCCCATCGTGAGCGGAACCTGGGCGCTGTGTTCAAGCACTTCTTTCATTGCGTAGCAAAACCTCTGACTAAAAAAGTCGCCCAGCTTACACCATGAGCGATCCAAAAGCTGGAGCCGGAATAAAAACCACTCATAAGGACCAGCAACACAGAACGGTGATTGCCACTTTGGTATCGGCAAGCTCTGTGTTTAAATACCCGCCGCCAGTCAATGGCGGCACTTTCCTGAAACAAGATGCGAGTTTAAACCACTATGCGTGTTATGCACTTCCTGCTACTCAGCGCCCTGATCTTGCTGACAGCCTGCTCCAGCACCCCGAAAGAGCCCGAGTACACCACGGAGGCGGATCTCTATAATGCGGCCACTACCCAACTGAATCGCAGCCAGTGGGAAACCGCGATTAAAAACTTGCAGACCCTTGAAGAAAACTTTCCTTTTGGTACCTATGCCGAACAGGCCCAGTTGGAATTGATCTACGCCTACTATATGTCCAATGACCCGGACGCCGCCATTGCGACGGCCAACCGCTTTATCCGCCTGCATCCCCAGCACCGGAATGTGGACTACGCCTACTACATGATGGGGCTAAGCTCGTTCACTAAAGACAAAGGGATGTTCGAACGGGTGTTGCCCACCGACCTGACCATGCGCGACCCGGGTGCTGCACGCGAATCCCTGGCTAATTTTTCCCAGTTACTGAATCGCTATCCTGACAGTGCCTACGCTGCCGATGCCAAGAAACGCATGCTTTACCTGCGTAACCTGCTGGCCCGCTATGAAATCCACGTGGCTAACTATTACTTCAAGCGTGGCGCCTACCTCGCTGCCACAGCCCGCGGTCGCTATGTCCTGGAGAATTACCCGCGCACACCGGCCATTCCCGACGCCCTGGCTGTGATGGTACAAGGCTATAAAGAGTTAAAGATGGAAGACGCTGCCGAGCAGATGCTCGCCATTTTGCGCACCAACTATCCCAACCATCCCGTACTCGACAGCAATGGCCAGTTCAATGACAGATTTCGCTACGGTAGCGACGAGCGTTCCTGGATCAGCCGCTTGACCTTTGGCTTGTTCGACAAGCGCGACCCACCAGGCTTTGATACCCGGGACCTCTACAATCCTGAGTACCAGAAGCCAGCGCGACCTGATCGCAGCTGATAAAAAAATCCGGGCAAGCCCCGGATTTTTTTCGTCCATCACAAGTGCCTGGTTATTCGCCCGGCTTCCAACCGGAGGTGATAGGATAACGGCGATCACGGCCGAAACCTCGCTGGGAAATACGAACCCCGATAGGCGCCTGCCGCCGTTTGTATTCATTGACATCCACCAGGCGCACCACTCGCTCCACCGTCGCTCGGTCAAACCCCCGACTGATGATGGCTTCAGCGCTGTAATCCTGTTCCACATACAACGCAAGAATCTGATCGAGGATCTCGTAGGGTGGCAGGCTGTCTTCGTCCTTCTGGTCAGGAGCCAGCTCAGCCGAGGGCGGACGACTGATAACAGTCGACGGAATGACTTCATTCAACGTATTGCGATAACGAGCCAGCTCAAATACCAGGGTTTTGGGCACATCCTTCAAGGCATCAAACCCGCCCGCCATATCACCGTAGAGTGTTGAGTAACCCACCGCCATCTCACTTTTATTGCCCGTGGTAAGAACGAGATAACCCTTTTTGTTGGAGATCGCCATCAGCAGCACCCCGCGACAGCGAGCCTGAAGGTTTTCTTCCGTGGTGTCGCGCGCTGTGCCGGCAAACTCCTCGTGCAGAGCCGCCATGAAGGCCTCATACATCGGCTCAATGCTGATGGACCCGTAACGCACACCCAGCCGTCGCGCCTGCTCTGCAGCGTCGTTTTTACTGAGGTCAGAGGTGTAGCGAAACGGCATCATCACTGCTTCAACTCGATCCGCGCCCAGTGCGTCCACGGCAACGGCCAAGGTCAATGCTGAGTCAATACCGCCAGACAAACCAAGCACGACGCCCTTAAAACGGTTTTTATTAACGTAATCGCGCATCCCCAGAACCAGTGCCTGGTATACCGAAGCCAAGGGGTTTAGTAAGGGAGTCAGCTCTTGCTGCGGTATCGAGGCGGTTGTGCCAGTCACATCAAGATTCAGTGCAAACAAGTTTTCCTCGAAATTGGGAGCACGAAAGCAGACTTGCCCTTGAGCATCCACCGCCACGGAACCGCCGTCAAAAACCAGCTCATCCTGGCCGCCGACCAGATTCGTATAGACAATTGGCATATCCCCCTGTCGGGCGCGAATGGCCAACAATTGTTCCCGCTCCTGCTGCTTACCCTGATGGTAAGGCGAGGCATTGAGGTTGAACATCAGTTTCGCCCCCGCCTCTTTGGCCTGTGCCATCGGCTCCGGGTGCCAGATATCTTCACAGACACTCAGTGCGACAGACAGTTGCCCGAGGTAAAAAATACCGGGGCGGGCACCCTCGTCAAAATAACGCTCCTCATCGAATACCTGATAATTAGGCAAACGCTGTTTAGCGTACTCAACCAGCCATTCACCGTCGCGCATCACGCCGGCCATATTGAATACTCGCCCACCCTTCACACGCGGATAGCCAAATACCAGAGCAATCGGTAACTTCTGCGCCTGAATGTGGGTGAGTGCCCGCTCAATACGCGGAGCCAAACTTGGGCGTAATAACAGGTCCTCTGGGGGGTAGCCGGTTAACGTCAATTCAGGAAAGATAATGACATCGGCGTTGTGTTCATCAATGGCCCGGCGGGCGGCAGCAAGAATCAGCTCGGTATTGCCGGGGATATCC
The DNA here is from genome assembly GCF_051846955.1 of Cellvibrio sp. ARAG 10.3. NCBI lineage: Bacteria > Pseudomonadati > Pseudomonadota > Gammaproteobacteria > Cellvibrionales > Cellvibrionaceae > Cellvibrio > Cellvibrio sp. ARAG 10.3. Next base: position 13,961 of record NZ_JBPYCU010000015.1, read on the forward strand.
CCGACGAGGGTGTTGATCTGGGCCAATGTGATTGTCAGGCGTGGCATAAGAAAAGGCTCTCCAAAGGTATCGAAGCAGCTGGCGTCAAATACATGAATGGCGCGACTGATACAGAACCGGCAACAAGGGTATAGTACGCAGGGACGCGCATTGTCGGATAATCCGGTCGTTTAGGCAAAAACTGATTTTTAACCGCCAAACCCAAACGCAATACCAACATAAGATCGATGAGATTCAATGAAAGCATTTGCCCCTAATTCGCCCACCTATAACCCTTATGACTTACTGCGGGTCTACACCTATTACCGCACGCTTTTGGGTGCTGTACTGCTGTTGATGTTTCAAGGCGACATCGCCCGGAACGTGTTAGGCAACGATCACCCGGATATCTTTTTTTATACCTCCGCCAGCTATACCTTGATCAACTTCATCAGCCTGATCATGTTTTGGCGGGTACAGTTTCTGCCCTCACAGAAACAGCTGTTCAGCCTGTTGTTTATTGATCTGGTAGCCATCATCTTGCTGATGTACAGCAGCGGAGGCATCCTCAACGGCCTCGGCTATTTATTATTGGTGGCCGTCGCCGCGGGCGGCATGTTGTTACGCGGACAGATCGCTATTTTCTTTGCCGCGCTGGCCAGCATCGCGGTCATTTCGGAAAGCACCTATCGGTACTTCACTTCATCGCTCGACAATAAAGCTTTCTTTTCGGCAGGGTCTCTCGGCGCACTAATCTTTATCATTGCTATTGCGTTTCAATACCTGACCCGCAAAATCCGCAGCAGCAATGAAGAGGCAATTGCACAGGCGCAGCATGTCGAACATCTGCAAAAACTGGCGCAAATGATCGTCGAACGTATGCGTACGGGGATTGTGGTATTTAATAAACATCGCGGGATAGAATTATTAAATAATTCGGCGCGCAACCTCCTGGGGTTGCCGCCGGAGCAAACCTCTCGCCTCAGCCTGCGCGACGTACCTGCATTGGACCACAAGGTAACGCAATGGCAACAAGCAAAAAAACAATACTCACCTATCCTGAAGATTGATAACGGATTGAGCGATGAAGTAAAAATTAATTTCGCTCCACTGGAATCCGATGAAAATACTGATACCTTGATTTTTGTGGAAGATAACCGGGCTATTGCGCAACAAGCGCAGCAACTTAAATTAGCCTCTCTGGGCCGGTTAACCGCAAGCATTGCCCATGAGATCCGCAATCCCCTGGGCGCAATCAGCCATGCCAGTCAATTGCTCGGCGAGTCGGAAACCATGTCGACTCATGATCAACGTTTAATTGAAATCATCAACAGTCATTGCAAACGCGTCAATCAAATTATTGAAAATGTGTTGCAACTATCCCGCCGCCGAATGGCGCAACCTCAACAGGTGCATCTGAATAGCTGGATTGAGCGTTTTATGGAGGAGTACAAAAACAGCCGGGCAGAGCCTGTGGATCTGAAAGTCATCTGCCTGGAACCCAATATTGTCGGCCAGTTTGACCCGGGCCAGTTACATCAGGTTATTAATAATCTGTGTGATAACGGCTTGCGCTACAGCAAGATCGCCGGTGGCAGAGCCAGTGTCATTCTTGAAATCGGCGTCGATGAAAAATTACAACGCCCCTATATTAATGTAATAGACAGCGGCCCCGGCATCGCGCCGGAAAACATGAAGCACCTGTTCGAACCTTTCTTTACCACCGAGAATACCGGCTCGGGTTTAGGGCTTTTTATTTGCAAGGAACTTTGCGAAGCCAATCAGGCTTTTATACACTACCGTCGCACAGAAGACGGCAGCAGTTGTTTTCATATACAACTGGCACACCATGAACGCGCTCTATAAAGCTTCAGGGCAAAAATAAACGTATTACACGATGGTATTGTTATGAGCAACAAACGCGCACTGGTTATTGATGACGAACCGGACATTCGCGAACTGCTGGAAATCACCCTGGGCCGCATGCAGATCGACACAGATAGTGTCGCCAGCGTTAAAGAGGCTCGGCAATATCTCGCCCAGCGAAACTATGATCTCTGTTTAACGGATATGCGCCTGCCCGACGGCAACGGGCTGGAACTGGTGGAATTTATTCAGCAACACCATCCTCGTTTGCCTGTTGCGGTCATTACAGCCCACGGCAGTGTGGATACCGCGATTGAATCGATGAAAGCCGGCGCCTTTGATTTTATTACCAAACCGGTGAACCTCAGCACGCTGCGCAAACTCGTTTCCACCGCGATTCAATCCAGTCAACTACCGCCGGCAAAAATGCCCAGCGACACCTTAATTATCGGGCAATCTTCTGCTATTCAGGACCTCACTCGTAGTATCCAAAAACTCGCGCGCTCTCAAGCACCGGTGTATATCAGTGGCGAATCCGGTTCGGGCAAAGAATTAGTGGCGCGCTCAATCCATGAGCTCGGCCCGCGCGCGCACAAACCCTTTATTGCGGTTAACTGCGGTGCAATTCCCCGAGAATTAATGGAGAGTGAATTTTTTGGCCACAAGAAAGGCAGCTTTACCGGCGCACACCAGGATAAACCCGGCTTGTTTCAAGCAGCTGAAGGCGGCACACTCTTCTTCGATGAAGTTGCCGATCTGCCACTCGATATGCAGGTAAAACTCCTGCGCGCCATCCAGGAAAAATCCGTGCGCGCCGTCGGCTCCGCCGAGGAGATAACAACCGATGTACGTATTCTTTGTGCAACGCACAAAAGTCTTGAAAGAGAAGTCCAGGAGGGCCGTTTTCGCCAGGATTTATTCTACCGCCTGAACGTTATCCAACTCTCTGTTCCCGCCCTGCGCGAGCGTAGACAAGATATCCCTCTACTAGCCAATCATTTATTAAGAAAACTTGCTGAAGCTGTCAACCTGCCACCACCTCATTTATCCAATGATGCATTGAAGCGACTGAACGACTACGGCTTCCCCGGCAACGTACGCGAACTGGAAAATATTCTGGAACGTGCATTTACCTTGAGCGACAGCGATGTTATTGAAGCAGAAGACCTGCAGTTGCATGGCGAGCAATCATTAAAAATAAACCCGGCAACACATAAATCCTCAAGCAGCAATCTCGTTGACTACCCGGCCCGTTGCGCGGAATACCCATCGTTGGATGATTATTTACAAGATGTCGAGAAAGATATTCTGTGTAATATGCTGGAGCAGGTGAAATGGAACAAAACCCTAGCTGCGAAGCAGCTAGGGATTAGTTTCAGGTCGTTGCGGTATCGGTTGCAGAAGTTGGGGTTGGATGAGGATTGATGTATTAATAACTACCAACAGTTTGCAGCATCAGAGCCTGTTGCTCCTCGAGCACCAGAGTTATCCAACGTAAAGGTTGTACACTTAGCATCATTCGCTTGGGCACCCACAGGTGTCGCGGTTAAGGTGTATGTGTTCGCCAAGATCACACCGGTTATAGAGTAGTATTCCTCTGGTGAAATAACCTCTGCACCGTCAGCCATCGAGGTGGCCACCGCGCAATTAGCATGATTATAGACGCTGTAGGCAGTAAAGCACCGTTGCAACCGCTGCGCCGTATCATTCAAAGAAGCTTTAGCATCAGCTCGATTACTTTTTCTTACTGACTCCATATACGATGGGTAGGCAATACCGGCAAGTATCCCAAGTATTGCCACCACAATCATTACTTCTATTAACGTAAAACCATTGTGCTGTTTCATATAAAACCCTTTTTGCCGCTATCTTAATTGTCGCCAAGTCATCCGCCCTAATGCATCACCAGGCAAACAAACTGTTCTACTGGACGTTGAGCCATCCGAACCGCTACTCACTATAGTTGCGGGAGAGGTCCCATCAGGACATGGACCATCGTCAGGCTCGGGCTCAGAGCCTTCATCATCATCGTCAGAATTATCGATAATTCCTAACCCTAGATCACCAAGTATCAAATAATCGTTCTTGATGTTCTCGTCCAATAAGTAATTCCCCGTATATTTGTCACCAACAGCTGTTACTTGCATCAGCCAGCTTGTTCCACCATAGTTGCATGGCACATCTGACGGAATTAACGTAGCAAAAATAAGACGGTCATAAAGCAACAACGCTTTGATGGTGACTTTCTCGCCATTTTCAACATTAAAATCAAGATACCATCCGCTATCAACAGCCCAATCAGGCTCATTATTAGTAACAGTACGGACACCATTAGTCTCTGCAATTGTTTTCTGATGCAAATTACTACGATTAATATCTACAGCAGTCCCGGTATCCGCTATAGCATAAAAACTATGTATAGGTGATGCATTCGTCTGGTTATCGCTTATATCAAAATATTTACCTGTGCCAACGTACACCATTACTGCGTTATTTTTCAGAGCATTTCTTCCTAGCGTAGGAGGAGCACTAATAGGCTGAGCATTACCATCCTCGTCTACAGCCTGGAAAAGTTTATAGGCAACATCCCAATCATCCTCATCATCACTAAATAAATCAAACTTCCAGATATTACCACTTAGGTCTCCCGCATAACCCCACTCGGCTTGGCCAAGACCGTTAGGCATAAGCTCTGGCGCTGATAAACCAATCCCCTCTCCAGTGCTGATAACTTTAGTTCTGGTACTGTATGGATCCTCGACATCTACAACAAAAAGATGCGAGCCACCGGCCTCACTGCCATTACCAAAGACTACAGCCCAACGATTATTCTTCATTGGAACAATCAATGGCTTACCCATTACATAACCCAGCTCTGGATACTGACCTAGAGCTTGGTTTCTTGTAGCACTGTATTTGAGCTCAAAAATAACTTTAGGTGCATCATCAGGATTCGTAACATCCAAAGCGAATATACTTCGCCCACCGGCACCCAATGATCCCACGGCAATGGTGCGCCATTCACCTGTACCATTGCCATCAGTATCGATAAAAACATCACCAACTGTCACAGGTCCGTCAACGATATACTGATGCGGATTATCGCTGCGACCATAGTTAGGGAACGTCAGATCGGCCAATTTAGGATAAGCACCTTCCGGCACATAAGAATAAATAGGTTCAAGGGTGTCGGCCTCAAACGCATGAAACATCCCATCATTCGCACCAACAAAAATTCTTGGCTCATATCCTCTTTTAACTTGCAAAAACGCGTTATATGAATTGCCGCCTACAGGCAGTCGGCTATAACGCATATCTCTACCACCAGCATAAACTGGACTTGAATTAATGATATCTCCCAACAAGCGTTTGCGTGCCCGGAGACCACCAACCCCCTCATTCGTCCTATCGCCTTTTATCCAATTAAAGCGTTTCTGAGCATTCACATCATCCGTTTCTCCACCGATACGCAAAGATAGTTTTTGCGCAGCTGTCAGGTTAGCCCAGGTAAACGCCGATGCCGTATTCCAGCTACCTGTCGTAGTGCTGGTGTAGATACTGCGACCTGAATCGCTTGTGGGCATCGTGCCATTCGTACTTAGATCAGCCGTGCCAGAGAAACTGGCATTGGCACCAAATGCATAACCAAGTATCTCTCCACTCCAGTCTTCGCTATTGAATCTGGCTTGATAGAGATAATCACCTTCAGAGAGTCTAGTAGAGTTAGTCGCCACCGCAGATGCAGAGCCAACATCAGCTGCAACGCTTTGGAATGCGGTTCTTAAGGACTCCTCAAGGCGACGCGGATCGGTAGCATAAAAATACGTGTCTTGAGGATCTCTTGCTGCAATCGCAGCACTCAACATCTCATCTGTAAGCGTGGTGCTCTCTCCCAAATCTATATCTTCAATAAAATCATCCGAATATCCACCCCATTTGGCCGCATAGTACAACGGTTGCTCCAACGGTAGAGTGGTCGACGTCCCCAATATGTACGTATTCGTTGTAGCTGCGTTGTCTGTTTGGCAATTATTACAACCGTTAATGACTGCGCCTGCAGGTGCAGCCTGTGCTGCCCTTGTAAAACCATTCATACCGGAATGAACCTGAAAGCCATCAGAGGTAGTTCCACTGATCACATAACCAAAGCCCATTGGATCGCCACTGGATTGCGCGATAACATCCGTTGTCACTCTCACTACCGTCGGAGTTACCTCATAGTTAATAATGCCCCACATATCCTGATCAAAGTCACCACCTTGTTCGCTATCTTCCCAGTTCACATAAAGTCTACCTGCCCGAGTCAACACTCCGTTCACAGTCGTTTCCGTTTGACTCACAATCTTAAAGTCAACAATTGCGCAGTTTGCATCATTCGGGCTAGTTATGCGATTGCGACACGCGGGAAGAATAGTCACTTTATTAGTAGTACTACCTGGTACAGGAATAGTTATCCTTGGGACCGCTGGCGCTAATGCCACACCATATGTCCTTACCGTTTGGTTATTTGTTCCTGCGGTAACACCAGTCAAAGGAATACCATTTTTACGCGCGTGATATGCCAAGCCAGCAATTTGATAACCCCCTTCCAATCTGGGCGAATCAGGACATGTACCACGAGCAGCCGACAAGCTCCCCACAGTTTTAGCTGTACACAATTGGTTACCATCATCAGCACCAGTTCCGCCTATGACTTGACCAATAAACCGCGAGGAACCATTAATATTTTCACCGCTTCCCACAGCATTTGTTAGCGCATCCAAATTACTAATACCTATGTCACTTGCGCCGCCCAATTGATTCCAGTCATACGAACTGGTCGATGCGTTAAATTGAATAACACTCAACGGTGCACAATAGTTCGTATTATTAATTGGCCTAACCCAGGTAGCAGAATTTAATCCTGATATACGAGAGGAATCGTTCGCGGCAAATCCCGTCGTTGCTGTTGCCCCTGACAAATAACGCAATGACTCCAAATATATTTCCGATTGCGGATTTCCCCAATTGGAACAATCGCCATCAGCAAAGGAACTCCTGGCCCAAATGCAGTTATCACTACCAGTCGCGCTATGATAAGTGCCATCATCAAAACGATAACCATATATTTTCAAACGGTTTAACGTACCAATAATACTTTGCGTAGGAATAGTAAAAGTACCATCATCCAAATCAATCTCATTTGTCATACTGCCTATATTTTTTCGCAGCACACCACCCGATTTATTTGCACCATATGAGCCGGTTAATAAGCCGAAATAAATATCATCTTTTTCACCAAACTCTTGCAGTAGCCCAGTCGGCTTATAAGTCTCGCCATACAAACTACAATTTTCATTATTTGTGTCATTAATCAATGTATCATTAACACATGTTCTAACCCGAACCAAAAAATCTCTTCCGCCCAAGCGGTTGTCAGCCGTTGTTGGACTATATGAATAAGCGTTAATACCACTCAATGTCGGCTGGTTATCATTTGTACCCTGTCCCCAACGGCATTGCCAACGTTCGTTACTTGCCCACAAAGAGAAGTTTCCTCGCGCCACCCTCATACGTGGAGCACCATTGTCAGACTGGGACAAATTACTTCGGTTAGTCGGTTCAGTCGTATTACAAATCGTTATACCGGAAGCACTAGTATTCGCCCCTTTAGTAATCCCCCCCCTTGAAGATGAAGTATCAAACGGAGTCAATTTGTCTATATCACTTCCGTTGTAGTATTTTGCAAACGCGTGAGCATCTTGCGGCAAGTATGCTCTCTCCAATATTGTCATCGCGCCGGTATCGGTTGAACGTAACCCACCATAAAGAATTTTTCGCACAGCATCTATGCGGGTCATTGTGGCCCAATTCAGAAAGTTACCGCTCCATTCATTTGTTGTGGAGCCATTATTACAGTATCTGCCGCTATTTCCGGAGATAACACCAAAACCACTCGGATTGAATCGACCATTCGTTGCGTCGTATGTATAGCATTTCTGGCTATCAAAATAACCATAGTAATCATAGGTATTTTTGTAAGTTGTATCAGCAAAACCATCGTCGTCTAAGTCCGAATAATCATCATAGGCTTTGAAAAACAGTTGATGATCATTAGACATGTTTAACATCATTAGAGGTCGCACGGGAGCAGTCAAAAAGAGTGGTGCCTGTGCAGGTGCAGCCATCACACTGTGTGTAATACCCAATGACATCAAAGCAGTGAATAATGCTAATGGTGTTTTTATCTTTACTATGGATAATAAATTTTTAATTCGCATGGGATAACTCCCCAACTCTTCTGATATTAATCGATGAAGTACGTTTTGTAGGTCGACTGAAGAACAACTTCGGTGGTATCAGTACCCCCCAGGGCTCGACTGGTAACACGGAAATAATCCGGCTCAGGCACCTGGTTCCCCTGATTAATACTACCTATTCCTATAGCACTGCCGTCAGCCGCAGCCACCTCACCTATAGGAAGCGACATTTTTTCTATGACATACCTTGGATTGTTCACCAAGCCGGGCGCATTGGTTTCCAATGCGTTAACAACATTGTTATTTACCGCCAGCCATTGCTCAGCCTGCCAAGTGCTAACAGGAGTGCGCGGAGCTCCGGGAACATTCAGGTCCTCCCACAAACCATTTCCTGAAAACGGATTCCCCACCAAACCATCCACAGTGCTCTCTGCCAATCGCAGCCCCGACTCGGTAGTCTGGAAAGCGATATTGCGATCTCGCATATTCCCCGCCATCAACTCTTGCATACCGCTGCCTCGAATTGAAGCCAAGCCAACTACTGTAATTAACAACAACATAATTAAGCCGACGATTAATACTGCCCCCGTCTCAGCCCTAGGATAAATTACGTAAGTGCTCTGTTTATTGCGCATACACCGCTCCACGTATGTCTTTCTCTTTAAGGAAGCCTGCTGCGAATACCAACTGTATTCACAAAAACTTGTCGCATGCGACGATCCAACGGATCAGGCATTCTTTCTGGAGTCCCAGTTGGAAATATAAACGACTGCGGTTGATCCAATACATTATCCTGAACGCTACGAACTAGCAGCTCTATTCTCACACTAACCACCGGATTTTCTGTATCAGTCCAAGCGGCGGCGGGTAGCGTTGCTGCATCCTGAAAAACTGATGGGGAGTTGCTACGACTGTATGTCAGGTGCATGTCCTCCACCCCCTCCAGCAACTCAAGAGGTGCATCATTGTTGATTTTTTGATACAAAGAGGGCTCCTGGGATACATTACTGGCAGCTATGTAGTAGACGATATTATTTACCGTCAGAACCTCAGCGCCTGGACCAAATATCGGATCAGGATTCGCCGCCGCCCCCCAGGAAACCATTGCATTACCGGGTGTTCCAGCGGCGGCGTGAGCAATATTAATGACCAGTCCCGCATCCTGTACATTTGTTGCCTGAAAGATTCTAGCTTTAACGCAATCTGACACAATCAAGATATCCCCATCACATATACCACTATAACTTGTTGTGTTTCCTGGACATGCATTAGCAACAGCTCCTGTATCCGTTATAAATAATTGAGCAGCACTATTATTCTGCGCAACTGCAGCATTATTTCCATTGGCACTTCTAATCACGAGCACATCGGTATTGGCTAAGGGGGCAGGATTTAAATTGGATGCCGGCGGCGCCGCTGTATAGCCTTCAATGCCCACGTCCATTCGGTAATAAAAACCGTTTGCCGAATTCAAAGTATTCGCTATCTGAGGATTTGAACGGTCAGTACAACCCAGGTAACCCGCCATACGAATATCTCTCGATAAAAACTCAATAGCAAACCTACCAGTCTCCTGAATACGAGAAATACCTTGCTGGGTAGAAAAAGAAATGCGGCTGGTAATAAACATCTGAACAACACCAGTCATCAAAATAATTCCTATTGTGATAGAAATCATTAGCTCAATTAAAGATAACCCTTGCTGCTTACGCATGTGTAGCAGTCCTCTTACAAACGAATCGTATAGGTAAATGTAGACAAGCCAGTTTCTTCGTCCATGGCATCCTGCTCCGCCCAGCTAACTGTCACTGTACACACACGGCCCGGACAGTTGTTAACGTCAGCATCTCCTTCCGGCAATGAACTAGCCATCTCATCCAGGTCATCGTCAGAGGGGATGACCAAAGCACCTGGAGCGATCGGACTTAAAATTCGAATACGGTCGATAATGTCGTATGCAATAATATTTGCCTGCGAGCGTAAGAATGCGCTGTGATTGTGCTGCAATGATCTACTTTGAAGCGCAGCCATTGCTAAAAGAGAGGTTGCTAGAATTAAAACCGTTACCATAACCTCAATTAAACCTATCCCCTGCTGCTTTTGAATTTTCATTAGTTTCCTCCAGCCGGGCAAGCGTCTCGCTCGGTATTAACGATGCCAGATAAGCCAATGGTTATGGTATTGGCATTGTTGTTTACACATTTTTGAAAACGTGCGGAAACTGTAATGAAATTATTATCAACTCGTCCTAACGCACCCAAACCCGTGAAACGCACGAACGTTTTGTTATTGCTGACAGTTACTACCGCCTGATTATCGATGTCATCCCAGTAACGCAATACATTGTTAACCACAACAGCTGCTGCATTATCCGTGTTTGCACCGTCAAGAAAAACTATCCATCCATCATTCCAGCCACCACCACAGGCAGCACCGTCACTGCTCGCACATATAGAAACCCTCTGGCCTCTCTTAACCGCTTCACTGCGAGCAAAATTGAACGCTGACGCCAACTCTTCTCCTAGTGCAACAGAGCGGCTATTCTGAATTTGAGTGTTGAAGCTGGGGATGGCTATACCAAGCACGATAGCGGCAATAGTAACCGTCACCATGAGTTCTATTAGGGTAAATGCCTTTTGATATTTATACATAAACTCTATTCACCTAAAGTCTGGAACCTAGTTTTTTTAATTGCGCCACTATACCCATTCGCACAAGAACAAACGAATAAACCTGTCACCAATTTATGCAGAATCAGTCATAGAACCTGCTGAAAAAGGCTGGACGCATGGTTCTTCGATGTTTATATTGGCCCACGCTATCACAAGCTGCCTGATGTAGAGCAGTTTCAACGATACGCGGTCAACAGGGATGAATGAACGGCAGGGCGACCACGGGTTGTGGATAGGCTGCTGTTTAAGTGTCTCGTAACCTACTGTTTTTTCAAGGATGATTGTCTTATGACGGCTCGTGGTTTTACGCTTTTTGAGTTATTAGTTACCCTCCTGATTTTGGTATTACTTCTCACAATAGGTGTGCCAAGCCTCTCACATCAGATTCAAAATACCCGCACCCAAGCTGCTTTACAGGATCTGCTCCAGTCAGCTCAGCACGCCCGTACGCTCGCCGTCAGCCAGAATCAACGCGCAACCCTGATGCACAAGGGAAGCTGGGGGGACGGATGGGAGCTTTTTATTGATACAAACAATAACGGAATACGTGATGGCGAGGAGGCACTTATCTTTGAAGGAGCACAGCCGGAAGGAGTAAAGGTGTATTCCAACGGTCCAGTTCGGGATTACATTTCCTTCATCGGCACCGGCGAAAGCAGGAAAGTCGGCCGCGCCAACGGCGGCAGCTTTCAGGCCGGGACGCTGCGCGTTTGCCCCGAGAGCGATGGGGACGGATTTCAGCTGGTGCTCGCGCGTAGCGGCAGAATGCGTGTCGAATCGATATCAGCTGACGCCTGTGTAGCTTTTAATGGATGATGCACAGACAGGTATGGAACACAGCCGAGCGAATACGCCATTCAGCTCCAAAGCACCGCACGAGCTTCATCCGGCATCCTGAATACGCAACGCTTTAGGCAACGAAAAACTGATATTTTCAGGAATCCCCGGAAGTTCTTGCGGTGCGGTGGCTCCATGAGTGCAGAGCCTTTCAATCACTTGTTGAACCAGGACCTCTGGGGCGGATGCGCCGGCGGTGATGCCAATACTTGTTTTGCCTTGCAACCATTCGCTACGAATATCATCCGGACCGTCAATGAGATAAGCCTCTGTACCGCACCGCTCCGCCAATTCGCGCAGACGATTAGAGTTGGAACTGGTGGGCGATCCAACCACCAACACCAGGTCACACTCCAGAGCCAACTGGCGCACGGCATCCTGGCGGTTGGTGGTGGCATAGCAGATATCATTTTTGCGTGGCCCCTGAATGCTGGGGAATTTTTCGCGCAGCGCATCGATAACCTTGGCCGTATCATCCATGGACAGAGTAGTCTGTGTAACATAAGCCAGCGCCTCAGGGTTTTTCACCTGAAGCAGGGCAACGTCTTCTTCGTCTTCAACGAGATAAATTTCACCCCCATTACTGTTGTCGTATTGCCCCATCGTGCCTTCGACTTCCGGATGGCCTGCGTGGCCAATCAAAATGCACTCGCGACCCTCGCGGCTGTAACGCATCACTTCCATATGGACCTTGGTCACCAGCGGACAGGTTGCATCAAACACCTGCAAGCTACGCCGCTTTGCTTCTTGCTGCACGGCCTGGGAAACACCATGGGCGCTAAAGATGACAATGACATCATCCGGCACCTGATCCAGCTCATCGACAAATACAGCCCCACGTTCGCGGAGCGAATCCACAACAAATTTGTTATGCACTACTTCATGACGCACATAAATCGGCGCTCCAAATACATCGAGTGCACGATTCACGATGTCGATGGCGCGATCAACACCGGCACAAAAGCCGCGCGGGTTGGCAAGTTTAATTTGCATAGTGTCAATGTACCTGTGCAGGTTCTATACGCAAGATAGCCACATCAAACAGGATGTCGCGCCCCGCCAGCGGATGATTAAAGTCAACAATTACCCGCTCATCGTCAAAACGTTGTACCACCCCGGGCAATTCGGTTTTCTGGGCGTCAGCGAATGACAGCATTAGCCCTTCACTTAACTCAATATCTTCACTGAACTGATCACGCGCGATTTCCTGGATATTGTTAGGGTTACGCTGACCGAACCCTTCTTCCGGCTTGATCAAAAATGTTTCGCGATCACCTTCCTGCATACCGAAGATCGCTTTTTCAAACCCTATCAATAAGCTGCCGTCACCCACGGTAAAAGTGGCCGGATCGCGTTCAAAATTGGAATCGATCACATCGCCATTCGCGAGCGTCAGCGAAAAATGCAGGGTCACTTTTGTACCGGGTCCGACGGTTAATTCACGCATTGGCTGGCTTTTCCTTGGTGAAAATCATATCGGCAATCAACAGGATGGCGCCTAAGGTAATGGCAGAGTCTGCCAGATTAAAAGCGGGCCAATAATAATCCTGATAATGCACCACAATAAAATCAACGACGTGACCGAGCACGATACGATCATAGACATTGCCAATAGCGCCACCGAGGATCATGGTCAAGCCGAAGGCTTCCAGTCTTTTGGTCGCAGCAACGCGCGCAATCCACACCACCAGTAATGCACTGACGACAATCGCCACAACAGTAAAAAACCATCGTTGCCAGCCACCGGCGTCGCTTAGGAAGCTGAACGCTGCGCCTGGGTTGTAACGCAAGGTAAAGTTAAAAAACGAGGTAAATACAACCGGCTCGTTATACGTCAATACCGCTTCGACCCAGTGTTTGCTGATTTGATCCAGCACAATTACCAGGAGTGCCAGACCATACCAACGCCAAGCTTGAGCAGGAACTTTATTCAGCATGACTTTCTCTCTAATAACCTCATGAATTAGCGCGGCGCATCATTAACACATTAACAGATCAGGCATATTGACGCTGCTCGCCCTCACCGTTCACATTTTCAACACAACGCAGACAAATTTCCGGATGCGCGGCATTTGCACCAACATCGGCACGATGATGCCAGCAGCGCGCACATTTGACATGCGCAGATTTTTTAACCGCAACACGTAAACCTTTCAGCGCCGTCGGTTCCGCATGATTTGCTTCAGCAGCGGGACGCACTTCGGCGGTTGAGGTGATCAGGACAAAGCGCAGCTCATCACCCAATGCCTGTAGTTTCGGTTGCAATTCGCTATCGCAATACAAAGTCACTTCTGTACCCAGTCCGCCGCCAACCTCACCACTGTTGCGCTTGGCCTCCAATACTTTATTGACTTCATCTTTAACCTGCGCGATCAAATCCCAGTAGCTATCGGCGAAGGAGTCTGCAGGCATCGTCGGCAGCTTGTACCACTCGGCCACAAATACTGTTTGATCGCGCTGCCCCGGAATCAATGGCCACATTTCTTCAGCGGTAAAACTGAGGATGGGTGTAATCCAGCGCACCATTGCTTCAATGATGTAATGCAACGCCGTTTGTGCTGAGCGACGCGCAAGGCTGTCAGCTTTGGTGGTGTACTGGCGATCCTTGATAATGTCGAGATAAAACGCACCCAATTCCACAACACAGAAGTTATGCAATTTCTGATAGATCAAGTGCAACTGGTAATTGTCGTAGGCCTTAATGATGTCTTGCTGCAGCGCAGCCGTGCGACCGACAATCCAGCGGTCCAGCTGCAGCATCTGCTGCATATCCAGCGCATGAATTGAGGGATCAAAGCCGTTTAAATTCGACAGGATAAAACGCGCGGTGTTACGGATACGACGGTACGAATCCGCTGTGCGTTTTAGAATTTCATCCGAGACACTCATCTCGGTGCTGAAGTCGGTCGCCGCCACCCACAGACGCAACACATCAGCGCCCAGGTCATTCATGACTTTTTGTGGAGGAATCACATTACCGATGGATTTGGACATCTTGCGCCCTTGAGCATCCACGGTAAAGCCATGCGTGAGGACAGTTTTATACGGCGGCACACCATTGATCGCCATGGAGGTTTTCAATGATGACTGGAACCAACCGCGATGTTGATCTGAACCTTCAAGATATAAATCCGCCGGGAATCGCAATCCGGCGCGTTGCGCCAGCACGGCGTAATGCGTTACGCCCGAATCGAACCAGACGTCCAGGGTATCAGTCACTTTTGCGTAGTGTTCAGCATCGGCGCCGAGCAATTCCGCAGCGTCCAGGTCAAACCAGGCATCCATTCCATTCTGCTCCACCTTTTGCGCGACGGCTTCGATCAGGCGCGGTGTTTCCGGGTGCAGTTCCTGGGTTTCCTTATTCACAAACAACGCAATGGGAACTCCCCAGGTACGCTGCCGCGAGATGCACCAATCCGGCGAGCTGGCCAACATGGCATCAATGCGTGCCTTGCCCCAATCCGGCACCCAGCGCACATCATCCACCGCATGGGCAACCTGTTCACGCAGATGGTTTTTACTCATGCTAACAAACCATTGCGGTGTTGCACGGAAGATCAACGGCGTCTTGGTTCGCCAGCAATGCGGAAAGCTGTGCGTGATCTTGCCTTGCGCCAGCAGTGCATTTTTTTCCTTTAACAGATCGATAACTTTTTCATCAACCTTGTAAACATGGTCGCCAGCAAAAATCGCCACAGTGGGGCGGTAATAACCATTATCGTCAATATAATTGAGCGTGCCGATGTCGTACTTCAAACCGACTGCAAAGTCGTCAGCACCGTGATCAGGTGCTGTATGTACGAAGCCGGTACCCGCTTCCGTGGTGACGTGATCGCCCAGAATAACGGGCACTTGTCGGTCATAGAATGGATGTTGGACTTGCAGGTTTTCCAGCACAGCACCTTTGCAATAACCCACCACTTTAAAATCCGCGATGCCTGCCCGGCCCATGACACTGAGCAATAAATTTTCAGCGATCAGCAGGCGCTCTTCGCCCACCTGAACCGCTACATAATCCACTTCTGCGTTGGCACTGACGGCTTGGTTGGCCGGGAGCGTCCAGGGCGTGGTCGTCCAGATAACGAGCGAAATCTGCCCGCGCCCGGTCAATTTACCCAGAGCATTTTCAACCGCCGCCTGGTCGATAAAGGCAAATTTTACGTCGATGGAGAAAGAGGTTTTTTCCTGATATTCAACTTCCGCTTCCGCCAGCGCAGAACCGCCCACGACGCTCCAGTAAACTGGCTTGAATCCTTTATGCAAATGACCGTTTTCAGCAATCTTGCCCAAGGCGCGGATGATGTCGGCTTCGAACTTATAATCCATCGTCAAGTAGGGATTATCCCAATCACCCAATACGCCCAGGCGAATAAAATCCTGCTTCTGTCCAGCCACTTGCTTGGCGGCGTATTCACGACATTTTGCGCGAAATGTTTTTACATCCACTTTATCGCCGGCTTTGCCGAGTTTTTTCTCCACATTGTGTTCAATCGGCAGTCCGTGGCAATCCCAGCCCGGCACATAAGGTGCGTCAAAGCCGCTCAAGGTACGACTCTTGATAATAATGTCTTTAAGAATTTTATTAACCGCGTGACCAATATGAATATCGCCATTAGCGTAGGGTGGACCGTCGTGTAGGATAAATTGTTCACGACCGGCGCGAGCTTGGCGAATTTGCTGATAAATATTGTTGCTTTGCCATTGTTTGAGCATCTCGGGCTCACGCTGGGCCAGGTTCGCCTTCATGGCGAAGTCGGTGTTGGGCAAATTCAATGTCGCTTTGTAATCAGTCATGATCCACGGTCAACTTAACGTTTGAGAGTTAAAAAAATCCTGCGAGTGTTTAATATCCTGCTGCAACTGTGCCTGCAAGGCTTCCAGTGATGGAAAGCGTTGTTCATCGCGCAACTTTTGATGAAACACCACTTCTATCATGGTGCCGTAAATTGCTGTAGCGAAATCAAACAAGTGCACTTCCAGGATAGGCTTTTTGTCGCCACTCACCGTCGGGCGCACCCCCACGTTGGCTACACCCCGATGTACATCACCCTGCTTGAATCTGGCCGTCACTGCAAATACGCCGTGCAGCGGCGAACGGTAACGCCACAGGTGAATATTCGCCGTCGGCACCCCCAGCTTGCGGCCCAGTTGCTGGCCATAACCTACCCGTCCGGTAATGCTATAAGGCCGGCCCAGGAGTTCTTCGGCCCGGGCAAAATCACCCAGTTCCAACAAATGGCGAATACGGGTACTACTGACACGCTCACCGTGCAACAGCAGCGTACAGGTGTCACTCACGGTAAAGCCGTGCCTGGCACCTTCCGTTTGTAAAAGGCTGAAATCCCCCTTGCGATCACAGCCAAACCGAAAGTCGTCCCCCACCACCAAATGCCTGATAGCCAGTCCGCTGACCAACACCTGATCAATAAACGCCTGCGCTGATAAATTGCGCAAGGATTCGTTGAACTCGATGCACAATATGCGGCTGACACCGGCGGCAAACAATGCCTGGATTTTTTCCCGCAGACGCATCAGCCGTGCTGGCGCTTTATCGCCAGAAAAAAATTCGTGGGGCTGGGGCTCAAATATGATCACCACCGAGGGCAACTGATGCGCTTCGGCAGCCTGCGCCAACTGGAGCAAAATCGCCTGATGACCGAGGTGGACGCCGTCGAAAGAGCCGATTGTGGCGACGCAGCCCCGATGCCAGGGGCGCAGGTTATGCAGGCCACGAATAAATACAGGGGGCGCCGGAGTCACAGACTGCTACATTGCCTCGATTGGGTATTAAAACGAACGCGGGAGTATACAGGAGCAGGCAATGCCAGCCTACCCCGCCCCCATTGGGCATCTCGCCCCGCCTTACAGGTTGCGGAAGTCTTTTAGGCGTACACCAACCACTGCCAGCGTAATCACGTAGACCATGAACCCGGCTCCACATAGCGCCCCCAGCCGCATGGCACGCTGGAGCCAATCCCAGGTTGCCCAGTCGCTCCAGACCTGCAACAAACCGAGCAGTGCCAACACCATCATCAGATTGGCTGTGCCATAACGCATCATCAACCTTCCCCAGCCCCGCTCCGGCTGATAAACGCCGCTGCGACGCAAGCCGCGATACAACAAACCAGCGTTGACATAAGCCGCCAGGGCGGTCGCCAAAGCCAGTCCGACGTGCCCCAGATTGAAAAGGAAGTAAAGGGGGGCGACAAACAGGGCTTTCATGCCGATGTTGGCAAAGACGGCAATGATGCCAATCCGCACCGGCGTTTTCATATCCTGACGCGCAAAATAGCCCGGAGCCAGCACCTTGATGAGCATAAAGCCGAGCAATCCCAGGGCGTAGGCTTGCAGACTATAGGAAGACATCAGGATATCGCGCACCGTCATCTGGCCGTGGTGAAACAGGGTAAACAGAATCGGCTGCGCCAGGATCACCAGGGCGAGCAAGGAGGGCAATGCAATCAGCACGATCATCCGGATCGCCCAGTCCAGGGTGCGATTGAAATGCTCACCCGATTGCGCGGCATGCTGGCGCGATAGATTGGGCATGATCACCGTCGCCACCGCGATGGCGAATACCCCCAAAGGCAATTCCACCAGACGATCTGAATAGAACAGCCAGCCCACGCTACCGTCGGGCAAAAACGATGCAAGGATGGAGTCGAGCATCAGATTAATCTGGCTGACCGAGACACCAAAAAGCGCTGGTACCATCAACGTCAGGATGCGCTTGACGCCCGGATCCTGCCAATCCAGCCTGGGCACTGGTAGCAAATGAATGCGGCGCAGGAAAGGTAGTTGGAACAGCAACGACAAAATTCCCGCCACCAATACCCCCCAAGCCAAGGCGAACACCGGCTGGGAAAACCAGGGCGCGGCAAACCACGCTGCACCGATCATGCAAATATTCAGGAGCACCGGGGTAAAGGCAGGCACCGCAAAGCGGTCGTAGCTGTTAAGCACCGCGCCCGCAAAACCCGTCAGGGAAATCAATAGCAAATAAGGAAACGTAATGCGGATCAGGTCGCTCAGTAAGGTAAATTTAAGCGGATCGTTTAAATAACCTGACGCAAAGATGGCAGCCACAACGGGCGAGCCGATCACCGCCAATACCGTCACCAACAACAATACCGACCCGAGGCAACCGGCAACCCGGTCCACCAAGGCCTGCACCGCTGCATGGGGCCCGTTTTGGCGATACTCCGACAGGACCGGGACAAAGGCTTGGGAAAAAGCGCCTTCGGAAAATAACCGCCGGAAGAAATTCGGAATCTTGAACGCCAGAAAAAATGCGTCCGCCGCGCCCCCTGCACCGAGCACATGAGCCAACACCTGATCGCGCACCAGCCCCAGCACCCGCGACATCATCGTCATAGACCCGGTGACCACACTGGAACGCAGCATACCGGTGCGGGGCTTGATGGGAGTTGACGCTTGATCGGACAAGATGAATTTCCTTGAGGACTCAGATTAAGGGGCGCCATTATCCATGCTTCTATCAGGGAGATACAGCCTGACATTCAGGCCGCACTATGCCTCATTTAATCGTTGACATTCTTTCGGCGCACGAATACTGTATATAAAAACAGTATCGAGATGCGCTGTTTACTATTGTTGAAATACAGGTAAAAACACGAGGGTAAGATCATGGCAGTTATCGCCGTTTGGCAATGCGATCGGGACGGAAGTATGTTTGAAGATAAGAAACAAGCCGAAGAACACGACAAGTATCTGGAACTGGCCGCCAATATTACCAGTTTGATTGAGCGCGAAATTCCCGGTATCAGCGATCAGCACAGCGAAGCTATCGGGCTGTTGCTCGCCCAGCGCCGCGAACAGCTAGCCAAAGCCTGCAAGGGTAAACCGGAAGAGTTGCTCGAACCCTTCGAAGCAGATACTCAACCCAAGGGCATGATCAACGCCGGCTTGAAATCTGCGGGAGCTACAGGAAACAAGGAAACGGATAACGTGACGCCATTGGCAGCCAATCAATAGAACACCTATTGCCATTGCGAGGCAAGCGGCAACGCAAGGCCTCAATCATCGTCGCCTATATTGATCATCGGTTTATGGACTCATCAGCAAGGACGCTGTTTTTAAATTGCATTAGTTAATCGAGCTTTTTAACTATCGGGTAAAACAGGCAAAAAAGACTCTCCGCCTCGACTCTATCAACCGCGCGGATCACCCCAACCACTTTTATCATCCCCGAATTCCAATCAAGTTACCCATGTCAGCCATGGTAACTTTCTTGCCACTGCACCTGCCTCAACGGGTGCGGTGGTTTTTTTTCTGCAATTCCTATAGCCAAAATTTATGGCTTTTCGATTGTCATCGTTTTATGCGCCGGGTAGAACACGCTCTGTAGCACGATAACAATGATTATCTACAGGTTCAGGCAGCATGAATTCCCAAGGTATCTCCTTCCATCATCCGTTCGCGTTCTGGTTTGGTTGCATCTTTATTACCGCTGGCGTACTCGCTCATATCCCCATGTTCATGCACGCTTCCCACATGGGTTATCGCATGGCGGGTATGCCAATGGACGCCACCATGCTGACGGGTATGGGGTTGATTCCGCTGGGCGTACTGCTGGCCTGGTACGGTTTGATGCCGCGCCTGGCCCAGTTGCGCCACGATGATCAGAGCACTATTCATTTCCATGTGGCAGATAACATGCCGCTCAATCGGGAGCATTGGAAGCTGGTGATTGCACTGGTGGTCGCCGTCGCGGTCGATGTGATGAAGCCAGCCACCCTTGGGTTTGTTATGCCGGGCATGACGCTGGAGTATGAGATCAGCAAACAGTCCGCCGGCACACTGGCGCTGGTGGCACTCACCGGCACAACGGTTGGCTCGATCATCTGGGGACGATTGGCCGATACCATGGGACGCCGCGCGGCCATCCTGTTATCAGCGCTTATGTTTATCGGCACCGCTATTTGTGGCGCGATGCCGACCTTTGAGTGGAACCTGATTATGTGTTTTCTGATGGGCGCTTCCGCCGGTGGTTTGCTGCCCATCACCTTTACCCTGATGGCCGAGATGATTCCGGCGGCTCACCGCGGCTGGTTACTGGTGGCGCTCGGCGGCGTGGGAACTTCTGCGGGCTATCTCCTGGCGTCCGGCTCTGCGGCAGTGCTTGAACCCTTGTTCAGTTGGCGCGTGCTGTGGATGCTGGGATTGCCGACGGGCCTGTTGGTGATATTCCTTAATCGCTATATTCCCGAATCACCCCGTTTTCTGGCCAGCGCCGGCCTGAAACGGCAAGCTCGGACTATTCTGGCAAAGTTCAATGCCCATATTGACCAAGAGTCCGGTGACCAAGCGACAGCCGCTGAAGTCCAGCATGCCGGCAGTTTTCGCGACATGATTCGCGGCCCCTATGCGCGCATTACACTGGGACTTGTCGGTGCCGGGGTTGCCTGGGGTCTGGTGAATTTCGGATTTTTACTGTGGTTGCCGACCAATTTGCGCGACATGGGCATGAGCGCTGAAGCCGCCAATGGCCTTCTCGCGCAATCTGGCCTGCTGGCATTGCCCGGTATTCTGATGGTGATCTGGCTTTATCATCACTGGAGTAGCATCAAGACCCTGGTGCTGTTTATCGGAATGACGGCAGCCAGCTTGCTGTTATTTTTGGTACTGGGGCTGCTAAAGGTCAATGCCCACACTGCCATCATCGTGGCGACCGCACTACTACTCATCAGCGCCAGCGGAGTGATTGCCATGCTCATTCCCTATGCTGCCGAGATTTATCCTGTCCATTTGCGAGGCACCGGCGCAGGACTGGTCGCCGCCAGTTCCAAATTTGGCGGCATCCTCGGTGCCGCATGCGGTGTCCTGGGGCTATTCAATGACCTGGCGATCTCCGCGTTACTCATCGCCCTTCCACTCATTCTTTTTGGTGGCTTGTTACTGCAAAACGGTATCGATACCCGCGGACGCAGGCTGGAAGAAATACACGCAGCCGTCATGCACAAATCCGGTGTTGAACCGACACTGGACGCATAACCTGCGGTTGGCAGACGACAGAAGTAGAGCAGATAAACTGACGAAATTGCTCAGGGCTCTCCGGAATCAGAGAGCCCTGACGGTGATATTCAACAGTGAGGGGTTACTTGGGCCCGAAGAATAGCCACAAGATAAATCCAAGGAAGGGCAGGAATAACAACACCAGAATCCAGATGACTTTCGTACCCGTGCTGGCGCGACTCTGCAAAGTTTTCACAATCGCGTAGATCACGCAAACCAGTAATATAAAACCTAAAAAACCACTGACTTCGACGCTCATACTAATCTCCTGTTATCGCGTTTATAAATAGAATCCCGTTGCAGGAAGATGGACACCCACGAGTATCAGAGGTTCAGGGGAGCATAATATGTCAGGTATCAATGTCCGTTGCGCTATTAAAATCCTTATCGGCCGGCTATGCTGTGAGCATCGTTTAAAATTGTATCAAGGATGTGGTCAACCAGCCCCCTGATTGCACGTTGATGAAACAACAACCTATACACACCATTATTCGGGTCACCCCGGAGATAAAAAAGCCGTCCCGCCCGTGGTGCTGGCTTGCGCTGTTATTACTATGCTGTTTTTCTTCCGCCTCCCAGGCACAAGCTCTGAACAAACATAAAATCACTGCATCCTACCTCTACAACTTCGCCAAGAATATTGAATGGCCCGACGAAAAATCGATGGCATCATTCAACATCGGGTTTTACGGCAGTGACAATCCGCAGCTACTCAATGAAATCCGTACCATGGCTGCCAGCGTCAAGCTGAGAAATCTTCCCATTACCGTTACCCAGGCCACCACTGTCAATTCCTTGTCACGTTTTCATCTGGTTTATGTAGAACAAGCGAACAACAATATGGTGTCGGACATCTACGATGCGCTCGGCGGCCAGCCGGTGCTGTTGGTGACAGCCGAATACCCTAACAAACAACTGGTGATGATCAACCTGATCACTGACAATGATCGGCTGCGTTTCGAGGTAAACCGCTCAAACATCATCAACCACGGCTTGCAGCCCTTGCCGGAGTTGATACTCAACGGCGGCACCGAGATTGATGTGGCCCGGCTATATCGCGAGGGGCAGGCGTCTCTGGTCGCGCTGCAAAGACAACTACAGAATCGTGAAAAAACACTGAACGAATTGAGCACCGCGATTGACGCTCAGGAAGCCAAAAACCAGCGCCTTGAAACACAACTTGCGACGCTCAATCAGAGCATCCAGAAAAGTGATGCACTGATTGCGGATCAAAATCTGTTGATACAAAACCAGCTTGACCAGATTGAGCAAAGCAAACAGGAACGCCTCCGCTTACTGGAAGAAGTCGAACAGCGGACCCAGGAGCTGGATAAGCAACAGCAGCAGCTGGATGCCATCGTGCAACAAATTGATCGCCGCGAAAAACGACTTGCCGAACTCAACACCACCATCAAGTCCCAGGAAGATGAAATACTGACACAACGCCAGGCTATCGCCGGTCTCGATGAAAAAGTCGACGCGCAAAAAACAGCCTTGACCTATTTATGGGGGCTGGTGAGTCTGGGTGTGCTGTTGATCATCACCATCCTGATTGGCTACACCATCAAGCGCCGCGACAATCAACGGCTGGCGGAGCACAGTAAAGATTTACAGATCGCAAAAGACCGCCTGGCCATCGCCAAACGCAAGGCGGAGGACGCCAGCCAGGCGAAGAGCGAATTCTTGTCGCTGATGAGCCATGAACTGCGCACACCACTGCAAGCCATCATTGGTTACACCGAGGTGGTGATCGAAGAATTAAAGCTGGCCGACGATGAAAACCACATCAATGATCTGACGCGCGTCATCAGCAACAGCGAACGCCTGCTAAAACTGATCAACGGGGTGCTGGACCTGGCGAAGATTGAGTCCGGCAGAATGGAACTTGACCTGACCGAAGTGAAACTCTCCAGCCTGGTGGACGAGGCGGTAAGCGTAGTAGCACCACTTCTGGAAAAAAATGCCATTCAATTGAATATCGATGTTGATGACGGCAGCTTCTTACCCATGGCCGATCCGGAAAAAATACTGCACATACTGATTAATTTATTGGGTAATGCGAGTAAATTTTCGCCAAAAGGCACAGTTACCATCAAAGCCCTGCACCAACCCAATCGCATTTATATCAGCGTTGCCGACACCGGTATTGGCCTGTCAGCAGAACAGCAGCAGCAAATTTTTGAACCCTTCAGGCAAGCGGACAGTGGCACAACACGCAAATTTCAAGGCAGTGGCCTTGGACTTTCGATTACCCGCCAATTGTGCGAGATGATGGGCGGCAGCATTGAGGTGGAAAGTGAATTGGGCCGCGGGGCGACATTTATTGTGGATCTGCCCTTACCCATCGAATTACCCCCGGCGTTTGGCGGACCCGGTGTAGATGCCAATGCCGATGTGGCTATTCATGATTCTGATATTGCCAGCAACGGCCAGCACATTGTGATGATTGATGACGACCCGGCGTTCCTGGATATCATGGCGCGCACCATGCAGTCGGAAGGTTTTCTGGTGCATACCGCCCACGATGCCGAGACAGGCCTGCGTTTATTGCAGACCATCAAACCCGATGTGATTACACTGGACCTGTTGCTGCCGGACCAACATGGCTGGATGCTCTTTGAAAGTATCAAGGCCGATGCCGACCTGCAGGACATTCCGGTCATCATCATCTCGATCATGGATGAACGCAAACAAGTGCACAAACATCAGGCAGAGGATTATTTAACCAAACCCATTCGCCGCGAAACACTCAAGCTCGCCATTCAACGCCTGGTGCCTAAAACCTGATCGTTTTTTAATAGCTCTCCATCCGAAAATTCATAAACCCATAGAACAAACTTGGCTTTCCCGGCCGGGTCAACTATCTTTACCTTCTATGAACATAAGATGGTGTTGATCATAAGATTTTCGCTGCACTGACTCACCTCGATTGCCGGGGCTGATGTGCGCAATAACAACAGATCGTCATTCTCGTAAAATCATCCGTTGCATTCTGCACAGGCTGTTTTTCTGTGTGCTTAGGGGCACCTTATGAATAGGTTGTCATTATGATGTCACCTTATGTTCGCGTGTTCGTCCCGACATTGCTGTCACTCATGGTCTCTGCGGCGGCCATGGCGCAATCCGGCGAAACGGCACCGAACGATATTTACAATCTGTCTCTGGCGGAATTAGGCCAGGTCGAAATCTCCATCGCCACGGGGAACAGCACCCCTTTGGATAAAGCACCGGCCACCGCTTCCGTTATTTACGCGGCCGAAATTGAAGCCATGGGTGCCCGCAACCTTAACGAAGTACTCGAAGCCGTACCGGGCTTGCACGTTTCGCTTTCCACACTCAGCCGTCTCGATTCCGTCTACTCTATTCGCGGCATTCACACCGGATTTAATCCACAAGTTTTGTTGTTGATGAATGGGGTACCGGTGCAGTCCAGTCTGCAGGGAGGACGACCGTCATTGTTTCGCCTTCCGGTTGCCAGCATCGCACGCATTGAAGTTATTCGCGGCCCAGGCTCGGCGATCTATGGGGCTGATGCCTATGCCGGTGTTATTAATGTCATTACCAAAGATGCAGCAGCCATCAACGGAACCGAAATTGGTGTGCGTCATGGATCATTCAACAGCAGCGATTTCTGGTTACAAAGCGCAGCATCATGGAATGATTGGGGAATTGCGTTGAATGTCGCCTATCAGGAAAGTGACGGCGACAGCGACCGTCGTATAAATACCGATCTACAGTCTTCTCTCGATACCCTGTTTGGTACCGATGCGTCCCTGGCTCCCGGCCCCTTATCAACGCGTTATCAACTTCTCGACACGCATTTGGCGATCAACAGCGAAGCCCTGCAGTTTAATCTGTGGAGCTGGATCTCCAGGGATGCCGGAATAGGTGCAGGCGCCGCACAAGCCCTCGATTACGAAGGAGAGGATGACAGCGAATTGTGGATGGCGGATATCACCTATCGGCTTAATGATGACAGTGATGTGTGGGATCACAGCCTTCGCTTTAGCTACCTGTATTATGATCTTCAGGCTCGCTTCAACCTTATGCCCAAAGGTTCGATATTACCTATTGGCAGCGACGGCAATTTAAATTTTACTGAACCCGCAGGAACAGTTTATTTTCCTGATGGCCTTCTCGGAAATCCAGGACAACGGGCTGAAGACACGCAATTTGACCTTGTTTCCATGTACAACGGTTGGGACTCTCATCGGCTGCGTCTCGCCGTGGGCACGCGGCGACAAGCGCTGAAATCTCACGAAAGTAAAAATTACGGCCCCGGTGTTATCGATGGTTCGTCCAGCGTTGTCGATGGCACACTCACCGATGTGAGCGATTCACCCTTTGTGTATCTGGAAGATAGCTCACGCACGATCCATTACATTTCTGTACAGGATGAATGGCAACTTATCTCCACGCTCACGCTGACAGCCGGCGTTCGTTATGACAATTATTCTGATTTTGGTGGCACCACCAATCCACGTGTCGCACTTGTCTGGGCCACGAATGATAATTTGACCACCAAGTTGCTATACGGCAGCGCATTTCGCGCGCCCTCTTTTTCCGAGCAGCGTTTCAAAAATAATCCCGTCTCACTCGGCAATCAGGATCTCGATCCGGAACACATTGATACATTGGAGCTATCATTTAATTATCGTTTGAACGCGAACTTCCAGACAACACTGACACTGTTCACCTATCAAGCCAAAGACATGATTGAATTTATTCCTGACATGGATGCCACAACCAGTACCGCACAAAATGCGCGCGACCAGGACGGCAATGGCTTTGAATGGGAGGCGAGCTGGCAACCCATCCCCAGCCTGCGCCTGAACGGTAATTATTCCTGGCAAGATGCCAAAGATGCACAAACCGGTTTGGCGGTGGCGGACGCGCCAGGGCAGCAATTTAAACTGGGGGCTAATTGGGAATTCAGACCAGAGTGGGCACTCAACAGTCAAATTTATTGGGTAGGTGACCGTCAGCGAGCAGCGGGAGATGAGCGACCGGCTATTGATGATTACGCGCTATTGAACCTGACCTTGCGTCGCAAAAATATTTTACCGAATCTGGACCTTTCCATTGCCATGCGCAATTTGACCGATGAAGATGCGCGCGAGCCCAGCAATGGTACCATCGCCGATGATTACCCGCTGGAGTCCCGCAGTATGTGGCTGGAGCTGAAATACCTGTTCCGCTGATCCGCAATATTTCTGTTCCTATATTTCTACATTTTTACCCCGCGAGAATGTTCCCATGTCAGAAGAGCCCAAGCACGATCAGGTGCGCAGCCGCAACGAACCTTTTACCGAAAAAACAGCAACTCGCATCTGGTCCGAACTGCCTAGCGATGACAATCCTTACATTGCAGCAAAAACTTTCTGCCACGGCTATGACCTGATTGAGTTAATGGAAAAGCGTTCTTTCGTCGACGTATTTTATTTGCTCTTTCGCGGTGAGCTTCCCGGCAAAGCCGAAGCCCAGTTACTACAATCACTGATGATTGCGTTAATCAATCCCGGGCCACGCCACACGGCCACTCGCGCGGCTATGAATGTCGGCGTTGGAAAAACAGACCCGCTGCATATCCTGCCAATTGCCTCAGCAGTCCTTGGTGGCGAGCATCTTGGCGGAGGTGAAATCGAATCAGCCATGCGCTTTTTACGGAAGCGGCAGCAAGAAGCTCCTGCAGTTGTAGCTGCCGAGATGGTAAATACATTTCACCCGCAGGGAAGTGATTTTCCAGGATTCGGCGAACATTTTGGTGGTGTTGATCTCATGGCAAAAGAAATCGCCCGACAACTCATGAAGAAGGAAGCCGCTGGTGATGCATTGTGTTGGGGAAATCAGTTTGCCACCGCACTTGAGCCGCACGGATGTGGATGGTTAACCACCGGCGTAGCCGCTGCAGTATTTTCGGACCTCGGCTTTCATCCTCGCGCCGGTGGCTGTCTGTTCCAATTACTTGGCGCACCTGGATTGATCGCTCATGGCCTTGAGCTAGCCAACAAACCAATTACCGCGATGCCCTTTGTGAGTGACGAAAACTATGTTATCGAACGATAGAACGGCAGTGACATGCAGCAGTATTTCCCACATCGACCTTCTCGAACAAAAACGCGGAAAAATTTTCAGTAAAACCGGTGGGTGGTTTCCCGGCAAAGGCGTCTTCTGTCACGGTTACTCCATGCTGGAGGAATTGGTTGGAGAAAAATCCTATTTCCAAATTCTGGTGTTGAATGCCACAGGCAAATTAATCGAAAAACCGCTGGCAGATTGGATTGAAGGCATCTACGGCTGCCTGAGTTGGCCAGACCCACGGATCTGGTGTAACCAAATTGGCGCCCTGGCCGGTTCAGCGCGCACGTCGGTGGTCGCTGCCACAACCATAGGCTCTCTGGCAGCAGATTCACGGTCCTATGGCCCCTACACCTTATTGGGTGGTGTAGCATTTATCCAGGATGCATTTCACCAGCATCAGGCGGGCGCGTCCGCAACGGATATTGTTGAGAAGATAACAGCAGCTAACCGGGGTAAGCCTTACATCGTAGGTTACATTCGCCCTATCGCTAAAGGCGATGAACGCTTGGAAGCGATGGAAAAATTCAGCAAAAAGCTCGGTTTTCAGATCGGACCACATCTCGCGCTAGCCTATGAAATAGAGCGGGTTTTAATGCGCCGATTTGATGAAGGCATGAATATTAATGGATACATGTCGGCTTTCCTGTCCGACCAAGGATTTACGCCCGAAGAGGTCTATCAAATGTTTGCGGGTATGGTCGCCAGCGGCGTAACCGCCTGTTATCTCGACACCTATCATCGCCCGCCAGAGACCTTCCTGCCGCTGCGCTGCAACGACATTGATTATCAGGGCGCGGCACCGCGGCCCGTGCCGGATGCGGACTGAATTCAGGAACGGGTAAAGCGGCTCATCAACGTGGAAGGTTTGGTAGACGCGGGGGACACGCCAGCATTTTCGCCAAATAATTTTTCGATCGGCAAGGGATAGCCGATGTGGAAGCCCTGCACAAAATCAATACCCATTTCTTGCAAGATATCCAGAATTTCCTGATTCTCAACGTACTCCGCCACCGCTTTTTTACCCAGCGCCTGCACCACCTGGATGATCGAGCGCACCAGGGTTTGGTCAACCGTATCGCGGTGCAGGTTCTGGATAAAAGAACCATCCAATTTTATATAGTCAGCAGGCAGATCTTTCAGATAGGCAAAGCTGCTGAAACCTGAGCCGAAATCATCCACCGAAAAACTGCATCCTAATGAATGCAGATCGGCAATAACGCGCTGGGTAATATGCAGGTTGAACAGGCTATCACTTTCCGTCAGCTCAAAGGTGATTCGGCTGGGATCGACATCGGTTTCCTGCAGACAGTCAAGGATAGAAGGCACCAGGCTCTCATCTTTAAATGCCTGGGCCGAGAGATTGATCGCGATATGATTAAGCTCCGGGTAATCTTTCAATGCCCTGCTGGCGAGTTTGATAATCCAGCGATCCAACAGATGCATTTCACCGGAGGTTTCCAGTGCAGGAATAAACTCCGCCGGTCCAATAATTCGACCGTCGCTCTCGCGCATGCGAATCAACGCTTCGTAGTAGGAAATCTCGTGCTTTTTTACATCGAAGATCGGCTGAAAGTAAAGCACCATTCGATCTTCCGCGATAGCGCGACGAATTTTTTGTGACACGTTGATGCAGCGCCGCAACTCGTCGCTTTCGTTGTCCTGCGGGTCGTATTGGTGAATCAGGTTGCGACCGCGGCCTTTGGCTACATATAGCGCTATATCAGCGCGCATTAAATACTCTTCGGAATTGGCCGTGCTGCCGTCGATCAGAGAGAGGCCGATACTACACCCCAGATTCATGCGCTGGTCGTGTAACTGAAAACCGAAGTCGCCGATAATCTTCTGGATTTCCCGCGCAAAGTGATGCGCTTCCTCACCGCCGATATCATGCAGCAACACGGCAAATTCATCACCACCCAGACGGCACAGCAAATCCGGCTTGCGAATACGCTTGCCCAGCAGCAACGACATTTCCCGCAACACCTCATCACCTTTCTGGTGACCGAAGGTATCGTTGATGACTTTAAAGTGATCCAGGTCAATATACACCAGGCCGTGGTGACGATTGTTGCGCAACGCATCAGCAGCCAGCTGTTCCAGTGTGGACTCAAAAAAGTGGCGATTGAACAAGCCCGTCAAGGAGTCATGCATCGCCAGGTATTTCAGTTGCTCCTGCGTCTCACGCCGCTCGGTAATATTGTCGAGGCACACTGTCAGCGTGGATGTATTTTCTGCGCGGGTCGAACGGCTGGGTTTTAACTGAGTCCAGATTTTCTGGTTTTTCCGATCACACAAACACAACTCGATTTCCGGACAGGGTTTCTTCTGCAATAACGCCAGGGTGATCTTTTCTTTGAAGAGTGTGAAGTGCGCAGCATCCTCCGGTGCAATAAACATTTCGAGGGACGAACCGAGAGATTCCTCGATAGAAAAACCCATCATGGTTTCCCATGCCCGATTGAGGAAACAGATCTTAAAATCCTTATCCAACTCCATTACCACCGATTGCAGATCATCCAGCAATTGATGATGGCTTTCGTACAAGTTGCGATAGGCCATTTCACGGGCTTCAAGGGATTTCACCCGCGCGGCAAATTGGGCGTTACTGACTAAAAAGTCATCGCGATGGATGGCTATGTCACAGACCTTGCGCAATTGTTCGGCGCGAAAGGGCTTGGGTAGAAAATCCACGGCCCCGAGCAACATTAATTCTTCGGCCTGATCAATAGTGGTGTGCGCGGTCATGATAACCACCGGCTGGTTCGGGTCGATACGCTGAATCTCGATCAGGATGTCGCGCCCGGACATGGTAGGTAACATGATGTCGAGCAACACCAGATCATGGCGCCGCGCTCGCCAGGCTTGTAATCCGGCTTCGCCGTCGGCCGCCACTTCAATCTCAAAGGGGGTGGTTAATACGCGCTTGATTAAATCCGCGGTATCCTGCTGGTCTTCCACCACCAACAAGCGCGGCCGGGCCAGTTCGCCCTTGCGCTCAACTGACAAATGCCTGGCCAATTCCGGCAAACGATACAGATGGTTGAGCGGCACCAGATAATTGATGCCGTATTCCCGTGCCGTCACCTCGGCTATGCGCTCGCACCAGGTGCTGGTCACAATAATAATCGGCAGGTCTGCACGGCAGTTCAGAATGCCACTGCGCACCAGGCGCGACAGACGCCAGCCATCGAGATCACGGGTATCAACATCAACGATCAATAAGTCAACGGGATGATGACGCAGATAACGCAACGCCTTGGTCGCTGAATCCACCGAGGCAAGACGGGAATAACCGGCTTTTGTCAGGCAGGTTGCAATCTGGTCCAGCGCTGCCGGATCGTTATTCACAATCAGAATCGTGGGTAGCGATAAAGCTTGATTGTTATTAGTGGTAATAGACGACACGCATAAAACTCCCGGCTAAGCTCCTTTCTAGCCTAGCATATACCAGCACACCCTTCGGGTTAACCTGCATTAAACCAAACCTGCCATCAGCCGCCCGGCGTCGCCGAACCGGCTTGCTGTGCCAGACCTTTGATACGATCGCCCATGGGAGGCACTTCATCCCGGTCGATACGCACATCCAGCAAAGTTGGGCCGCTCTTGGCAAACAAGGCATCCAGATCGAGCAAATCCAGTTGCTGCGGCCGCTCGATCACCATACCGTCTACCCCCATCGCGCGGGCCATCGCCGCGTAATTCACATCATTCAACTGCCAGCCGATCGACTCTTGCTGACCGAGCATCTGGCCGTGCATCACCATCCCCATGGCCGCATCATTCAATACCACAAATACAATCGGGAGCTTTTGTTGCGCCGCCACGGTAATTTCCTGTGCGCTCATCAAATAGGAACCATCACCCAGGATACATACCGTCGGGGCGCCACGATTGGCCAGCGCGGAACCGATAGCTGCCCCAATGGACCAGGTCATGGAGCCGTACCCCATCGCAACGCGATACAGCCCCTCACTATTGGAGCGAGTCAGATAATGTGTTGCCCAGGACCAACCATTACCCGCATCAACAAAGAGCCGGGCGTTGTCAGGCAGTGCCTTGGAAAGATATGCCATCAAACGTTGCGGTTTGACCGGAGCCTCGTTGGATAAACACTTCTCCGGTTCTTTCAGGGTGACATAGCTGTTGTAAATATTCTTCTTGCTGCTACGCATGGGCGGAGACTGCCATTGGCGCCCCCACTGCCGCGCAGTTTTCACCTGTACCAGCAACCGGTCAAATACAAGTTCGATATTGCCAAAGACGTGCAGGCAAGCCATGGGTGAGCGAATGAAATGATCCGCGCATGCCTCGATGTGCACCAGCTTGTGATTCAGCAAGTCTGCACTCCAGCCACTGGTCTCCAACTCTTCCAGCGCCGTTCCCACCGCCAGAACCAGTTCTACATGAGGCTGTTGCAACAACTGTTGGGCGCTATCGTGACCGGCAAAACCGTAAACACCGCGATATAAAGGGTGCGTTTCATCCACCCAGGATTTGCCGGTGGGGCTGGTCACAAACGGGGTATTGGTGAGCTCAGCAAACTCCACCAGCTTTCTGGCGGCCCGCCCTACCCCACTGCCGATATACATCACCATGCGGTCAACACGCGCTAGCTTTTCGCACAGGCGCCCGATGGCGAGATCATCCACCACAGAAAAATTTGGGATAAGTAAATCGTTATGAATCCGCTGGGTGTTCATCGGTGCGCGAAGTACATCAGAAGGAATACTGAGATGCACCGGACCACGAGTGCCCTGGTGCGCGCTCATGATCGCCGAAATCAATTTGTTTTCCAGTTGTTCCTGGTGGGACACCAGCGTATTGAAGCGCGTGACATAGCGGAACATGCCTACCGTATCAATAGCCGTGCAGCTGGACTCCTGCAACGCGCCCTTACCGAATTTGGGCAAGGGTGTTTGCGCCGTGATCACCAGCATTGGAATTTCTTCGACAAAGGCAGAGGCTACGCCGGTCAGCAGATTGGTGGCACCGGGACCAGTGGTACTGCACACAGCACCCATCTTGCCAGTCTCGCGATAGTAGCCATCCGCCATAAAGGCTGCGCCGCATTCGTGCCGCGCCACAACCAATCGCGGACCACCCTGGCGCTCGCTCCGGGCCAAGGCATTCAGTAGCGGCTCTATCGCCCCACCCGGTACACCGAAGACCACCTCAATCCCCACGTACTGTAAATAGCCCACAATGACATCGGCACCGGTAGGCTCAATGGAAGGCTGCGATTGCGAGTCAGTTTTAATGGACGGGAGTGAAAATGCGTTGTTGACGGCCTGTAACATGTATATGCGTACCTTGTTGAATAAACAACGTGATCCGTCACCAGGGTTGGAAGGTGCTTCAAAGCGCGCAATATATCCTAGGGTTGATTACTATGCCATATAAAAAACAATCAAATTGATTCAAATTTGATCTAAAAACACCGCTTATGACGGATATCAACCATAACTGTTCATTCCATGTCGCCGAATACTACGCCACATGCATCCTGTCACATAAATGCGCGTTAGGCGATGGAAAAATACAGTATATGGACAGCTGATTTTCACAAGCTGTCCATATTTTTTCTATCACAAGAAGCAGCGCGCTATGAAGCGCGCGATCAGGACTATTTCAGGTACGCCAGACACGTATCTACTTCATTTGCAGAGCCGAGGATAACAGCGACGCGTTGGTGAAGTGCGGTTGGCTGAAGGGTGAGTATGCGTTGCGCTTCGGTCCAGGCTTTGCCACCTGCACCTTCAATCAAGAAGGCCATGGGGTTGGCTTCATACAGCAAGCGCAACTTGGCAGGCTGGCGGGGATTGCGACTATCCGAGGGGTAACTGAATATACCGCCGCGCATTAATACGCGATGCACATCACCGACCATCGCCGCGTTCCAGCGCATGTTGTAATTTTTTTTGCGGGGACCGGTGTCCCCGGCGATTAAGTCGTCCACATACTGTTTGAAAGCGGGGCGCCAGAAACGTTGGTTAGACAGGTTGATGGCAAACTCTTGCGTGTCTGCGGGTATGTCTAAACTGGCCTGCGTGAGCACGAAATTGCCGCTGGCAGCATCCAGGGTAAAACATCGGGTTGCGCCACCCACAGAAACAACCAATAGAGTTGAACCACCATAAAGCACATAACCGGCGCATAACTGCTGCGTACCCGGTTGGTGGAATTGTTGTTCACTGTCAAACGCGATATCACGCAGCGCCGGAAAAATGGTAAAGATTGTCCCGACCTGCCCGTTGATATCAATGTTCGATGAGCCATCGAGCGGATCAAATGCCACCAGGTACTTGCCCTCCGGATTTCCGACAACCGGTGTATCCTCTTCCTCCGAAGCCAGCGCACAAACATCTGTACATTGCAGCAATGCATTCTTGAGCAACTGATTGGCAATCACATCCAGCTTCTTTTGCGTCTCGCCCTGGATATTTTCATCGTCGGTTGAGCCGAGCACACCCGCCAATGCGCCCTGTCGGACGCATTGGGCAATCTGCGTTGCAGCGCCCAGGATTATGTCAACCAGTGCTACCAACTCTGGCGTGGCGCCGTCGGCGCGCAGGGCTTTACTGACATCGTGCATATCACTACCTGTATTGATTAATGCAATTAAGATCCGCAAACGATTGTTGCAGGCGCTTGGCCATGGACTCCTCACTTTTGCGCAACCAGACACGTGGGTCATAGTATTTTTTATTGGGCTTCTCCTCGCCGTCGGGATTGCCGATCTGGGTCTGTAAATACGCGTGGTTCGCTTCGATATACGCTTTTACACCCTGCCACGCAGCCCATTGGGTATCCGTGTCGATATTCATCTTCACCACACCGTAGTCAATGGCTTCGGTGATATCGGCCGGTTCCGAACCGGAGCCCCCATGGAACACAAAATTCAAGGTATTTTCCGGCACAGCAAATTTTTCGCTCACGTAAGTTTGCGAGTTCTTAAGGATCTTCGGCGTCAGTTTTACATTGCCCGGTTTGTACACACCGTGCACATTGCCAAAGGACGCCGCAATGGTAAATCGTGGACTGATGGCCGATAGCACTTCATAGGCGTAGGCAACATCTTCCGGTTGTGTGTACAGTGCCGAGCTGTCCATTCCCGTGTTGTCCACACCGTCTTCTTCACCACCGGTACAGCCCAGTTCAATCTCCAGCGTCATGCCCATCTTGCTCATGCGCTTAAGGTATTCCGCACACAATTCAACGTTTTCGTGCAAAGGTTCTTCCGACAGGTCAATCATGTGCGAGCTGAATAATGGCTTGCCCGTTTGTGCGTAGTGCGCTTCACCAGCGTTTAACAAACCATCGATCCAGGGCAACAAGTTTTTTGCGGCATGGTCGGTGTGCAGGATAACCGGTACACCATATACACGGGCCACCGTGTGTACATATTGCGCAGCCGCCACGGCGCCGAGGATGGAACTCTGGTGTCCATCCAGCTTTACGCTTTTGCCTAAAAAGAAGGCGGCACCGCTGTGAGATAACTGCACAATGACCGGCGAATTCACCTGGCGGGCGGCTTCCAGCGTAGCGTTGATGGAATTGGTTCCCACCACATTGACCGCAGGATAAGCAAACTTCCCCCGCTTCGCGAAATCGAACAGGGTTTGTACCTGATCACCCGTTGCCACTCCGGGTGCCACTGCATGTACCAGCGTTTTGTTCACGAGTGCGTTCATCTCAATCTACTCCCGCTTGTTGGTTGATTAAATGCCGGAAAGAGTTCCGGTAAGGTCATCTTTAAAAATCTGTCTTCGTTAATTCACGAAAACACTTTGCTCTCACCCAAAGATATCTTTGAAAACAACCTTTATTGATAGCGAATGTTTTTGTTATACCTGCGCAACATTATTCGCTTGCTTGCAAATCTCCAGAAAGTGGTCGGGATCGAGGCTCGCGCCACCGACCAACAAGCCGTCAATATCTTCCTGGTTTAACAATTCTTTGGCATTGGTTTTGTTCACGCTGCCGCCGTAGACAATACGGACACGCTGGGCCACCGTCGGGTTATACAGCGCTTCCAGTTTGTCACGGATAAATCGGTGAATTTCCTGCACCATGTCCGGTGTTGCCGCCAAGCCGGTACCAATCGCCCACACAGGTTCGTAGGCAATACAAATGTCTTTGTCGGTCAAATCGATATCCAGCAAACCCTCACTCAGTTGCGTGAAGATAACCTCCTTTGCCGTACCCGCTTCGCGTTCCTCTTTGGTTTCACCAATGCAGAGTACCGGCAACAAACCATGATTGAGTGCGAGCTGGACTTTGGTACGGCAACCGGGATTGTTTTCCGCAAACATGGCCCGGCGTTCGGAGTGACCGATCAGGCATAAGGCACAGCCCGCCTGCTTGAGCATTTGCGCGGAGGTTTCACCGGTGTATGCACCGGATTTAAATTTGCTGACGTTCTGACTGCCGATTTGCAATTCGGAATACTGCAAAAATGTCATCATGTCGCGCATGTAAATATAAGGCGGACAAATGACGATCTGAGCTTCAAAGTGTTTACCGATAAACGAAGCCACGGAGGTACAGATTAGATCCAGGCCGCCATTGAGCTTCCAGTTGGCGATTACGATGGGCTTGCGTTGCTGCGTCATTGTCCACTACTCACTTGATTGCGAAGATACAAGAACTCGATTGAAGAGAAGACCGGAATAATGTCCGGGCTCAGAGGTAGAACCAAAAGCCGATGCTTAAACCCTGACCGGATCGGGTCACAGGATCGAACTGATGGCATAGTGCTCTTTTCAGCGGCGTCTGATTCCGGTGCAGGTGCCCCTATTATTCACCTATAAAACAAATCAATCCAGCCCCTTGAGCCCACGTATGCCCCTGTTTTTTCAGGGTTTTAGGCCGCTACAAGCAGAGTGAAAATGCGGTTACATCCACTGCTTTAGCCCGCATGAAAACGGTTACAAATTGAGTATATTTTGATCATTTCGTCCCTGTATAGAAAGAAATTTCTGTCATGAGCGCACTTTCAGAGGGCTTTTCATCCCTACGGCTTTTAAAAGCGGGGACGCTATATTTCCGCATGATAATTCGTATTTTCATCATGATGATGGGTAGTGAAGGTCACTTCAACTAACCTCGACCTGCCTTATCCACGGCGCGAAAATAATTTCAATGATATCGGTTACATTGTTAGCAAAAACACAGTGATATCGAACCCTCAAGGGTTAAAAGGAAAAACCCGCTCCCTATTTTGTCTCTTGTGGAACCTTGACTCATACCATTTATTTCTGTAATTTCAGAAATTACTGAAAATACAGGAAACACTTATGCCAATCTCAATCACCCCCATGATCCAGGCCTGCATCCTTCACTTCGGCGAAATGGGTAGCCGCTGGGGAATTAACCGTACCGTCGGCCAGATGTATGCCTTATTGGTGCTCAGCCCTGAACCGCTCACAGCCGATCATATTGCCGAGGCGCTCGGCTTTTCCCGCTCCAACGTCAGCATGGGACTCAAAGAATTACAGTCATGGGAACTGGTGCGCCTGCAACATATCCCCGGCGATCGTAAAGAATATTATTCCGCGCCAGCGGATGTGTGGGAAATTGCCAAAACGCTGATAGAGCAACGCCGCAAACGCGAGATCGACCCAACTCTTTCTACCTTGCGCAGTCTGCTTATGAACAAGCCGGCCAGCCCCGATGAACAGTACGCGCAGCAACGCATGCAGGAAATGCATGACCTGATTGAAATGCTGACACTCTGGACAACGGAGATTCAGCGGCTCGATACGGACCGTCTGCACAAACTGCTCAAGCTCGGCAACAGCATCGGCAAAGTGCTGGATATGAAAGACAAATGGTTAAGCACAGCCAAGCATTAAAGTAGGTCGGATTAGCCGCAAGGCGTAATCCGACAAAAAATCATTACCACCGTATTTACGCAACCGTTCATGCCGCTTTTTTTGAGGTACCTCGTATGGAATTAGATACCTTCCTGCTCTCCCGCATCCAGTTCGCGGCCAATATCAGTTTCCATATTTTATTTCCCACCATCACCATCGCATTATGTTGGTTCCTGTTGTTTTTCCGCGTGCAATACAACCGTACACAGGATGGCGTCTGGATGCGCTGCTATCGTTTTTGGGTGAAGATTTTTGCGTTGAGTTTTGCGATTGGTGTTGTCAGCGGTTTGGTGATGTCGTTTCAATTTGGCACCAATTGGCCCGGCTATATGGAAACGGTGGGTAACATCGCCGGCCCGTTGTTAGGTTATGAGGTCTTAACGGCCTTTTTTCTTGAAGCCACTTTTCTTGGCATCATGTTGTTCGGTATTAATCGTGTCTCAGCCCGTGTGCATACACTTGCCACGCTATTGGTCGCCATTGGTACCAGCCTCTCGGCCTTCTGGATTCTCGCTTTAAATTCCTGGATGCAAACACCTGCCGGATTCGAAATGCGCGACGGCGTCGCCTTTCCCCTGAGTTGGTGGGAGATTATCTTCAATCCTTCGATGCCGTACCGTTTGACGCATATGATGCTCGCATCCGGTTTGACCGCTGCGTTTTTAATTGCGGGAATCTCTGCGTACCGTATCTTGAAAGGCGATCATAAACCCGCACCGCGGCTGGCCTTAAAGGTCGGCGTTTTCGCGGCAGCCATCCTGATACCCTTGCAAATTCTCATGGGCGATTTGCACGGTCTGAATACCCTGAAACACCAGCCGGCAAAAATTGCCGCAATGGAAGCCATCTGGGAAACCGGTAACCGTGTGCCGTTGGTGTTGTTCGCGATCCCCGACGAAATTGAAAAGAAAAACCTGTTCGCGATTGAAGTGCCCGACTTCGCCAGCCTGATCCTGACGCACAATGTCGAAGGCGAGCTGAAAGGATTAAACGAATTCCAGGGTGAACATCCTCCCGTAAAACCCTTGTTCTATGGATTTCGCCTGATGGTCGGTATCGGTTTGTTGATGTTGATCATCTCCTGGACCTCAAGCGTATTGTTATGGCGTAGAAAAAGCTTGCCGCCCTTGATGCTGCGCGTACTGGTAGCCATGAGCTTTTCCGGCTGGATCGCTACGCTCGCCGGTTGGTATGTAACGGAAATCGGTCGGCAACCTTACCTGGTCACCGGCGTATTAAAAACAGCGGATGCCGTCACCAGCGTCGCAAGCAGCAATGTCGCCATTTCACTCAGCATCTATCTGACGCTTTATGTAGTGCTGCTCATTGCTTATATCCGTACCTTATTCGTTATGGCTCGCAAGTCAGTGCTGGTTGATCGTCCTGATGAAATGCCGACACTGCAAGAGCAACACAATCCGATTCACGGCAAATAAATTGCACTGACGTAACTGAGGTTTGTTATGGATTTAACAGGTGAAGCTTATTGGTTGCCGGTCATCTTTACCGGCTTGATGGGGCTGGCGTTTCTGATTTACGCCATGCTGGATGGATACGATCTCGGCGTCGGTATTTTATTACCCGCCGATTCCGACCCGCAACGCGATACGATGATTGCCTCTATCGGTCCCTTCTGGGACGCCAACGAAACCTGGCTGGTGTTGGGTGTCGGCATTTTGTTGATTGCCTTTCCCAGTGCACACAGTTTGATTTTGTACCATTTTTATTTGCCGGTAACAGCAATGCTGGGCGGGTTAATTATGCGCGGTGTGGCGTTTGACTTTCGCGCTAAAGCACCCGCTGACCACAAAGAGCTGTGGGACCGGATTTTTAAATTCGGCTCATTATTGGCCACATTGGCGCAGGGTTATATGTTGGGCATGTTCGTGATGGGGTTTGAAGAAACACCGGCGGCTTTCGCCTTTGCCGGGCTCAGCGCCATTTGTGTCACGGCGGGTTACAGCTTTATCGGTGCCGCCTGGCTGGTCATGAAAACCGAAGGAGAATTACAGATGCGCGCCGCTTATTGGGCGCGCATCTGCATGTGGTTTATGGCGTTGGGTATTATTGCCGTATCTGCCGTGAACCCGTTGATGAGTCACAACGTTTTTGAGAAGTGGCTTGGTAGCCCCTTGTCGCTGTTGTTGTTGATTATTCCGGCAGTCTGCTTTGTGACTTTTATGATGGTCGAACGCTATCTCAGCAAATTTCCCTATGAAAATGATTTTGGTTGTAGCATCCCTTTTATTGGTGCTGCGATTATTTTTATCTTGTGTTTTTTTGCGCTGGGTTACAGTTTCTTCCCGTACATCGTTCTGGGTGAGATGGACATCTGGCAGGCGGCCAGCGCGCCGGAATCGCTGTGGTTTATTTTGGTGGGTGTGATGATTGTGTTGCCGGCGATTATTGCCTACACGATTTTTTCTTACCGGGTGTTTTGGGGGAAGGCGACGGAGTTGCGGTATTACTAAAAAACTCCGCAAGATTGCTGTGCTGCTGCGTGGTATTTTTTAAATTGGGGAGAGTGTCGGATTACGCCGTTGGCTAATCCGACCTACGATCTGCGCAGCTCAGGAGAGGACGAGGTTGTCGCGGTGGATAAGTTCTTCGTCGTCTTTGTAGCCGAGCAGTGCTTCAATTTTGCTGCTCGGTTTACCGATAATCTTGCGCGCTTCGTCGGCGTGGTAGTTCACGAGACCACGCGCGATTTCTCGCCCGTCGGGCGCCACACAAATAACCATGTCACCGCGCGTAAAATTACCGCGCACTTCTTTTACACCGACAGGCAATACACTTTTGCCCTGTTCACGCACGACGCGCACCGCGCCATCATCCAGTACGAGAGTGCCACGCGTTTGCAGCTGCCCGGAGATCCAGCGCTTGCGCGCCGCCTGCGGTTGCTGCTGCGCCCACAGAAAGGTGCCAATGTTATCGCCGTCTGCCAACCGCAATAACGCGTTTTCAATTCGGCCACCGACAATCACCGTGTCCGCACCCGAGCGGGCCGCCACGCGCGCCGCGCGCACTTTGGTGATCATGCCACCGCGCCCCAATACTCCACCGCCGCCCGCCATTTTTTCCAGTTCTGGCTCTTCAGCAGCGATTTCGCTCAGCAATTTCGCATTCGGATTACTGCGCGGATCACTGTCGTACATACCCAATTGATCGGTAAGAATGACCAACAAATCCGCTTCAATTAAATTGGCGACGAGTGCACCCAGAGTATCGTTATCGCCAAAGCGGATTTCATCTGTCACCACCGTGTCGTTTTCATTGATAACGGGAATCACGCTTAAACCAATCAAGGTTTTTAACGTGGAGCGAGCATTCAAATAACGCTGACGCGAAGAGAGGTCATCGTGATCAAGTAATACTTGTGCAGTGAGCAAACCGTAGCGCTGAAATTCCACCTCGTAGGTTTGCACCAGGCTCATCTGTCCGACGGCAGCGGCGGCTTGCAGCTGGTGAATTTCAGTCGGGCGGGACGACCACCCCAGGCGACGCATACCCGCCGCTACGGCACCGGAAGAGACCAATACCAGTTCAATGCCTTGTTGGCGCAGCTTGGCCATTTGCGCAACCCAGCCAGCGATTGCCCGGGCATCCAGTCCTTTGCCATCGTTGGTCAGCAGCGCGCTGCCGATCTTGACTACCCAGCGCCTGGCCTGGGGGATGAGATCTCGTTTGCTCATCAAATTACCTTACGTATTCGACTTCAACGTCATAGTCGCCTTCATCGAAGTCATCGTCATCATCTTCGCCCAAAGCACGCTTGGCAGCACGGTGTGCCTCGCGCAACTCTTCAATACGGTCGCGGGCTTCCTGGGCCATTTGTAACTGCAATTGCATCTCACGCTCGCGCGCTTCCGGGTTTTCACTTTCTTCTTCCCACACGGCTTCCAGGTGATCCATGATCCTACCGGCAAGCTGTGTTGTGCCATCGCGGTGCAAGGCGGAAATACGAAATACCGGGCCGGTCCACTTAAGTGAATCAATTACCGCCTGGCAGCGCGCTTCAACTTCATCGGGCGGCAACAGGTCGATTTTGTTCAACAGCAACCAACGCTCCCGGGTTGCCAGGGTTGAGCTGAATTTTTGCAGCTCCTCAGCAATAACACGCACATTGTCTGCCGGATCAGAATCATCCACCGGCGCCATATCAACCATGTGCATCAGCAAACGGCAGCGGGTTAAATGCTTGAGGAAACGCACCCCCAAACCTGCACCTTCCGCTGCGCCCTCAATCAGACCGGGAATGTCTGCGATAACAAAGCTGCGGTACTGTTGAACTTTTACCACGCCAAGGTTGGGAATCAGGGTCGTAAAAGGATAGTCGGCTACTTTGGGTTTGGCAGAACTGACCGCACGAATAAAGCTCGACTTCCCGGCATTGGGCAACCCCAGCATGCCGACGTCAGCCAGTACCTTCATCTCCAGCTTCAGGTTGCGCACCTCACCTTCTGTACCATAGGTGAAGCGGCGCGGTGCACGGTTAGTACTGGATTTAAAACGGGTATTTCCCAAGCCATGAAAACCGCCTTGGGCGACTTTCAATTGCTGACCGTGCTTGGTCAGATCACCAAATACCTCTTCGGTGTCTGTGTCAATGACGGTAGTGCCGACCGGCACAGGCAGAAACAGATCATCACCCTTGCGCCCGGTACAATCTTTACTACCGCCTTTCTGGCCGTCTTCAGCCTTGTACTTGGGTTGGAAACGGTAGTCGATAAGCGTGTTCAGATTTTCATCCGCAACCAGATAAACACTGCCGCCATCGCCGCCATCGCCGCCGTTAGGACCGCCTTTGGCAATAAACTTTTCCTGGCGGAAGCTCATCATGCCGTTACCGCCCTTTCCTGCTTCAACATGGATCGGCGCTTCATCAACAAATTTCACGGTGAACTCCCGGCGTTAACCAAAATATTTAAACTAATCAATCCTGAACAAACGATCAAACTGCTTGCGGCGCATCCTGAATAAAAAAAGCCCTGACGACAACGACAGGGCTTTATTCTTCTCAGGTGCCAGCGCAGTCAAGCAGCGCAAGCTATGATCCGCAATCGCAATCAGGCAGCAACGATGCTGACGAATTTACGATTGTTTGGACCTTTAACCTCGAATTTTACTTGACCGTCAGCCTTGGCAAACAAGGTGTGGTCTTTACCAATACCTACGTTCACACCAGCATGAAAACGGGTGCCACGTTGACGAACAATGATGCTGCCCGCCGGAACCACTTCACCGCCAAAGGCTTTAACGCCGAGGCGTTTCGCTTGTGAATCGCGACCGTTGCGGGTACTACCGCCAGCTTTCTTGTGAGCCATTTTCTAATCCTCTTAACCTTGGATACCAGTGATTTTCACTTCGGTAAACCATTGACGGTGACCTTGACGCTTCATGGAGTGCTTACGACGCTTGAATTTGATAATTCTCACTTTGTCTGCACGACCGTGGGCAACCACTTCTGCGGTCACTTTAGCGCCGGCTACCACTGGCGCGCCGATTTTTACGTCGCTGCCGGTGCCTACCAGGTAAACTTTATCGAACTCTACAGTGCCACCGGTGGCCACTTCGATTTTTTCGAGCTTCAGGGTTTCACCTTCCACTACACGGTGCTGCTTGCCACCGCTTTCAAAGATTGCGTACATAGTTGCTCCAATACACGCTTGGACGACACGAAGTAGCTGAGCGATATGCTCTGGCGTTTGGGACTAGCGTCGTATGGGGTTTTCAGGGGCGGCGATTGTATGCCAGGCACAGATAAAGTACAAGTCGGACAGGGTTGAAAAATGATCGCCCCGCGACTGTACAAAGGTCATTTCAACCATCTGGCCAGGCGCAACTGCTGCCGTTTAACCTCCGCCGCAAACAACGCGGCCACCTGTCGCGCGCCGTCAACCTGCAAATGCGTGTCATCTTGCTTGCCCTCCGGCGGCAGGTTGGCATATTGGCCGGGCGCGGTGTGCATATACAACTGCTTACTTGCCTCTGGCCCCGCCTGTGTTAGCCAGGCGGCAGTGAGCTGGTTCAAATCCACCAGGGGAACGGCGGCGTCACGGGCCAGCTCGCGGACGACAGCAGGATAATCTCCCAGCGTTTCCTGCAAGCGGCCTTGGTCATCAAAGTGGCGGCGGCGAATGGGCGTTACCAGGATCACGTCTGCGCCCTTGCTTCGCGCTTCCTCTATGTAAGCCAGCAGGTTGGCGCGATAGTCCGTCCAGGGTTCAGCGTAGCGCGCCGGGTCCTGGATCTTTTGGTCGTTATGACCAAAGCCGATGACCACCAGGTCGCCCTGCTGGAGTTGATCCACCACCATCTGCCAGCGACCCTCATCGCGAAAGCTCTTGGTACTGCGACCGTTCATGGCATGGTTTTGCACATGCAAACCCGGCGCAAGGAATTCGGGTAGCATTTGCCCCCAACCGTGTTCAGGGTATTTATGTTCGGGTTGATCGGCCATGGTGGAATCGCCGACGAGAAACAGGGTTGGCGCAGCAGGCACACCAGAGTGAGTAGCACAGGCGGCAAGACAGCAGGCCGCCAGGACAATCATCAACGCTTTCATGGTTTCACCCCTGACGGCTGGGCGCCCGCATCAAGCCAACCATTGTGGTGCAGCCAGCTCAATAAGGCGTCGGGCCAATCCGAGGCGGTGCCCTCCCCCTTGCGCATCCCGAACCCATGAACATTGGTCTGATAGATATGCAGTTCGGACTGCTTGTTATGTTTTTGTACTTCAGTAAAAAGTGCCAAGCTGTTGCCCACCGGCACCGCCTTGTCATTGGCACCGTGGATGATAAACATCGGCGGCACCTTGGCCTTGACCTGATAGTGCAAAGAGTTTTCGCGCACCAGTTCCGGGGCGGGATTATCACCCAACAGCGCCTGCCGCGAACCGGTGTGGGCGTCAGGTCCTTCCAATGTAATGACCGGATAACCCAGGATGGCGAAATCCGGGCGGGCGCTGACGTTTTGCCAAGGGTCATCGGTTAACTGTTCTGAACGAAAGTCATAACGGGTCGCTACACTCGTTGCCAGGTGACCGCCGGCCGAAAAACCCATCAC
Organism: Cellvibrio sp. ARAG 10.3; assembly: GCF_051846955.1. Classification (NCBI taxonomy): domain Bacteria; kingdom Pseudomonadati; phylum Pseudomonadota; class Gammaproteobacteria; order Cellvibrionales; family Cellvibrionaceae; genus Cellvibrio; species Cellvibrio sp. ARAG 10.3. The sequence goes on from NZ_JBPYCU010000015.1 coordinate 58,610, forward strand.
CCCAATTCGGTTGGCGTCCAGTTTCCAGTTAGCCGCATGGGCTCGCACATAGCGCACCGCCCGCAGGCCATCGAGCAAGGGTGCCGGGAAACCATATTCCTGCATCCGGTACTTCACCACAAAGGCCGCTACACCCTGTTGATTAAACCAACGGGCAATGTCGTAACCTTCATGTTCTATTGCCAGCCGAACATAGCCACCACCGGGGAAGATCACCACAGCGGCACCGTTGGCCAGGTTCGGCTCTGGCCAAAATGGGGTAATGGAGGGGTTATCCACCCCATACACCCGTTCACTCTGGATCGCTTCACGATCCGGCGTTACCAGGGCCTTCTCTGACCAGAGATACAAGGGTTTGCGGGGTAATTCCGACACGTGGGCAGCTACTCCGGGGGACAATAAAAACAACAGCACCAGCAGGCGACCATAGCCCCTGCCGTTGAGGATTGGAAACATAACGGACATCTCTCACCGGAACCGCACCGGCAAAAGCCGGGGGGTTTTTATTGTATTTTAAGGTTGATGACCACCTGCCCCTGCGCGCCCTTTACATGCAAGAGAGGCGGGTGGCTGGAAGAGAATACCACCGGAAGGAAATTTAATGCAGGTCGAGGTCCTGGTCGTGCTGCCACCAACCGTGGCGATGCCAATCTGTGCGCGTCGGGTCGGCGGCCGATAGCAGGAGCTGCCCGGTGCTGATCTCCCACATCATCAACTCGTCTTTCAGATCATGCCAAAAGCCCTTGGCCTTTTCCGCATCATCAGACAGGTAAGCACCAAGCAGCGCGGCCTCATCTTCCGCCATACGCTCGGCGGTCAACTCAAGGGCCACCAGATCATCAAGCTCATGCTCCACGGCCTGCTGCAGGGTGACCATAATACCTGCTTCATTATCGGCCTGGGCAGCGTCAGAGTGGTAGGGATTGTGATATTGATTGGTCGATTTCATAGCGATTACCTCTGGCATGGTTAACTGAGGGAACTCGATATTCAGACAGCAAAAACAATAAAAAAGCGTAATTCGCGTGGGGTTATACCCAAAAACGCGGCTCAACCTCTATAATCACCGCCTTTCTTTACCTTCTTAAGTATAGGCCGTAAACCAGCATGCAAGAGCAATACAATCCCGCGCACGTAGAAGCCGAAGCCCAGCAATACTGGGAGGAGCACCAGAGTTTCAAGGCCGTGGAAGACCCCAGCAAGGAAAAATTCTACTGCCTGGCCATGTTCCCCTACCCCAGTGGCAAACTGCACATGGGCCATGTGCGCAACTACACCATCACCGACGTGATCGCGCGCTACCAACGCATGCAAGGTAAAAATGTACTGCACCCCATGGGCTGGGACGCCTTCGGCCTGCCGGCTGAAAATGCGGCCATCAAACACCATACCGCCCCTGCCAAGTGGACCTATTCCAATACGGATCACATGCGCGGCCAGCTCAAGCAGCTGGGCTTTGGCTTTGATTGGTCCCGCGAAGTCACCACCTGCAAGCCCGATTACTACAAGTGGGAGCAATGGTTCTTTACCCGCCTCTACGAAAAAGGCCTGGTCTATAAAAAGATGGCAACCGTGAACTGGGACCCGGTGGACCAGACTGTACTTGCTAACGAACAGGTAATCGACGGTCGGGGCTGGCGCTCCGGCGCATTGGTGGAACGCAAAGAGATTCCCCAGTGGTTTATCAAAATTACTGCCTATGCCGAGGAGTTGCTGGAAGACCTGGACAAGCTGCCCAACTGGCCAGAGCAGGTGAAAACCATGCAGCGCAACTGGATCGGCAGAAGCCGCGGCCTGGAGATGCGCTTTGACCTCGCCGAACCCGTCGGTGAGTTTGCCGGATTCGAGATCTACACCACCCGCCCCGACACCTTGATGGGCGTCACCTATGTGAGCCTGGCGGCGGAGCATCCTATCGCCAGATTGCTGGCAGAAAACAACCCGCAACTTGCACAGTTTATTGCCGACTGCAAAGTGCAATCTGTCGCCGAGGCCGATATGGCCACCATGGAAAAACGCGGCATGGATACTGGTATCAAAGCCCTGCACCCCATTACCGGCGAACCGGTTGCGGTGTGGGTCGCCAACTACGTATTGATGGATTACGGCTCAGGTGCGGTGATGGCCGTGCCAGCCCACGACCAGCGCGACTATGAATTTGCCCAAAAATACAACTTGCCAATCCAGCAGGTTATTGCGCCGCAGAACGGCGAAGAGATTGACCTGGGCAAAGCAGCTTTTGTAGAAAAAGGCTTATTGGTTAACTCGGGCGAATATGACGGCCTCGACTTCAACGCCGCCTTTGATGCGATTGCCAGCACCCTGGAAGCAGCCAAAAAAGGCCAGGTAAAGATCAATTACCGCTTGCGCGATTGGGGCGTGTCCCGCCAGCGTTATTGGGGCGCGCCGATCCCGATGTTCAATTTGCCCGAAGGTGGCGAAATCCCAGTTCCGGCCCACAAGCTGCCAGTCTTGTTGCCGGAAGATGTGGTTATGAACGGCGTGCAATCGCCGATCAAGGCCGACCCTGAGTGGCGCAAAGATGAGCTGGATGGCAAAGCCGTTGAGCGCGAGACAGATACCTTCGATACCTTTATGGAATCCAGCTGGTACTACGCGCGCTATACCTGCCCGAATTTCACTGACGGTATGATCGATAAAGCGGCGGCCGACTACTGGCTGCCGGTAGATCAATACGTCGGCGGCATCGAACATGCGATTCTGCATTTGCTCTACTCGCGTTTCTTCCACAAATTGATGCGCGATGAAGGCCTGGTCAGCTGTGACGAGCCTTTTGAGCGTTTGCTCTGCCAGGGTATGGTGTTGAAAGACGGCACCAAGATGAGCAAGTCCAAAGGCAACACGGTGGACCCGGAAGAATTAATCAACCAATACGGCGCGGACACAGTGCGCCTGTTTTCCATGTTTGCCGCGCCGCCGGAACAGAGCATGGAATGGAGCGATTCCGGCGTGGCCGGCGCCTATCGCTTCCTGCAACGCTTGTGGAAAGCGGTGGAAGGTCATATCAACGCCGGCACACCGGGTAAGCTCGATGCCGCCAACCTGCCGCAAGCGCAAAAAGATTTGCGCCGCAAAACCCACGAAACCATTGCCAAGGTCAGTGATGACTACGGCCGCCGCCAAACATTTAATACCGCCATCGCTGCCACCATGGAATTGCTTAATGAAGTGAGCAAGCTGGCCGACCGCGCCAACCCGCAGGGTCTGGCAGTCGAGCGCGAAGCGTTGGAGACGGCGATTCTGGTGCTCGCGCCTATCGTGCCGCATATCACCCAATCGCTTTGGCAAGCACTCGGCCACAAGGACATTCCATTGACCGCCAGCTGGCCGGTATTGGACGAATCTGCCTTGGTGCGCTCAAGCATTGAAGTTGTTGTGCAGGTAAACGGCAAGGTGCGCAGCAAACTGGACGCGCCTATCGACGCACCGCAAAAAACCCTGGAAGAGATGGCCTTGGCACAAGATAACGTGCAACGTTTTCTGGATGGCATCACTGTGCGCAAGGTGATCGTCGTGCCCAACAAGCTGGTTAATATCGTCGCCAATTAAATGTTTGACCGTAGGTCGGATTAGCCGCAGGCGTAATCCGACAATGCTCTACCGCAGCAGCGGTTTTTCGCCGATTTTTTCACCCACACCCGATCAGGATCGTTATGAATAAAATTATTGCCTGTTTACTGATAACCAGCCTGATCAGCGCCTGCGGTTGGCATTTACGCGGTTCCACCCATCTGCCGACGAATATCGACAGCATCTTTGTTACCGCTGAAGACGCACACGGCGCACTGATTACCGAAGTCAGACAATTACTCAAAGCCAATAACGTGACCGCGGCCACTGAAGCAAGTGCAGCGCCCTACTCGCTGGTGATTGTGGAGGAGCGGGATGACCGCCGCACCGCTGGCGTGGGTAGTGACGCACTGACCAGTGCCTATCAAATCATCCTGTCTGTGGATTACGAAATCCGCAACCGCGAGGGCGTGTTACTCGCCCCGATGACTACCGCCACCAACGCGCGTACTTACGATTACAGCGCGGGTAACGCCAGCAGCGCAGCGCAGGAAGAAGCCATGTTATTACGCGAAATGCGCCGCGATATCGCGCAACAAATGCTGCGCCGCTTGCAAGCGGTGAGCCTGAAAGCGCCCACCACCGCCAGCGAGACCACACATGGCCAAGCTGCGCCCTGAACAGCTGAGCCAGGCGCTCAGCAAACAACTGGCTCCGATTTACCTCGTCAGCGGCGATGAACCCTTATTAATCCAGGAAGCCTGCGATGCTATTCGCCAGGCGGCACGTAGCACTGGCTTCAGTGAACGCGAGCTGTACCATGCCGATAATAGTTTTGAGTGGGGCCAATTACTCGCGGCGGCCAACAGTTTGTCTTTGTTTGCCGAGAAAAAAATCATCGAACTGCGCATGCCCAACGGCAAACCCGGCGATAAAGGCGGCAAAGCGCTGATTGAATACGCACAGTCACCCGCCAGTGACAACCTGCTACTCGTGGTCACCGATAAACTCGATGGCGCTACGCAAAAAAGCAAATGGTTTAAAGCGCTCGACGAAGCCGGCATTCATGTTCAGGTCTGGCCCATTACGCCGGCACAGTTGCCGCGTTGGATTGGCACACGCTTGCAGCAAGCCGGGCTCCGTGCCGACAGCAGCGCCATTGATTTACTGGCGTCGCGCATTGAAGGCAATTTGCTCGCTGCCGCGCAGGAGGTCGAAAAATTAAAACTGCTCGCGCACGATAAAGTCGTCAGCTATGAATTGATGGCGTCCGTCGTAGCCGACAGCGCGCGTTACGATGTCTTTGGGCTTGCGGATAAAGCCCTGCACGGCGATGCGCGCGCTGCCGTAAAAACGCTCCACGGTTTAAAAACCGAGGGTACGGAACCCATCAATATTTTGTGGGCATTAACCCGCGATATTCGCAGCCTGGTGCAGATTTCGCTCGCGGTAAGCCAGGGAAAACATTTTGACTGGGCCGCGAAGCAGGCCGGCGTGTGGGATAAACGCCAACCGCTCGTTAAGGCGGCATTGCAACGTTTGAAGCCCGCCCAACTCCAACAACTGTTGCGCAAAGCCAACGGTATCGATAAAGCAGTTAAAGGCATGCGCAATGCAGAGCCCTGGGATGAACTGCTGGATTTAATTTTAAATCTGGCGGGCGTGCACAGTCTGCACCCGAATAATGATCGCCTCGCCCTAAAGATGTAAGGCGCACACAAAAAACTCACCAATAATAACCCCGCTAACAAAAGCCTGATGACTGGAGCTACCCGATGATAAACACACCCACATTATCTAACCGGTTACATCACCTCGTGCTGATGACATGTCTAGTGTTGTTTGCGGCAACGGGCTGCGCTGACGATAAACCCGCACCGAAATCTACGCTTCCCGTCCCGCGCACCGTTGAATATTCATGGATGTCTGTGGAGCAATGGCATCAGAAATTCGCCGAAGACGTGGAAGTTGCGCGCGCAGGCAATGTGGATTTGTTATTTGTCGGCGACTCCATCACCCAAGGCTGGACGCCCGCTCTCTGGCAAAAATATTTTGCGCCCTATAACGCGGCCAATTTCGGTGTCGGCGGGGACCAGACGGGCAATGTATTATGGCGCCTGCAAAACGGCGAGATTGACAAGTTGAATCCGAAGGTCGTGGTGCTGATGGTCGGCATCAATAATTTCGGATTAAACAATGAAGGGCCGGACGAGGTTTTCCAAGGGGTTAACGCCGTTGTTGACACACTGCGCGAAGCCTTTCCCAAGGCAAAAATTTTAGTGAATGGCATCTTTCCTTATCAGGAAACCGCACAAAGCCCGATGCGCGCACCGATCATCGAAGCCAACAAGCTGATCAAAACCCTCGACGATGGCAAGCAGGTTTTCTTCCGCGATTACGGTCACTTGATGCTGCAGGACGACGGCTCGATTTCACCCGATATCATGCCGGATTTTTTGCATCCCGCCGAACCGGGTTACCAAATCTGGGCAGAGGCGATGATGCCAACACTGCGCGAGTGGCTAGAAGAAGACCGCCCTCAATAACCTACCTATGAGCCCTTTTATGAAGATCAGCTGGTTAAAAAAATGGGGGTTGCAGGGCGTGATTCTGTTGTGCCTCGGCTGCGCCGCATCACCCCATAGCGTTGAGAAATTTATGAACGATACTGTTATCTCCCGCATTGCAATGACCGATGCCCGCATGCAAACCATGGGGCGAACCGAACCTCTCACCAATGGCGGCATCCGTTTTTCTTACCCTGGCGTGACGACACGCTTTCGAGCCGATGGCAAGATGCTTTGGTTGCAAGCTCACAGCACAAGTGAACAAAGTCATCTGGAGATTATCGTTGATGACAATGCACCCCGTGTTATCCGGCTGGCGCAGCGAAGCCAACGCATTCCACTTTTAATTGAAGCGCAATCAATCGCATCGCCGCATCGGGTAACAATCATTCACCGTGGAGAAACCTGGCATGGCACAGTCACCCTTGAACATATTGAGATTGCCGACGGAGATTTGCTCGATCCACCACCACTGCCCCACAAGCGGATGCTGATCCTGGGGGATTCCGTCACTTGCGGTGAAGCGATTGAGCGCACGGCAGATTGCAAGAAAGACACCCGCTGGTGGAACCCGCGCCTGTCCTACGGCATGCTCACCGCCGCCGCACTTGACGCCCAGGTCCATCTGGTCTGTTACGGCGGGCGCGGACTGGTGCGCAGTTGGAATGGCCGGACAGATGAGTTAAATCTGCCGGATTATGTTGAACTGACAATCGCCGATCAAACATCCCCCGTGATCTGGGATCATCGGCGTTACACGCCCGACCTTATCCTCAGTGCCATCGGCACCAACGATTTCAGTCAGGGCATTCCGGAGCGGGAGCCGTATGTCACGACCTATGTCAGACTCATCGAACGCTTGCTTGAACTGCACCCACAGGCGCAGGTCGTCTTGACGGAGGGCGCCATATTAAAGGACGAAAAGAAGGCCGCCTTGACTGAGTATCTGCTGGAAGTACAGCGGCGCATTACCAATCCACAGGTCCACCTGCTCTCATCCAATCATTATCCGGGCGATAGCTGCGATGCACACCCGACCAAAGAACAGCACGCGGCTATGGCAAAAGACCTGGCACCGCCATTAAAACAGCTCATGCAGTGGTAACCAAAAGCCAACCTCGGCTCCCGGAATACGCTCGCCCCACGGGCGTATTCACCTCATCCTCCCGCTTTTAATAATTCTTCTTCATTAAATTCGGCGCCATCCATACAGAACGCAGCAAAAAACGCCCGGCGCGAAAAATATCCTTTCACCTTATGGTCTTTGTGAATATCTGTGTGCTATGTTTGCTTGTACACATGTATTTCAGACTATTCAAATTGGAATGCATGTCCGCAGTACTCGATCTCAATATATGCGTTTATTTGTAAAAATAAATTTATTGATGATCGAGCCAGCACGAATGTTTATTCCAAGTTCGTGCAGAAAATATGTCGTAAAACGCAGTCAATCTTCCACCCGCGATTGAACTGAATAATAAAGACAACGCAATTGTTCGGGTAGTTGAAACACAGCAACAACGTTTTAATAAAAAAAGCGGTTTCAAAGATAAATATAAGAGGAACACCACATGATCAAGCAAATATCCCTTACCTTGTTAATCGCCGCCTTGCTGACCGGCTGCGGCGGAAGCGATAACGACAGCGATTCAAACAGCTCATCCAGCACACCTTCATCCAGCAGCGTTGCATCAAGTAGCGAAGCGCCCTCCAGCGCACCGGCATCCAGCGAGGCATCCTCCAGTGAAAGCTCCGCTGCATCATCAACCCCCTCCGCCGATTTGAGTTTTGGTTTTGAAGCGGGAATTGATGGCTGGTTTGTGAACGGTTCCGAAAACCTGATCGTGACCACCGAACTGGAGTTATCTCACGATCAAATTAATTCGGCACTCTCGATCAAGCCGTTGACGTGGGTGGGGGACGATTACCGGCGGCAGGCAAGAATAGCCCTACCGGGAAATCCAACGCTGGATAATGCAGATATAGAAGTCGTCATCAACATACCGGAAAGTTACATCACCGATAACACGCTGACGCTACAGATCATTGTCGATGGTCCGACAGCAGATTATGGTACTTACATAACGATGGCGGAGTTGGAAGCGGGTGATAATACCATTACGGTACAACGCACCGTAGCCGATGCAACGTTTCTCGGCATTCAACTTACAACACCTCCAACAACAGAAAGCATTCTTGATGCTGTGCTCGTAAAAAGTGTGCTGATAGATCTTCCTGAAGAAGGTTCAAGCTCAAGCAGCTCTTCCAGTACAGGCTCAGGGCTTCTGGTCGATTTTGAGGAAGACACAGCAGGCACAGTTTATAGCGGAACTGGTTGGGTTATTCCAGATGAGCTGGATGCATCAGTGGTAACTATCGCATCTATTACCGCAGGCGACGGGTTACCCGCTAATGGAGACTCTCTGAATGTATTGAGAGTTAAACCAAGCAATTACAATACAATTCCATTGGTTGAAGTGACAATTCCTGAAGGGAAAACGTTAGCGGATTACAGTGTAACGGTGGATGCTTATCTGCCTCATAGTTCTTTGGGCCTAACGGAAGATGGGGATAACTTTTACAAGGACTTCTTTTTGCTAGCAGGCACAAGCATTACCAGTGGCGCTAATGTGGAAAACGTTGCTTACCACTCCCACATTCCTACAGAAGGCAATGTAGACCAATGGGTTACGTTTACGTTAACTGTAGACCCCGTTAAGGGCGCCGCATTAACTGGCGCAATTGAGGTTGCGCTAGGTATATCTAGAAACGCTGATAATACCAATGATGATGCTTACTATCTCGACAACATTCAGTTAGTTGAACTTGAATAAGTTGGGGTAAACAACGTGCAAAATAAAAAGCCCGGCAATTTTCCGGGCTTTTTATTGGATCAACAATCAATCAAACATTAATAAGAAATCACAGCGCAATGATCCTCTATTCTGCCTTGGGTTGCTCCGCCCCCAACGGCTTCAACAACAAAATCAACTTCGGCAATAGTGTCAACGAACCCAGCACCGCCGCAAACATGGCAAACGCCGTCAACAGACCAAAATAAATCGACGGAATAAATTCTGACAATGCCAGAATCGAGAAGCCAACAATAATGGTCGCCGAGGTGTAATACATAGCGCGACCGATCGAGGCATGCGAATTGTGCATCGACTCTACATAACTACCCGTCTGCGCAAACTCCTGGCGGAACCGATAAAAATATTGGATCGCCTGATCCACCCCAACACCCACGGTGATGGCAGCAATCGTAATGGTCATCATGTCCAGCGGAATGCCGGCCAATCCCATCCCGCCCAACACCACACTCGCCGCCAACATATTCGGCAAGATCGCGATGAGGGCGATCTTGAATGAGCGGAACAGCACCAGAATCATCAACATGATCGACACAAACACCACGCCGATGGTAGCGATCTGGGATTGAAACAGGCTTTGCAACATGTTGTTGTAGAGCACCAGCATACCGGTGAAATTTACCTGCTCCGGCTTTAATCCGACCTCATCAATGGCATAGGTGCGAATTTTTTCTACCAGTTCAGCGCGACGCAAATCCGGTGTGGTTTCTTTGACACGCAGAGAGATGCGCGCTTGTTGATGCTCATCTGACAGATATGGCCTGATCAGAAAATCGGTGATGTCATCGGACAGCATCCGGCGCATCACATTTAACTCAAAATTATTCAGGCGGCCACCATTGATGTCCTGTGCAAGCTGATAGGTAATCGCCAGCGACTGAACCTTCCCAACCTCGGGCAAGGACTCAAGGTAGTTATGCAGCTTTCTGATTTCGTCCAGTCCATTCAGCGTGAACCAATAACTGTCCGGCGCTTTTTCAGCGGATTCATCGGCGAAAGGATCATCAGCAAACGGATCTTCTTCATCGGCAAAAGGGCCTTCTTCGGCCTCGGGATCGGCGAATGGATCATCTTCCAGCGGTTCTTCCGTGCTCGCCATCCACGCGGGATCAGCGTCGAGGATAATATCCAGGGTCACTGTACCGCCCAGCTCCTGGTCGATAACTTTCATGCCCTGATGAATTTCGCTGTCTTCGTGAAAGTAATCGATAAATCGATTTTCCACTTGCAGTTGTGTAATACCAAAAATACTGATCAGGCCAGCCAAGAGGGCAACCAGCAATACCTTGCCACCATGAAGCTCTGCAAAGCGGGAAAAGCGCATGGTCATCGCCGCTGACTGATCACCGCGATCTTTGGGTTCACCTTTAGGTAAAATCATCAGGCCAGCGGGCAACAAGACAAAAGATAAGAAGAAGGCGACGATCAAACCGATGGTCATCATCCAGCCGAAATCAATCACCGGGCGAATGCCGCTCATCAACAACGACATAAAAGCCACCATCGTGGTCAGCGCGGAATAGAAACAGGGTACAACCATCATGCGCGAGGTTTTCAATACCAGTTCGGCCTGCGTCCAGTCAGGGTATTGCGCATGGAGTTCGCGATAGCGCACCACGATATAAATGGTAAACGCCAGGGCTAGGATCAACAGCAAGGCCACGAAGTTGGAGGAGATGACTGTCAATCGCCAATCGATCCAGCTGATCCAGCCCAGCATCAATAGGACGGACATGATGCAGGTTGCCAATGGCAAAATAATGTAACGCAACTGGCGGAAAATAAAGGCAAGCATCACCACAATAAACAGCAGGATGGCAATACCAAAAACGACGAGATCATTTTTGATATAGGTGATCATGTCGGAGGTGATCATGCTCACGCCGCCGAGGAACAATTGCGCATCCCCGCGGTACTTGTCCATCACCTGGCGCACGGTCTCCACCCGTTGGTGATCTTTTACGGCCTGTGCCGTGCGGTAATCCAGAAATTCTTTACTGACTTTTTCAAGCTCTATTTTTTCTTCTTCACTCAAACCTTCGGTATCACGCTTCCAACGCAACGCATCGCGATGACGCACCATCTCGATGTACTTATTGTTGACCTCCAGATTGAGCAGTAACGCGGTGGTTTTGCCATCCGGGCTTAGCAACATATCGCGATAAATCGGGCTGGTCAGAAATTCCTGTTTGGCCTGTTCACGATCCACGCCTTCCGTCAACAATGTCCGGGTCGATTCCTGCTGTTCTGCCAGCGAGCGCATAGGGCTGTACAACAAAGGCACATCAATCATGGAATAAACACTTTCCACACCTTCGACCTGCGCAAATTCCGCGCTCAATTGTTGTAATAATTCAATGGATTTATCCGAAAAAAGATCTTCGTGGGGCGTAAAGGTCACCACCAGAAAATCGCCGCGCTGGTAGCGTTTACTGATTTCGCGCAGGTAATCAATGGACGTATCGTGTTCCAATGTCAGGGAATCGGCAGAGGCATCCAGTTTGAAGTTGGGTAATCCTGCCGCAGCCAGAAGCGCGACGAGGAACAGCACACTGAGGGTAATGAACGGACGTTTGACAACCAGAACCTGATACAGCGACGACAATCTTTGCAGCATGTGTTGGCCTTATTGAGTTGAGCACACAACCGGCATGACGCCCAATGGCTGTGCAATACATCGGCAGGACATGAATCCCGTATGAATAATCACAGATACGTTAATGAAAAGGGTTTGGTGCATGTCGCTTGATCATTGGCCATTAACCAATAAGGGAAACCGGCCGGCGGCTGGGGCAAGCGGAGCAAAAAACGCCGCTATTATGAAGCACAGGTGGTTCCTTGCAAACAAAACTCCGCGGTCAAGCGAAAAGGTGGTGTCATGGAGTGCGTTTGTGACCGTCGCTGTGGCCCAGCGGCTTATCCGGACATAATTGATCCCGAACGCGCTGCTTAAGTTCCTTCGCCTCGGGAAAACCGCCGTCCCGTTGGCGTTCCCAAATCAGGGTATCGCCAAGCCAGATCTCAAACACACCGCCGGTGCCGGGGTGCAAAGCGACCTCGTCCAGCTCACCGTCGAAGGTGCTCAATAGTTCCTGCGCAAGCCAGGCGGCGCGCAACATCCAGCGGCACAGGTTGCAATAATGGATCACTACTCTGTGCGAGGCATGGGGTGGGGCTGAAAGATTGTCCGACGTCATGATCTGGCTCCGAGTCTATTGCTTTAGTAAAAAGTATCGCTTATATAATGCCCCTACTTCCATCCCCTTCAGGACCAGTGCGCGGACTGCAAGATGCTGAAAATTCATTTCAAGGATAATCGTCACCCCCCCTTATGGGTGGTGGAGAAGCTCTATAGCATCGGCAGTGCGGCAGATAATAACCTGGTGCTGGGAGATGAAGGGATCGATCCATTGCATGCACGTCTGATCAGCAGCGAGAATAAAGTCTTCCTGAAAGACAATAACAGCCAGAGCGGCTGTTTTGTGAATGGCCAACGGGTGACCCATAAAGAGATCCTGCCCGGCGATGTTATCAAGCTGGGGGCTGTGGAGATCGAAGTGCTCGACCCGCACCGCGCCGGCACCCAGCCCTCGAGCCGCGACGAAACCCCGCCCTGGCGTCTGGTGTCCGACAGCAGTTGGCTGGCGGGCAAGAGCTTTGAAATTCCCCGCGACCAGTCAGTAATCATCGGGCGCGGCACCCAATGCGACATCGTCATCCCCGGAACCCATCTGTCCCGTCGCCACGCCGAACTCATGGTCCAGGGCACCAGCCTGCGCGTCAAAGATCTCAGCTCGGCCAACGGTACGTTTATCAATGAACGCCGCATTGAAGAATCCGTCGCCTACAGCGGTGATCGCTTGCGCATTGATGTGTACAGCTTTCGCCTGGTGGGACCGGAGAGTGTTGAGCACAAAACCCGTATCCGCCCTTCTATTGAGGCGCTGACCAAGCCGGTAGAAAAACGCCAGGCCAGCCACGAGCCAAAACGCTGGAAAACCCGCCCCACGTCACCCGGTAATCGCATTGAACCAACCTACACTGATCCGCGCAAAAGCGGGTTATGGTGGCTGGTATTGATCATCATTGTGGTTGCCCTGATTGCCGCCATCTACCTGATTTAACCCGCGCTATGCCTCCCCGGCACGTCGGCTGCCGCACATTGAGCACCCTTGGGATTGTGTTAGAATCGCGCCCCTGAAATTTCCACACTCAACCAGGTGAGCACACATATGAGCCTCGATCTAGTTCCCTCCGGTAAAAGCCTGCCCGATGACATTTACGTTGTTATCGAAATCCCGATGAACAGCGGAATCAAGTACGAGATTGACAAGGACAGCAATACCCTCTTTGTCGATCGCCTTGTCAGCACTGCCATGTATTACCCCTGCAACTATGGTTACATTCCTCATACCTTGTGCGATGACGGCGATGCGGCCGACGTGTTGGTATTGTTCCCACAGCCGGTCCAGGCGGGCTCAGTGATTCGCTGCCGTCCGATCGGTGTGTTGAAGATGACCGACGAAGCCGGTGGCGATGCCAAGATCCTGGCTGTGCCTCACGATAAGCTCACGACCTTGTATAGCAAGGTGCAATCTACTGATGACTTGCCGCCGGTTGTGTTGTCGCAAATCGAGCATTTCTTTGAGCATTACAAGGATCTGGAGAAAGGCAAGTGGGTGAAGGTGGAAGGCTGGGCCGGTGTTGATGCGGCACGCCAGGAAATTCTGGATGCGGCTGAGCGCTACAAAGCGGCGAAATAAAGTAATTTTTTGATTTGCTACTCCGTGCACTTCGTAATACGTTTGTCATTAGGGTTGTTGTTTCGAAAACGCATGCATACATCCTTGTAGCTCCCTCAAGTCGTCCCTGACTTGAGGGTTTCGAAACAACAACCCTAACGCCAAACTCGCATTGCGCGAGGTTCCTGGTTTCCACGCTCTACCATCAGACATTTCGTTCTTCGAGGGATATGACATGATCAAGCTGGGCTCTCTTCTAAGCGTATTGGCGGTGTTGATCGGTTGCAGTGAGAAGGCGCCGGTGGCCGAGCATGATGCCAATATTTATCAGACTGCTGTGTACTTTAATCCCCTGCGCCCTAAAGAAGACCGACGCGATGATGCTCAGCGTAAGCCGGCGGAGATTCTTGCGTTTGCCGGTGTTGAGCCGGGCATGAGGGTGATTGATTTGCTGGGCGGCGGCGGTTGGTATACGGAATTACTGGCGGCGGTTGTCGGCGATGAAGGCCAGGTTTATCTGGCGAATACCCCGTTATTCCTGCATTTCACCCAACCGCAAATGGAGGCCCGTCTGGCGAATAATCGCCTGAAGAATGTGACGCGGGTGGATGGAGAGTGGACGCAGATGAATTTGCCGGAGGATGTTGACCTGATCTGGCTATCCCTTGCTTACCATGACATCTATGTGAAGCGCCCCAATGACCCCAGTTTTGAGGCGGATCGCGATGCCTTTTTTGCGCAGATCAAACATGCCCTGAAACCCGGTGGGCTGGTGTTGGTCATTGACCATGCGGCTACTGTGGGCACAGGTAAGGAAGCGGCTCAAACCTTACACCGCATTGATGAAGAATTTGCCCGTGCAGATTTCGAGCGCGAAGGTTTTGAGTTCGTTAAGTCGCTGGATATTCTGCGCAACCCTGCCGACGATTACACCAAGGATATCTGGGCTAAAGGCATCATGAACAAGACGGATAAATTTATCTTTCTGTTTCAAAAACCGCTGCACTAACGCAGCACAATAACAGCGGTTTTAGAGTTTGTATTGTTCAATAAATAAGTCGATCAACTGACGGCGGCTGGCCAGCGAAGAAAAGGTGTGGTCGCCGTCTTTGATGATTGCAATATGCATCTGCCCCTTGGCCACCTGTTGCTTGACCGTGGCACCCGCCTGAGCCATCAACAAACGATAACCCGGCTCCGTTTCACCGATCAGCAAAGTCACTCGGGTGCCTCGTTGGTTAAGCGACAATAAATCTTTCTCCAGTGGCGAAAGCTGCACAAAACCCAACGCACCTGCCAGCTGTTTGCCCAAGCGGATTAATTTCTTCTGCACCAATCGCACGGCAAAAGCCAGGGCGTTGCGCAACTTTTTTGGACTGGTAAACAGCGATATCCATTTACCCAGGCTACGCACATTCCCGCTGTAATGAGCCGCATCCGCTTCGTGTTGGCTGTCTTCCGGCGCAAGCAGGGAATCGCCCTGCTTCCAATAAAATGCCAAGGGATTTATTAACATTATATGGCACACCTCGGGCAATGAATGTTGCACAACAGCCTGGAAACTGTTGTGCGCACCCGAGCACAAACCACTGAGCACAAAACGTTGGTAAGGCGTGTTCTCCCGCAAAAATGACACCGCCGCCGCAATATCCCCGGGCGCCGTCAGGGCATAAGGATTGTGGCTGGCGGGAGTAATATCCTGCGCACTGTCGCCCAGGTTACTCAGGTCCAGCCGCACAGAGCTGAAACCCATTTTTGCCAATCGCCGGCAGACATCCACGTAAAGACGATTCGGTCCGACATGGTGGCCGGAACCGCCATTAACAAATACCAGTAAAGGTTTCTGGTTGTCAGGTGTGGCCGGTTCGGTCATCACACTAAATAGCGGTCGCGCGGCCGGAATAGTTAACGCCTCTTCACGAAAGCCGTCACTGATCAAGTCGTTGTTATGCATTTGATCGAGCAGCGGATTATCCTGCTCAATAGCATAAGTGGTGTGCAGCCAATCGATAATCGCCGCGATATTGTCTTCCGGCACCTCGGTGATTTCCGCTTGTTTCATCATCCGTTCCAGGCCGGATAAATTCTGTTGCGTGACGACAACATCCTGCGCAGCAAGCGCTTGTTGTAATTTTTTTGTAGGCGGTTGCGCCGCGTTATTGATGATCAAAGCGTGCTGCAAATGTCCCGCTTGCAGCGTTAGCACATCGATCTGTTCTAACCAGGTTTGCGTCGCCGGGTATAACGGATATCCACCCGCTTCGATAAAGCCGCCCTCAGTGGACAGGTGCAACATGGAGTCAATAATTTGCAGGTCGCGCACAAAAGCCGAGCCTTTCAGGTAGGGATACCAGAAGACCGCCCCTTTCACCGGATGGGTGGCGATAAATGCACTGGCTACCAATGCACCGGAACGCAAACCGAGCAGCACGACATCGGTAACGTTCAAGGCATTCCGAAAAAAATCACTGGCCGCAGCCAGAGTAGCCAGCCAATCCCGGGCAACAGATTCATCGGCAAGCTCATGGGATGAATTACCCATTCCCAAAGGATCGTAACGCAAACACGCGAAGCCTTTAGCCGCCAGTTGATCGGCAAGATAACGCAGGGAGCGATGGCTGTGCATATATTCCGGCCCCACGGGCCCGACAATGATCACGCCCACGGCGTTTATTGTTGGACGCTTCGGTTGATGCAGCCAGGTAAAACTTTGTTCGCCGGTTGCGCTGCGCAACCAGAATGCATGACGTTGAACATCAAGAGGGTTTGTCATCATGATTATTCCTGTACCCTCAGCGTAAACCATGACATAACCGTCTGCTGCTGTTGCGCAAAATCCTGTCGTGCAATCCTGGCCGTACCGTCAATTAGAATAAATTGTTCTGCGATCAAAAAGTGTTCTACCGGTGTATTGCGCTCTGTCTTGAGATAACGCAGGGAGATATGCTCTTTCGTCAAAACCTGGCCTGCCAACCAACCTAAAAATGCCTGCTCTACCTTGCGCTGCATCACACGGCAGGACATGACCAGCGATACGATATGTTCGTCCCGATCCATCAGACAGGCAATAATTTCGCCGTGATCGCCGTGTTTATCTTTTAAACTGGCCGTCCATAAGCGACCGCCCTGCTGCAAAATATCGTTAACCTCTGCTTCTGTGTAACGCACACCATTCACATTAAATTGATTGGTTTTATTGATAAGCTGCACTGCGCGCTCCTGCTGCGCATGGGTTCGATCCGCGATATGCAACACCATCTCCAGTTCGCGCAAAAATGTGTCCAGATTTACTTCAGTGGATGCAACGGGCAACATGCCAGCAAGGCGAGTCCGATACAGGCGCGTGCGCTGTTTGTCTTCCTCGGTTAGCGTGGTAGTGGAAAACAATTGGTCCAATTGCGCAACCAACGCGGCAAATCCATCCACCTTGGCCGGAAAGGTCACACAGGTTACGGACGGAAGAGCCTGGGCAACAGCCGCAATCTCTACCGGATTGTCATCAACAAAAACACAAGCATCCAGCCCCAGGTTCAACTGCGCCATCAAGGCATTTATTTGCGCCGCTTTACCTTCATAACTCGCCAATACTGTAACAAAATCCTCTTCGCGCAATACAGCGTTCGCACGCTGAAACGGCGCGAGCGCCAGATCAGGATCATTCTTGCTTACCGCCGCCAACAGAACCCCCTGGTTCTTCAGTTTGCGCAGCAGGGTTTGATAAATAAAATGCGGGTAACCCTCCGCCTCAGGTCTGTCCTTGACCCCCGCTACACCCTCTTCACCGATCACACCATGCCACATGACGTTATCCAGATCTGTCACCAGCACCTTCCTGGGTTGACTCACCGGCGTCAGCACAGTCTGGATAATTATGTCCGCCAGTTCACCACTTTGGTTGCTCGCAACTGGCACGCCAAAATTCAAATAACTGGTGAGCGAAAAAAAATCAGCCGACAACACCTCAGCATTGAGTTGTAACGCCAGCGCCACTAACTGTTTGCCAAGCCGTAGATTCTCTGCCGCGTTGGCATAGAGCGGCAAGACCGGCGCCTGAACATAAAAGAAATGGGCATTGCGTTGCTGGAACAATGCGCCGATGCTGTCCAGCCGCTGTGCAATCTCTTCAACTGCCAGTAGCGTTTCGTTAACCCCGGAACGCCAATCGAGCGCCGGCAGAAAATCCCAGGGAAAAAGCAGGAAGCATTCCTCAACACCCGATTCCTGCGGCGTTAACAGATATTGATGCAAGGTATTAAACGGTATCGTTTGTATCTCGCCATCCACACCACGCAGCGCATACTCGGCACGCAGAAATAAACTCAGATTCTCCGGCTGACCAGACATAACCAACGTCAGCCGCTGCTTTTTATCGGAGCTGAATCCTTTTAACAGACTGTGGGCTTGCAGGAATTTCATAACGGCTCCAGTGTCGTTGCGGGCTCGCTGCGCTATTGACCCAGTTTTTGCTCAAGCAGTTTCACGCAGGATTCAAACGAGGTAATTTGCATAGCGTCTGACAACTCAAGCTGCACATCAAATTCACCTTCAATGCCTGCCACCAGCGAGACCTGTGCCATGGAATCCCACTTGGGTGTGTTGTCCTGGTTGACCTGTTCTACGCTCGCGTCATCAGGTAGTTGTAGGACGAAGCGAAAGATGTCTTTGAGGTTTTCAAGCATGGTTTCTGTCATTTCATTATTCTCTCTGGGTTTTCAGTGCGATTATCTCGTCGAAGGGAATTGGGTGGAGACTTCTGAGACCGTCAGCGGCAAGGATGCCGCTGTCGAGCCCCCACGGATGGGTTTACGGCGTGTCTCAGAAGTCTCCACCCAATTCCCGCTTCTATCTAATCCAACTCATCCACTAATCGTTACACTTTTTTGCGGATTTACCAGCAATCGTGTTAAAAACGCTCGCAAACTTTTTGCCATGCGTTTATCCACTGCGACATAAATGATAAACGCCAAACCCATGGCAAGAATCGTTAATCCCAACAACAGTAAATACGCATTGACTACTGGCGCTAGCAGATCTATCAAATAGCGGCCAAACATGTGATGCGTCAGGTATAAGGGATAACTCAGCCCACCCAACAAAACAATCGTTGACGAGGCTTTGATGTTCAGGCGCCCGATGGAAATCAAAAACATAAATACATAGAACCCCAGGATGATACCGGTGCAGATCCATTGGTCAGCGGCATGTTCCACTTCAATAAACTGTCGAACCAGGGCGGGTACGTGGTACACACTTAACAGCACGCACAATGCCAGCATAATCCAGTGGAACAAACGATAACCCTGTTGGCCGCCCAGGTAAAACACGCAGCCAGCAATAAAGTAAGCTGAGTAGGCTGGCGGCAGGAACCAGGGCATAAAGAATGGCTGTTTGAATACGGCATAGCAAATTGTCAGTGCCATCCATGCGGCCAACCACCAGTGAACCCGTTGCACAATACCGCACACTATCAGCAAAAATACGCAACCATAGAATTGCAATTCCATATGCAAGGTCCAGAACACCGGATCGATATCGCCAATATGCATATAATCATTCAGCAGCGTCAGGTTGGCGAAGAAATCCACCAGGCTCATGTTGAAATAAGGCCCATGAAAATAAAACAGTATCGCCGTGGTGAACAGAATCGCTGCCCACAAGGTGGGATACAAGCGAGTGCCACGGGAGATAGCAAATTCCAGTGCGCTACGGTTTAACGCCGAGGCGAGGATCACAAAGCCGCTGATCAGGAAAAACAATTCCACACCCAAAAACCAATATTTGGTTACCGGGTATAAATCCGGATATACCTCCATAGGTGCAAGCAGTCTTTTTCGTCCTTCCATAACGTCTGCTGCACCGAGCGCGGTGTAGTGGAACACCATCACCATAAAGGCAGCAACAAAACGCACCAGATCAATCAGGTGGTAACGGTGTCTCTCACTCATATAACAGGTCTACATAATTGAACAGAAGACGTCCGGGTGTTGCTCAGGACGATGTATCGGATAAATGTCCTGCATCACTCCGACGCGGCACTAACAACCGCGTCAGGACTTTGCGCAGGAAGCCTGCAAATCTCCTGTCAATCAACTCTGTAATGACATAAGCAACAAGCAATGCAGCAACGATCAAACCAAACAGGATGACGTATTTATTCATGATAGGATCAAGGTAATCGATCAGGTAACGGCCAGCCACATGATGGGTCAGGTAGAGGGGATAGGTGAGCGCACCCAGCAGCGCCACCTTGGCTGACCGCCGGATACTCAAACGCCCGGACGCTATCAGGAGAAAGAGCGTGTAAAAGCTGATGATCATCGCGGAGGTAATTAACTGATCGCGCAGCTGATGTCCCTGAATATATTCATCGGTCTGCGGAAAAATATAAAACAATCCCAGTGCAAGCGAGGTTACCAGCATGACGATATGAAATGCCCTAAAGCCATCTTTCGTCGCAAGGTAAAAAACGGCGCCCGCGATAAAATAGGATGAATACGCGGGTGAAATAAACCAGGGCATAAAGAAGGGTTGGCGAAAGACTGCATAACAGATCGTTAACACAATCCATACACTCAACCAGATACGATAATGCTGCACAACGCCCAACAGGATCAGTAAAAACACGCAGCCGTAAAACTGCAGTTCCGCATGTAGCGTCCAATAGACCGGATCAATATCGGTTATGCCCACGTAATCGTTGAGCAGCGTCATATTGGCGAGAAAATCGGTGAGGGTGACATCAAAGTCCGAGCCAAGGAAAACAAACAACACGCCGGTGGTAAAGATAACCGCCACCCAGTAACTCGGGTAGAGCCGCGTTCCCCGGGAAATCGCAAATTCTATTGCGCTGCGATTCAGCGCCGATGCCAGGATGACAAAACCGCTGATCATAAAAAATAAATGTACGCCCAAAAAGCCGTACTTGGTAAACCAGAAAAATTCCGGATACAAATCCTTGGTCGCCAGCAATTTGTATCGGTCATTCATCACATTACCGATACCGGACGCGGTGTAGTGATACATCAACACCATCATCGCCGCGATAAAGCGAATAAGGTCTACCAGGTGGTAACGTTGATGATCTTGCGTCGGGATACTCATTATTCCACCGCTGTAAAGACGATGTGTTTAGTCGCCTTGCGATCATACTTGCCATTTGGCGTGCGTGGAAATTCGCCCTCGATCAGTCGCAAGCGCGTCGGCACCATATACGGCGGCAAGCGGGACTTCAAATCCTTCGTGAGCGCGTCCAACGTATATCCGTCACTGAGACTGACCAACGCACCCAGTTCACGCTCGTTCTCATTCTCACTGTTGTTGAACACCACTACACCTTCCTCTACACCGGGCAATGCCATCAGGTTGGCTTCAATTTCGCCCAGCTCAATGCGATAACCGAGGAATTTAATCTGGTCATCAGCGCGTCCCAGGAACAGAAAGTCGCCATTGGTGTCAATGCGCACCAGGTCGCCGGTGCAGTACAAAGGGTCATGGAAATACGGATTCTTGGGGTTCTGGATGAAGACCTTCTGCGTGCGTTCAGCATCCCCCAGATAACCATAGGCGACGGAGGTGCCGCGCACCAGCAACTCGCCTTCGGCGCCGACCTCGGTAGACAATTCCCCCGACGCCTGGCGCACAAACAATTCCATATTCTTACGCGCCTTACCGATGGGAATACTCATGCAATCGGGACCGGGGCGTTCACGGACGATGTGATAACTGCAATCCACGGTAATCTCCGTGGGGCCGTACATATTGGTAAATTGTAGATGCGGATAACGCTGCATCCACTCCGCCAGGATGTCCGCCGGCAGAACTTCGCCCGCGCAGATCAAGTGCCGCAATTGTGGAAAACTGTCTTCCTTTAAACGACGGGATTTCAACAACAGAGTCAATACTGAAGGCACACAGAAAAAGGTGGTGATCTCACGCTCGCGTAGCCAGCGCACCAGCAACGGAATAACCGCATTCAGTTCCTCGTGTACCAGATGCAAGGTGGCGCCGGTTTTGAAAGCGGTGTAAAGATCGAAGGTCGAATTATCAAAGTACAGCGGCGCATGGTTGGCAATAACATCCCGGTCTGTCAGTTCGTAGGTTTCAACGCACCAGTCGATGTAATCAATAATTGCCTTGTGAGGAATCATCACCCCTTTGGGCGTTCCGGTTGAGCCGGACGTAAAGAGTACATAGGCGATATCGATGGACAGGTTTTTGTAGTCAAGTGGCGACTCATCGCCGCCACTGTAGTGGCTGATATTGATCAACCGAACAGTGCTTTCAGGTAACAGCGTTTTTAATAATGCTTCGCTGTGATCATCCACGATCAACACGGTTGCATTGGCGGCTTTGAGGATCGCCTCCAGCCGTTGTGCTGGCGAATTAATATCGATGGGAATGTAGGCACAGTCCGCCTTGAGGATGCTGAGGATCGACTGGATGGAGCGCACACTTTTCTGCATAAAAAATGGCACAAAACCACCGCGTTTTACACCCGCCGCCTGCAAAGCTCGCGCAAAGGCATTCGAAAAACCATCCAGCTGCGCAAAGGTTAATACATCGCCCTCACAACTCACCGCCGGTTTGTCCGGAAAGCGCCGGGCCGATGCACAGAAGTAGTCTTGTACAAGCGTAATCATATTGGCTTCCTGTTTCCTTATAGCAAGCTATCAATTATCGGAGGTTAGGTTGCGGTACCGGTCACTGACTACCGCCAACAACTGGTCGCGTTTGGTTTTTCGGGAAAACGTATGATCTGCCCCTTCAATGACATCCAGAGCCATCACATGATTGGCGATCCCTTTGCGCAAGCGACGCCGCGCTTGTGACTTGATGATGTCATAACCGGGATCACCAGAAGACAACAAAAATTGAATCCGAATGCCCTGGTCGGTAATGCGCGTAAAATCGGTCGCCAACTGGCTCTGCTGGTTGAATAGAATTTCTCTGATACTCTTCATCTGCTCTTGTACCAACCGTTGAATACGCTCGACGGCGTAACGCAGGATATAACCCGTTTCGGCATTACCTGTTAATAATTTTTTCCATTTTTCCAGGTTGCGAATGGACTGCCGATAATAAGCCGCATCATGCAGGTTCCGGGCCTCAGCAGGAATCGCAAGAGACATGCCTTCGCGCCAATAAAAGGTCAATGGATTGATCAGGAATATTTCTTTCACCAGGCTGCGCCGATTTTGTTCCACCGCGCGCAACGCACAATGAAATGCTGTGTGCGCACCTGAGCAAATACCACCGATAATAAATTGGTTGGCGATGCCCTGCTCCATCAGATAGGTCATGGCCTGGTAAATATTATCCACCGCGCCCGGTTGATACGGATGATTCTCCCGTGCTACGTCGGCCTTGCAACTATCGCCCAACCCTTCCAGATCAAGACGTAGAACAAAATAACCCAGGGCAGCAAATGTTCGCGCTAACTGGGTGTAGACGCGATTAGGCCCCACATGATGAACCGAACCGGAGTTGGACAAAATAATCGCCGGTAATGAGGGATTACAACCTGCTGCCGGGCAACTGCTGATGCCAAACAATTGTCGATTGGCGTCATACCAGTGGGGCTGCTCCTGAATTTGCAGCACACCGGGTGTAACACTGTCCAGAATAAGCGAACGAACCGGCTCCGGGTAAACACTGTTCTTTTCGACAAATTCTGTATGGCTGTTCACCAACCATTGCACCATGCTGTCGATCGCACTGAATGGAACAATTGTGTCGTGGGGTTCCGCCATCATGTCGGTATAACCTGGCAGGGACATTTGCAAAACGTCCACGCCGTCCGCCAACATTTTTTGTAGCAACGCATCATCGGCAGGCCGGTCATCGCGCGCAACAATCAGTACACTGCCGCTAACCTGCACCGACTCAGTTAATAGATTTAATCGTTTGATATCTTCGGCGGTGGATGCCGCCATTAAAAAACCGGCGCTCTCGATATAATCCTGATGTGACTCTGCGTCAGCAGAAAATCGGGCCAGCGCGGTCATTTCGCGAGCATAAGTGCGGCCTTTTACCACCGGCTCCCACAACAACAAATGGTTTACTTTTAACCGGGATGCGGTAAGGCATGCTAATGTCGCGCCGAAACGTAATCCCGCCAGACAAATTTCACAACCGGGCCAGTTGGCCTTTGCATGGTTGATCAAGGAGGCAATATTCGCCAACCAGATGGCGACACGCCCTTCATCCAATTCTGAACCGGGTGAATCGCCCATACCGTGCCAATCAAAACGCAAGGCCACGAATCCCTGTTGCGCAAAGGAATCCGCCAGGTGCTTCACCGTGCGATGGCTGTGCGTGTATTCATATCCCATGGCGCCGCACAGGATCACCACCTGGTTGCGCCAGGCGCGAACGGGTAATTGATGCTGCCAGACAAAGATACACGAGCTCATGGATGCCAGGTAAAACGCATCGCGAGTCACATCCGGGTAGCGTTGCGCAGTCGTAGATACAATCGTCATAGTGGCAGCGCCTGACCTCAACGAACCCTGACCGGTTCCAACAGATTAAGTGCTTCAAGATAACCCTTCACCGGCACAGCCGCATCCGCCAATGGCTCCATGGCAATGACCCGGGTAGCGTTTGGTGCAAGGTGGAAATAATTGTCTTCTGCACGATGGGTTTTGCATTCCAAGCGGACTGATTGCAGAAACATTGGGGTAAAGATTTTTAGCGCAGCGCGGCCATCGGCAAGCGCAATAACCTCCACAGTGATACCGTCTATTTTTTGCGGCGTTACGGCATAGCTCGTGGGGAAATAAAAATCTTCATGTAACCACTGGCCTTGTGCATCCAGCAAACGCGCGCTGACCAGATCGTGTTGCCGGGGACCGAAACGATAACTGTAAGTCAGGTCGGCAAAATAGCCGAGCAGCTCGTCCACAGATATCCCAATAGTTGTACGCGGTGAAAGGGTCAGGACGCGCGCTGCTTTCAGTGTTTCGATATGCCCCGCCTTGTAGGCAGTCACCTCAAGCGTAACGGCTTGAGCCTGTTCTGTTTCATTCACCAGGGTTAACGACAAACCATCCAGACCACGATCAACGCAATAGACCGCCAGATTTTTTGCTGCACGTTTAAATGCGTAATAAACCGCCTTGGGTTGATTGTCGCTATCGACAATGCCCCAGCCCGCGCCCGGCAACAGGTCTTTATAAAACCACACCAACGCGCCCTGACATGGATGCCCCGCTGAACGCCAGATGGCGAACACACGCTGGATAACTTCCCCGGTCACCACACGCGACAATTCGAGGTACCGTTGCGGATCATGACTGCGTAAGGCTATAGGATCTACCTGAAACAACAACGCCAGGTAATAATCGCGAACATCTTCAAAATCCCAGCCGGCAGAAGAGTCTCTCGGCACACGCGCTTTCCAGTCCGGGTGATGCGTCGCAAATAAGGCACCGTTAAAAATTTTATCGACCGTTTCCGGTTCGGGAATGTGGGAAAAGCCAAGCGTCTCCGGTGTGAACTTAACCGATGCCACGGCAGCATCGCTCAATGCGCGTTTATAGGCGCCGACGCCGTAGTAATGCGCAAGCCCTTCGCTGATCGTAAACGGCAAGGCGCCACCACAAGGTGTCGACGGAAAATACATAACACCGGGATGCCGTTGCTGACACACCTCGGCTAAGTCTGCATCAAAAAAACCATTGCTCCAGTATTCACGCGGCATACCCATCATCGCGGATTGTTGTTGCACTTCGCTGTTGCCGCAATACACACTCACACAGACAAAGCGCGACAGACGCGCTACTTGTGCGTGCGCCTCGGCCAGCACCTGCTGGTGGAAATCCGTATCGTCCACCGGATAATCCATGTTGGCGAACATAAAATCCTGCCACACCAGAATACCCAGCTCATCACACAACTGATAAAAATTATCGCTTTCATAAATCATGGTGCCGCCGATACGCAGCATATTGATGCCGGCATCCCGTGCGAGAACCAACGAGCGGCGCAAACTGTCTTCGCTGCCGTCCAATGTAAAAATATCTGCAACCGTCCAGCAGGCGCCCCGGCAAAAGAGGGTTTCACCATTCACCTGCAAGGCGAGTTGGTTATCACTGGATAACCAGCGTTGCTGTTTAAAACCGCGCGCGCCGAGCTCCCAGGTATAAACCTGTCCCGCAACCGTAATCGTTAAACGACAGGCAAGCCGTTGGGGTTTGCCATGGGTATGTGGCCACCATCGTTGGTCGGCGTCAATTATCCCCCGGCCTGTTAACACCGTCATTGCCCCGTTCAGCTCAATCTTCAGCGAAAGCGTTTGATTTCCAATGTATAAGTGCGCCGCAGAAATACGCTGCGATGGCGGCAATTGCACATCGAATTCAGCAGTAAATTCACCCTCGGCTGTCAGTATCTGCTGGATGTGAGACTTGACCAACTCCACGGATGAGCGATACCTCAAGGTAATGCTGCGCCAGGGACCGACCGGTGTGATCGGCGGGCACCATCCCGGAATATGCCCGAGCAGGGTCGTGCGCACCCAACGCAATTGTTGTTGGTTAACCAGATTGGTTTTCCAGCGCGGGCGCGGGCGTTTTTGACGTAATGCTTGTGCCAGGGAACGAAAGCAGATAACCAGCTCATTGGTCGCTTGCAGGCACTCTGTTACCACCACCTGCTGCGGCAAAAACATGTTGCGCGATTCAAGGATCAATACACCGTTAAGCCATACCTGAGCGATGGTGGCGAGGCCTGCAAAATGCAATACGGGCATTGCCTGCTCTACGGCGTCGGCGGTGAAGTGGCAGCGATACCACCAGTCATCTTCCGTCAGACTCTGCGGATGCGTGTGGTCCGAATTTTTCAGCATCACTTGCGCAACCGTTCCGGGGACGTACGCGGCTTGCCAGGGCAAGACCTGCGACAGCAACTCCGTCGGATTCGCAATGCTATCGGCTGACGCGCGCACCAGTTGCCAATCGGCATCCAGGGGAATAAGGCAATCAGTTGCAGACACATCCATAGTACTCGTCCCTGTCAGCGATACCGCGCAGTTAACTGTGACATCCCGGTCTGCCAGGCCGACGCCATTTCATCCAGGGGCGCTAAATCAATCGCGCGTTTTCTTGCCATGGCACGGGCTAATTGAAATTGAAACGCCTTGGTATTGTTAGAGATAGTCGCAAAGCACTGGATTGCTGTATCAAGGTGTGGCTGACCTTGTTGCTGCAACCATTTCAAATAGGTTTCTACCAGTTCAAAGCAAGCGCCATATTGGCGGAAGGTCGCAAAGGAATACAAATGAAAGGTTTCTATCTCCTGCGTTAACAACCATTCAAAATCCCGCGCAAAGGTTTCTTTAAAGCGCACAAATGGATTATCGCGGGGAATCAAGCCCAGGTGTTTTTTGAGCAATGCAAGCGAGGCATCAACCAGTGCGCTGCCCTGTGGCACCTCGTGCAGGTTGCGCAATTTCACGTACTCGATATAAGGCGGCAAGATGCGCTCGTGCACCAAACCATTAAGCTGAAAGATATCGACAAAATCCTGACCGGTTAATTCGTAATAACTTTGGCCATGAAAGTAACCGAGATAATGCTGCCCAATGTCGATAGCATTTACGGCAATGGTGGATTTCACATGGGCCAGTTTATAGGCTGTGCCGGCGGTATCCGGTAAATACCACGAATCCATCTCAACCAGCACCGGGCGCCCCAAACCTACCTGGGTTTCTACGTGCTGCGCGAGGGAGCGCCAGGGGTTGAACTCCTGGATTTCCATGCCGTAAAGCGCAAACAGATCCTCGTGGGGAAATTTAAAAAAGCTCCACTGATCACCTTCAAAATCAATGCCTAATGCAAAAGGTAATGCCGCCGTCGGCTCATAACCCAACCCATGCAGCAGCTCGACCAACACATCAACATAACAATTGGTTTCTGCCCAGGTGCGTTCCGCACCGTGAATCAGATGTCGCTCATAGCTGGCCTGATTGAGTGCCCTAACCTGTTTCATTGCGCGTCTCTCACCATAATCTGCATGGTGGAATTGTGGCCGCGAATGCGATCATTATTGACCATCAACGCTGCACCATAAGCATCGCGAATATGGCGGCACAAACTGTTGGGCGTATCATTTTTGTAACCCATAATACCCACAATCGACAAAGCACTGGAGACGATGTCTACCACCAGTTCGGAACAGCGCAACTTGACATTGTTGATACGGATAGCAAAACCGAAATCGGAGAATGCTTCCCGATTACCGGCATTCAGTTTTTGTTGATATTCCTCAATCGCTGTAACCAGTCCCGCCCGCATACTGAATAAGACCTCATCCAACTCTGTCAGGCGCATCGCGGAGATGGGTGGCGTCGACGGATTTTTACGCGCTGCGGCACGCACCGATGCGCGCGCCTGGGACACTGCATCCTGGGCAAGACCCAGCCATAGGGAGCCCCACACCAGGTGCGAAACCGGGTGCATACTTTGCGCGAGAATATCGGCAAAAGGCGCAGGTTGAATTTGTTGGACATGACCACTGGAACGCAACACGAAACCGGCGCTGCATGTTCCCCGGAAACCCAATGTGTCCCAACCGGATAAAGGCTCCAGCGTGGTTTCTTTTTTATTAACCAGCACCTGAACCTGGTCAGAGGACTGGGCATCTTCAGCGCGACGGCATGTGACCATCACATAATCAGCCGCGACACCGTATGAGATGACCGGTGCCTGTTTCTCCAGGGTAAAGTGCTCACCGTTGACCTTTACGGCGCAGAGGCTGCTGCGCAAATCACCGCCCACCCCCAACTCGGTGGTGGCGGAAGCCAGAAGGTATTGCTCGCGGACCAGTTCGCGCAGGAAATGCTGGAAGTAATCAGACGTTTCGCAATGATGGACAATGCATGCTACCTGGATCTGGTGCATCGCAAAGATCATTGCCGTAGAGGCACAATAGCCACCGAGGATTTCACAGAGCTTGCAGATTTCGGTGATGCTTAACCCCATACCACCGTACTGTCGTGGCACGTAGGCGCTGAGCAGCTTGTGCTTTTTGAATTCGGTAAAGGCTTCGTGGGGAAAGCGCGCGTCTTTATCAACGGCGACAGCGGCGGGTCGTACGACATCACGCCCCAGGGCGTGAACAACCTCCAGCAGTGTGGCAAAACTGATTTCATCCAGGGTGGCGGGTGCGCTCATCTTCAGATCCCTTTTTTGTTAGTGCAACTCGTTAGTGCAATTGTTGTTGGCAAGCATTTTTGGCAATGGTGGCTGGTAATTCTCTACCAGCCACTGGTCCGCGTTATAGATAGGTTGCGCAACCAGCCACATAGGGCAACTCCCCGGGCGATTAATTGAATCCTGTCAATCAACCAATTCTTCAATAACCTCTACCAGCGATTCAATGCTGTTAAAGGTTTTGCGGTTTAATTTACTATCGGGAAATTCGATATCAAATGCATCTTCAATAGCGAGCATGATATTAACCGTGGTCAAGGACGTCAGTCCTAAATCGTACAGATCATCGTCTTCTTTAAGGCTGTTGACGTCGACATCAAGGCGACTGTGTTTGGCGAGAATTTCGCGCACTTTTTCGGCATACATAAGACGTTTCCCTGGCGAGTAAAAATATTCCCGGGCAACTTAACGGCGGGATAATGTTTAATATCCCCAGCCCTGTCACCCGTAATTATTGAGTAAAGCGTGCGCAGTATAAAAGACCCGCGATTGGCATAAAAGTCCTTTTTAGGGGAGCGCTAATTTTCCTTTAGAACTTTACATTCCATCAGGTAGCGTGCGGCTTATGCCCAAAAAAAGTGGAAAATTTATCGACACTTTTTTTTGAGAAAAACAGTAGCAAAAAAACAATTCGGATTACGTTAAACGAAAACGTAAAAATAAAAAAGCGGGATGAATTAAACGTCGGAAAATTTAACAGAATTACTAGCGATGCAGTAAAAGCAGAGATAAAAATTTGGCAATAAAAAAGGAATCCGGAGATTCCTTTTTTGAAACATGAATCATTCGCGATGCGCTAATCTGCCAAGCGAATCTTGCTGATGTCCGGCACTACAGGTCTAATTTCTGGTTTGATTTGTCCGAGATCACTACCGACCGGGGCCAAACCGAAATCGCCAACAATGACCGGCGCACCGGGTACTACGGGACGCTCCTCAGGTGCAATCAAGTCCGCACCAACGTCTGCCAACCCCCAGTCTTCAACCTCAATTTCCAACAGTGGCAGATCCATCTTCTCCTCGGCGCGCACCAGATCCGCGCCCACTTCCGCCACATCAAGCTCAGGCGCAACCACTCGGGCCGGCTCCGTTTTTGTTACCTCACCGGCGTCCAGAAGATTGCCGCCGACAGGACGCAAACTGATAGACCCGGTGTCGATCAAAACAGGACTCGACCGTGGCCGCTCCGTCGGCGTCAAGAGATAAGCTCCCACCGGTGCCAGACTCCACCCGCTCGGCCGGGCCGGTGCAACAGAGGGTGCCGGCCGGGGCGTCGCCTTGATATTCCCTGCGGGAGACACCTCCACCTGGGCACCAGCTTTAAGCAGCACGTCGCGGTATTTATTCGCCGTCGCCTCGTCCAGGCCGCGCTTGAGTGGCACGGGGCGACCGGTAAAGAGGGCGTCCACCTTGGTTGCATCAACTTTGAATAGTTGCTGCAAGCGTTGTTTAACATCCTGCAATTGGTGCCCCAGGACGATGTCGCCACGAAAGATGATGTCAAATTCTCCCGTTTCCATAATTTCTCACCCGCTCAATAATGTCTTTTGAGGATAGCATTTAACGACCAGGACAGGACTGACACACAGCTCATCATCCCCATCCACTTTGGTGATATCAACATTTCTGTTTGTTACAAAACAATCTGATTTCTGACTGGCAGGCGCCCCGCTCTGAACCCATACTTGCGGAACCCCTCACTCTGTAGCACCAGGGCCAAGCGACTAACGGCTTCCTGTAACAGGAGCAGGTTTCCTGACACAGAAGCCGGTTTTTATTGCACAACAGCAGCCATCGCAGCGAGGACGGAACCATGAAAACAGCTAACGAACAACCGATCCTGGTAGCCGGTCAACTCACCGATACCTCCGCCGTACGCGCTAAAGTCGAACAGGATATTGCGTTTTTGACGGGCCGCATCACGAACATGGAGCAACACCCTCGCCCCAACAAGATCGTGCTTGAAACCTATCAGGGAATGCTGAAAAGTCGGATCGCCGTGCTCAAATGGTTGATGCATGGCCAAGATGAAGATGACGCAGGAGCCAGCTTTATCAGTCAACGTAGCGCCTGATTCCCGGCGCTTTGTCAGTCCGCATGGGGGGAAGGACCTCCCGTGACATCCTCGCTCAAATGATGATCCATCGCTAACGCAGGCTCCTCGACATTCGGCCGTCCCACCACCTTCGCCGGCACGCCGGCCACCGTCGTATGCGGTTGAACCGCTTCCAGCACAACGCTTCCCGCCCCGATCTTCGCCCCCTCACCGATTTCAATGTTGCCGAGAATCTTGGCGCCGACACCGATCAATACCCCGCGCCGCACCTTCGGGTGACGATCACCGCTGGTACAACCGCTCCCGCCCAGAGTAACCCCGTGTAACAGCGATACATTGTCTTCGACCACAGTCGTTTCCCCCATGACCACACCGGTAGCATGATCAATCATGACGCCACTGCCGATCAGCGCAGCAGGATGAATATCAACATCAAAAACCTGGGATATCTGGTTTTGCAGATATAGCGCCAGGCATTGGCGCCCTTGCTGCCACAGCCAATGGGCAACACGATACGACTGCAAAGCCTGATAACCCTTAAAGAATAGAAAGGGCATGGAGTACTCGTTACAGGCCGGGTCCCGTTCGCGATGCGCGCAAATGTCGGCGCGCATCGCCGACTCGATCTGTGGCTCTGCCACCAGCGCCGTTTCAAACACCTCGCGGATCATCATGGCCGGCATGGCCTGGCTGTCCAATGTGTTGGCCAGATGAAAGCTGATAGCCGCCGCAAAGGAAGGATGGTTAAGAATCGTCGCGTGATAAAAACTGGCCAATATTGGCTCCCGTGCGCTGGCATCCGCCGCTTCGCGACGGATCAACTGCCAGATATCGCGGGCCAGCACGGGAGAGTCAGATTGCAGATGATCAGAATCAGGCCGCATAGGGTTATCTCTTGCGCAGCATCAGGCCGCCAAATAATGTCGAAATGGCCTTTACCGACGAGTGGCCGGGTATGGGGTTACCCACAACATCAGCAAGCCTACCAGTAAAAATACAATCAACGCGCTCATACCGATGCGCGCGGAATCAGTATATAAAGTCAGGGTAGCAACGGACATGGGCGCAAGAAACGAGGTGACCCGCCCGGACAAGGCATAGATACCGAAGTAGCGCCCCGCCTCTTCAGGAGACACACTGCGAGCCAGATAGGAGCGGGACGATGCCTGCACCGGCCCGAAGGCAATGCCGATCAACAGCCCAAATAAAATATAGGCTTTTTCAGCGGCCGTGCCAAACAGAGTGCCGGAATCCTGCGGTGCCAATTGCACCCACCCGAATAACGTATAACCCGGCCCGGTAGAAATAATGCCGACACAGGCAGTCACCAGACAGATCAGACTCAATAACACCAGGCGTTTTGATCCGAGGTGCGCGTCCAGCCAGCTGGCTACCAGACACCCACCGATAGCGACGATCAATAATAAGATGCCGTAAATGCCCATCTCCATGGTTTGCCAGCCGAACATGCCTGCCGCGAAGGTTCCACCCAATGCCAGCAGCCCGTTCACACCGTCCTGATAAATCATGCGCGCGATAAAAAAACGCAGCACACCAGCACGCTGTTTCAATTCCACCAAGGTATTTTTCAGTTCAACCAAACCAGACTTGACCGCCTTTTTCAGCGGTAAACCTTTACCGCCATCCGGCGTGAACAAAAACATCGGCAAGATAAAAATGAGATACCACAGTGCCGAAAACGGACCGGTAATTCGTGCATCCTCACCCTGAGAAGCATCGAGCCCAAACCAGGGCTCTAAACCTAATAATGTTTTCCCATCCGTCGGGCTGCCGGATAAAAATAACAGCACGGTAAACAACACAACCAACCCACCGAGATAACCCAGGCCCCACCCAAGGTTGGAGATACGACCAATCTCCGCTTCGGGTACCAGACGCGGCATCATGGAATCATTAAATACAATGGAAAATTCAGCGGCAACTGTCGCCAGCACAATGCACATGGCAGGCAACCATAAATCAGAACCGGGGCTCGCAAACCAGAGCAGCATCAGGGTAATGATTTTGATCAGCGCAAAAACCGCAATCCAGGGCTTGCGCGTGCCGGTGGCATCAGCAACAGAACCCAGCATGGGGGCGAGCACAGCAACAATAATGCCCGACACAGTGATGGTATATCCCCAGGCCGCCTGACCTGTTGCAGCATCCTGCGCAAGCCGGGAAACAAAATAAGGACCAAAGATAAAAGTAATAATGACGGTAAAAAAAGGTTGCGCCGCCCAATCAAATAACATCCAACTAAAAATACCGGCGCGCGATTTTTTTGGTCGCCCGGCTGCTGTTGATCGCCCGGCTTCCGCATTCATGTCACTCAAGATTCTTACTCCATGCGATTTTTTTAAACATTATCCTAACGGCACACAGACAAAGCGTTGATAAATTTCCGTCAGGTTATCGAGGATGGCGTGTTTCAATTGTATGTCACTCGTTTCAATGCGTTCGCGCAACACGGATTCAGTCAGTTGTTGGGCATAACCATTAGCCAGCGGTGCATAACTCAAATGCCACGGCTCCGGTGATACACCACCCAGGTCCAGCGCATAAGGACGATAAAAACCCGTATTATTATTTTCCAATATGTCATTCAGCCATGCGTGAAAAGGTGCGAAGGGACCCGCATCAATCGTTTCCGCCACAGTGAGCTGGACAACGTAGTCTTCACTAATGAGCGACCGATCATAAATATCCAGATCGGTACCCCAATGATGCCGCGATGCGCCAGGCAAAGCAGA
Organism: Cellvibrio sp. ARAG 10.3; assembly: GCF_051846955.1. NCBI lineage: Bacteria > Pseudomonadati > Pseudomonadota > Gammaproteobacteria > Cellvibrionales > Cellvibrionaceae > Cellvibrio > Cellvibrio sp. ARAG 10.3. The sequence continues at coordinate 92,343 of NZ_JBPYCU010000015.1, forward strand.
CCAATGCAGGATCGCAAAAACCAGATCCCGCTCCGACAGGCATGAAATATCCAATGGTCGCCCGGCGGCATCCAATACCGGCCGATGACCGCTGGCCTTGTTATTCCATATCAGTAACTGTCGATCGAACGTGCGATAACTGCTCGCCACCTGCAAATCAAAACCAGCATCCCGTGCAGCCTCACACAAGTGCAGCAATGGCCCCACAACGCCGCGATGCAAGCGGCAACGCGGGGATGGAACCTCCATGAGTTCTTTATTATCAATACCGCATAACAGATCAGTGTCGATGTGGGTGTTTGGGTTATTGGTCATTATCAGGGCGCAGGCTCATTGGAAAATATTTTTTACGCCATTTTTCATCAAAACGCGAGAAGTCAATCAGGAGTTTCAGAAGAAGTATTTGCGCAATGCTATTAAGTATGTAATATAACGCGTGGCTATAAATGGAAATTGTTCCCTGGCCAACAAAAAATAATGATAAATAATAAGTGGAGCGTGCCTTGTATGACTAGCAGTCATAGTGAATTACTCCAGTTGAAAAACCTGGGTATGGCGTCCGTAAATATCCTTCATGCTATCGGAATTAACACCTACTCGGATCTCAGTCGTACCGGTGCTGTTGAGGCGTATCGCCGCATTAAAGCACGTCATATCAATGTCTCCAAGGTGATGCTTTATGCTCTGCAAGGCGCACTGATGGATGTGCACTGGAATGACCTGCCGCCGGACATGAAATCCCGTTTGGTAGCTGAAGCGGAACAGGAAAGCCTGAGCGAAGCCTGACAGGCTCCGATATCCCATGACAATGCAACCTGACGCGCATTGTCAGCAGATCGCACAGACAATCGCTATGAACAAGCTACAATGAAGCTTGTTCATCACTATGCTTTTGTTTGTAGCCAATCGAGGGACTCATGCACCTACCCAGCAAGCAATCAGACACCATTACCGATCTCGCCGTCAAACTGCGTGGGTTGACCGAGGTTTTGCTCGCCCAGTTATCGCCGTCGGGAGAACCGGTAACGGTTGATCAGTCCGATGATCTGTTTGTGGGCCAGACGCATACCGGCCTGCTGTACGTCACTGACGGGCAGGTAGAGTACCGGGTCAACGGCAAGATCATTACCTTCTTCGAACAAGGCGACTTGCTGGGCCTGCCCCGCTCCCTGAGCCTGCCCGACGGTCAATTCAGTTGCACCTCTCCCGTTACCCTTACCCCCTATGATCGCGATGACCTGGTGAACCACGTCAACGGCGATCCACGCCTGCAAAAGCATTGGGCGTATTACCTGCTATGCCAGGTGAGCATCTACCAGCAGGCACTGGCCCAGGAGATTCGCGCCGAATTTCAGCCGACGGCGGGTTTTATGCATTTCCGAACCGGTGAAACCATCATTCAACAGGGCGCACTCGCTGATAAGGTGTACACCCTGCTCGAAGGTAGCGCAGATGCCATCTGCGATGGGGTCAAAGTGGGTGAAGTGAACGCTGACGAGATCTTCGGCGCACTGGCTGTGTTCACCCGCCAGCGGCGTATCGCCTCAGTGGTCGCCACCAGCGATTGCACCGTCCTGGCGGTACGCAAGGAAGAGTTTATTGACCTGATCGACCATCAGCCCCAGATTTGCCTCGGCCTTATCGAAGAAATGGCAGCCAAGATCAATCAACTGAATAACCAATTGCTGGCACTTAGCGCGAAAAGTTATTAATGACGCCAAATAATGACGCCAGAATCTTTCTTATAGGCAGCGCCTTGTGAAATAAGAATATTTCCCAACAAAGTCGTTGACTCCGAAAATGAGAATGGTTATTGTTTTCACAGCTGCTGCACAACATCTCTTGTGCGACAGTCGTGAAGGTGATCTCCCTGCAAGCTGATCGCCGGATCTTCTCCTTGAGAGTGTGGAGCTCTCCGCTCCTGGACTCTCGGCTAACCACGGTTGCTTGGGCCACTCTTTGAGTGGCCATTTTTCTTTACCTTTCTTTCCGCTGGCATATCCATCCACCCATTGAAAATTTTCAAGCCGAACGCATATTTCGTCCTGCCGAGCTTGTCTCAAGCTCATCCATTCATACAGGAGAATTATCGTGTTACGCATCGGCCTTTTTTTGTTGACCAACATCGCTGTCATTGCGGTGGCCAGCATCACCCTCAGTTTGCTGGGTGTAGGGCGTTACCTGGATCAAACCGGTAACCTGGATTTGCAAACACTGTTGATCTTCTGTGCCGTGTTTGGCTTCACCGGCTCTATTATTTCTCTGTTGCTATCCAAATTCATCGCCAAGAAAAGTATGGGCGTGCAGCTGATTGAGCGGCCACGCACTGCAGATGAACAATGGCTGGTGGATACCGTAGTGGAGCTATCTCAAAAAGCCGGCATCAAAACGCCGGAAATCGGGATTTTTCCGGCCCGGGAATCCAACGCCTTCGCCACCGGCTGGAACCGTAATGCGGCGTTAGTGGCGGTGAGCCTGGGTATGCTGCAGCGGTTTGATCGCGATGAAGTCCGCGCAGTGCTGGCCCACGAGATTGGCCACGTCGCTAACGGCGATATGATTACGCTCAGCTTGATTCAAGGCGTGGTGAACACCTTTGTGATGTTCTTTGCCCGGATCATTGGCCACACCGTAGACCGCGCCATCCTTAAAAATGAAAATGGCCACGGTATCGGCTTTTATGTCACCACGTTTATTGCCGAGATGGTGCTGGGCATCCTGGCTTCCATGATCGTTATGGCGTTCTCGCGTTACCGCGAATACCGTGCTGATGCCGCCGGTGCTCACCTTGCCGGACGCGGCGCCATGATCCGCGCACTGCAGCGCTTGCAAGCTGAAGTGAAAGCCGGTGCGGAAAATCCTATGCCCGACGGTTTTAAAGCCTTTGGTATCAGCGGTGGATTCAAGCAACAATTCGGTCGCCTCTTCGCCAGCCACCCGCCGCTGGAAGACCGGATCGAAGCTCTCAGCCGCCAGGCATAAGCCTGGCGGATTCACGCCTGTCTCATCTTCGCCCCTGGAGGATTGCATGAAAATAATGCGTTGGTTACTGCTGACTCTGTTCACTGGAGGCGTGGCAGTTGCCAACGCCCAGGCCGATTTCGCCACGGACGATGAACGCAACACCATTCAAGTATTTGAAAAGTCACGCCCCAGTGTTGTCTTCGTGACCAACCAACAACTGGTGCGCGACCCCCGCTCACTGAATTTACTTGAGGTACCACGCGGCAGCGGCACCGGGTTTGTGTGGGATGAGAGCGGCTACATAGTCACCAACTTCCATGTGGTCGATGGCGCACGAAAAGTAATGATTACCTTGCAGGATCAAAGCACCTGGCCTGCCGAGGTGGTCGGCCTTGCGCCGGAGCGGGATCTGGCGGTGCTCAAGATCTCCGCCCCGGAAGAACAGCTGACGGCGCTGCCCTTGGGCGATTCAAGCCAGTTGTCCGTAGGCCGTAAGGTATTAGCTATCGGCAACCCCTTTGGCCTGGATGCGACCCTGACCACCGGCGTCGTGAGTGCACTGGGCCGCGAGATCCAATCCCCCAATCAACGTACCATCTCCAACGTGATTCAAACTGATGCCGCCATTAACCCGGGCAACTCCGGCGGCCCATTGCTCAACTCACAAGGACAGCTCGTAGGCGTCAACACCATGATCTACAGCCCCAGCGGTGCCAGTGCCGGGATCGGTTTTGCCATTCCGGTTAACACGGTGAAAGAAGTGGTTCCCCAATTGATTGCCCATGGGCGAATTGTGCGCCCGGTGATGGGCGTCGCGCTGGCGCCGGATCATTGGGCGCATCAAAGTGGCATCCAGGGCGTTCCGATCCTGCGCGTTGAAGCGAACTCACCCGCAGCCAAGGCCGGCCTGGAAGGTCTCTCCCGCAATGCGTGGGGGCAAATTGAATTAGGCGATGTCATTGTCGGCATCAACAAAAAAGTCACGCCCGATCAGGATCAATTAATGAGTGCGCTGGAGCGCCATAAACCGGGCGACAAGATTGAGGTGCATATCGTCCGCAACGGCAAGATGATGCAACGCAAACTGACCCTTGCTGCGCCCCGCGAATAATGGTGCGGCGCCACCGGCTATGTCACCTCGACGCGCTGCCCGACCCAGGCAGCAAAGGTTTTACTGTTAATGGCGAACCGGTCTTCATCATTAAACAGCGCGGCAGGGTTTATCTCTACCGCAACCAATGCCCACATACCGGCATCGCGCTGGAGTGGGTTGAAGACCAGTTTCTTGATGTCAGCCATACCATGATCCAGTGCGCCAACCACGGCGCTTTATTTATTATCGAAGACGGTCGGTGCGTCGCCGGCCCGTGCAGCGGGCAAGCGCTGACCGCCCTGCCCCATGAGATTGTGGATGGCTACGTAGAATTACTGATTGAGCGCGCCTGACTTTTAGCGCGCGCTGCCTTTCCCGTTGTCAATAATCCTGAGCCTGTGCCAGGCCCTGTAAATACCCAAGTTCACAGAGGTTAATACCATGCAGAATTTCACCTTCCATAATCCCACCCGCATTGTCTTCGGCGAACATCAAATCAGTCAGCTGACGAAACTGGTGCCTGCTGATGCACGAATTCTATTTACCTATGGCGGCGGCTCGATCAAGAAAAATGGTGTTTATGATCAAGTGGTCGAGGCATTAAAAGATCGCCCACTGTTTGAGTTCGGCGGCATAGAACCCAATCCCCGCTATGAAACGCTGATGCGCGCCGCTGCCACCGTAAAAGAAAACCATCTTGATTTTTTACTGGCTGTGGGGGGCGGCAGCGTTATCGACGGCACAAAATTTATTGCTGCCGCCGTAGAGTTTGATGGCGAACCCTGGGATATTCTCGCCAAACATGCACCTGTCACATCAGCCCTGCCGTTGGGCTGCGTCTTAACCTTGCCCGCCACCGGCACGGAGAGTAACGGCAACTCCGTTATTACGCGCGCAAGCACCCGGGAAAAATTAAGCTTTGGTAGTCCGCTGGTGTATCCACAATTTGCTGTGCTCGACCCCACCACCACTTACAGCTTACCGCCACGACAAATGGCTAACGGCGTCGTCGATGCATTTGTGCATATCATGGAGCAGTATTTAACCTTTCCGGTTGATGCAAAAGTGCAGGACCGCTTTGCCGAGGGCTTGTTGTTGACCCTGATCGAGGAAGGGCCGCGCTCCCTGGAAGAACCGACCAATTACACCGTTCGCGCCAATGTGATGTGGGCTGCGACCATGGCGCTGAACGGACTCATCGGCGTTGGTGTACCACAGGATTGGGCGACGCACATGATCGGCCATGAAATTACCGCGCTCCACGGCCTGGATCACGCCCAGACCCTCGCCATCGTGTTGCCCGCCGTGATGCAACACCAGCGTCAACAAAAACGCGAAAAACTGTTGCAGTACGGTCGCCGCGTATGGAACCTGCAACACGCTGATGAAGATCAACTTATTGACGCTGCCATTGCGGCCACACGTCATTTCTTTGAACAAATGGGCACACCGACACGCTTGCGCGATTATCAGATTGAAACGGCATCTATCGACAAACTGGTTGCACAACTCCAAAGCCATAATCTGTTAAAACTCGGCGAGCACGGTGATATTACGTTGGATGCATCACGCCGCATTCTGGAGCTGGCGGCTTAACCTACGTCATCATTTCGTCACGGGCCTCTGGGACAATAGCGACTTCTATTTTTGCTTATCCCCCCAGAGGAGTGGCGCCATGAGTTTAAGTTTCTGGCAAATTGCATTGGTTGCGGTGCTCTTTTTATTACTATTCGGTCGCGGGAAGATTCCCCAATTGATGGGCGATCTTGCAGAAGGTATTAAAAGCTTTCGCAAAGGCGTAAGTGATGTGAGTAGTGACACAGAAGAAAGTAATCAACTGAAGAAAGCGGATTCGGTTGAAGGGAAGTCTTGACGATTAAATCTTACTTTCCAAGAACGATTTGGAAACCTCCCGCTGGCACAATGCAAGTTTGGCGTTAGGACATTTATTTTGAAACCCTCAAGTCAGGGACGACTTGAGGGAGCTACATGGACGTATTTATGCGTTTTCAAAATAAATGTCCTAATGACAAACGAACTACGAAGTCCGTTATAGCAGAATATTAAGCCTCTATAGTATTGAAACCAGCTCGTAGGAGCTGGTTTCTTCCCCAAAATCAACGCAAGGTTTTATTGCGACGCAAAACCACCATACTCAACAAACCCGTCAACAAGAGCAACAATGCACCTGGTGCCGGCACGGCGGTGACGTTCATCGTGTAGCTGTAGTTATCATCCCAGCCGAAAGCGGATTTTCCACCAACAATGATGGTGTAAAATCCGCTCAGATCCAGACGAATGTCACTCAGCGATGAATCCGCCATAAACGTTGACGTGCCGGCGATGTAATCCACCAAGCCAAAATCGCCGCTGTTGTTGAACAAACCAAACAACAAGTCCTCGCTGCTGACCTCGCCGTAATAAATACTGATGCCGCCGATAAAATCACCCAGGCTGCTCACGTCCAATGACAACTCGTCACCTGCGTTAGCATTGTAGCCCCACAAGCTCACGTCTTTACTGCTGCTGTTCAAGCCGAACACCGGTGGATTTACCCAGGCACTGTTGCTGTTCAAGGTGTCTTCATAGATACCGGAGCCCGAAATTTCACCGGTGTAGTAGCTGGGTAATGCGTTGGCATTCATCGCCAGCAGTAACACTGCACACGCAGTCAAAAACTGTTTCATACATAATTCCTCTTGATAAACAGTGAATAAATAAGTTGTCGCGCGGTGCGGTGTGTTTTAGCAAATGTATTCCCCGCACCGCGCATCTTGTTACAGGATGCCGTCATTCCAGGGACCGGTAATAGCAAAGGTCACACCGGGGTTTTGAATGTTCACGAATAACCAGCGGTCGTGGAAACAGGCACCACAGGTTTCGGAACCGACATAATTGCCGCCGCTGATACGTGTTTCTGTACCGGGGAATTTGCTGTGAACAACCGCTGCATCGGCGGCGGAAAGCATCATATTGTTGCGGCCAAATTCGAATACATCGCCCGCCTGGCTCAAGCCCATCAATCGGGAAATGCCGCCGCGGTCTTCGCACAATAAAATGCCGCCGCGCGGGCTGATGGTCATGTTGTCCGGCATCACCGGGTGAGAAGTATTGTTACGACTTTCAAATACCAGGGTGAGTTTTTCGCGGCGCGGATCGAAATGGAAAACCTGACCACCACTAACACTGCCACCGCTGGTTGAAGTGAAATACACCAGACCGGTGTCATACCACGCACCTTCCAAACGTGCAAAACGTGCGGCACCTTTGTTATAACCTTGAGTGTAATTGCGTGGATTGATTACTTCCGGCTGGTCAATGGTGACCCACTCTACATCCCAGGTTGTGCCATCGGGATAGCTAGCAGTAAGGTTAGCTTGATCGGCATTTTTTACTTTCAACATTTCCAGTACACCGCCGGCCAACAAATTGCCGTAGATGTCCGGGCGGTAGCGATAAAAACCTGATGACGTGCCGGCGTCTTCCGTGATGTATACATATCCGGTTACCGGATCGGTGGCAGTGGCTTCGTGGGCGCGACGGCCCATGGCTTTGATAGGTTCCGGCTTCGCAATACCAAAACCGGGCACTTCAAAAATCCAGCCGTGCGTCATGCCGTTGTAGCTTGATGTAGTTTCTTCACAAGTCAACCAGGTGCCCCAGGGGGTAATACCACCGGCACAGTTTGTGGAGGTCCCACTGATGCTCATGTAGGATGCCAACCAACGGCCATTTAATACGTCGAACAATAAATTGCTGCAGCCACCGCCCGCGCTCGGGTTATACATTGCCGGTGATTTTACGGCGGTGCCTGCGCCGCGCACTTCGTGATTACGCACCAGCGCGATGGTGTTACCTTGCGCCGCAACCACACCCATACCGTCGTGAACGCCCGGGGTTGGTGTGCCGTCTTTCATGATCATGCCGGTCCAGCCGTAAGACCAATATTTAAAACCTTCCGGCAATTGCAACAACGGCAAACCGGTTACTTCATCAGCAACCGGTGCAACAGGACCGTAGTCGCTGGTAAATGCACTGGCAGAATTCGCCATAGCGGCGAGCGAAATAGCCGCAGCACCAGCGGCACCGCCTTTAATAAAATCACGGCGGTTAACGATAGGTTCTACCGGTAAAGCGTTTGTGATTTCCAACAGTTCTGAACTATTATTCATCGGGTAATCTCCACGGTTAGGTATTGTTATTTGGCGATGAGCACAATGTCTCGGCTGTGGAGGTTACGTCTGCTTTATGAAAATCCTGCGTCACTTAGATGACATTTCCGACTTATTTTTATTATCAATAACTCAAACGAATAACGACACGCGAAAAAACTTTCTTTGCGGGGAAAATGGTTTTATTAAAAATGGGGAAGGGGAAAGGGCAAATAAAATAGTTTGAAGATTTTTTGTGTGGAGTAAATGTAATTCAGGTTTTGGACTGTAGATTAGTGGCGGTTTTCAGGGTCTGCTTTTCTTGCAGGCGGATTAGCCAAATGGACATTTCATAGAGCAAGAGGATGGGTGTTCCCAGGGCGATCTGGGAAATCAGATCCGGCGGTGTGATAAAAGCAGCAACGGCAAAGATAATAACAACAGCATAGCGACGCCCGCCGATCAGGGTGGCGGAATCAATCATGCCGGCGTGGGCCATGAGCAATAAAACAATCGGTAATTCAAAACTCAAACCGAACGCCAATATCAATTGAATCACCAGGCCTAGGTATTCGCTGACGCGCGCTTCGAGTTGCACCGGCAAAGCACCCGCCACCGCTTCACTTTCGAAGCTGATAAAAAATCCCCACGCCATGGGAAAAACAACGTAAAACGCGAGTGCTGCACCCAGCACAAACAAAACGGGCGTGAGCGCAAACAAAACAGAGACGGCTCGCTTTTCGTTGCGGTATAAACCCGGCGCAATAAATTTCCATACCTGAATCAGGATCAGGGGCAAAGTAAAAAATAACGCCGCAAAAAAGGATAATTTTAAATAGGTAAGAAACGCTTCATGTAAGCCGGTGTAGATCATTCGCCGCCCGGACTCTTCACCAAACGCCTGGACCAGCGGCTGCATCAGAAAATGATAGATATCTTCCGCCATCAAATAGCAGCCGATAAACACGACAAAAAATACCAATAAACATTGCAACAGGCGGCGGCGCAATTCCAGCAAGTGCGATAGCAGTGGCGCGCGACTTAAATCTACGGAATCCGTCGTCATTCTTTATCCCGCCGTTTTTGAATCTGCGCTGACATTATCTTGCGCAGCGTCTCTATCTTGTACAACTTTAGGTGCGTGAGCCGCTTTCACCTCCGCCATGGCTTCTTCGTACATGGCCTGTACGCGTTGATTATGTGCGGCATCGCGGCTGGGCTCGGCTTGCTCCATCGCCTGCCGCACATGTTCGGGCAGAAGGTCGTAATACGATGGCTGGTTACGTTGGTCCGGCTTGGAAGCAAGATCCATCTCGGTTTCCAGCTTGTGCAGTTGGTGCAGGGAGTCGCGGTAAAAGCGCTGCAAGCGCCCCCACAATTTGCCCAAGGCGCGCGCCAGCTTTGGTAAATCCTGCGGCCCCACCACCACCAGCGCCAGGACTGCAAGAAACATCAGCTCTGCCCATCCGAGATCCAACATAGTCGCCCACTGTAATTGTCGATTCAGGATTTGTGCCGCGCAGAATGACAGGCGGACGTGAAGAATTCGTGACAGACTGGTATCGCGCCGGGACAATCTTCTTTTGACAGTTTGCGGCGGGCTCAGGTTAAAATCGCTCTGGCATGCGATTTGCGTAACACGACGGCTAACTATCCCACAGGAACCGCTTTATCTTGGACGCGAGTACTATCAACACAATTCTTTTAATCGGCGCCATACTGGTATCAGCCAGTATTTTGGTGAGCTCGTTTTCCTCTCGCCTGGGCATTCCTATTCTGGTCATTTTCCTCGCCGTAGGCATGATCGCCGGTGTAGACGGTGTCGGCGGCATTGTGTTCAACAACTACCCAATGGCCTATCTGGTCAGCAACCTGGCGCTGGCGGTCATCCTGCTCGACGGCGGAATGCGGACCCGCGCTGCCAGCTTTCGCGTGGCCCTCTGGCCTGCGCTGTCCCTCGCGACTCTGGGCGTCGTCATCACCGCCGGGCTGACGGGTGTATTGGCGGCCTGGTTATTCAAGCTGGATTTGATGCAGGGCTTATTGATCGGCGCCATCGTGGGCTCTACCGATGCGGCAGCGGTATTCTCCCTGCTGGGCGGACGGGGCCTGAACGAGCGGGTCAGCGCCACCCTGGAGATTGAATCCGGTAGTAACGATCCCATGGCGATGTTCCTGACCATCGCGCTGATCGATATGATTGCCGCCGGCCAGACCGGTTTTGATCTGGGCTTCCTGGTCCAGCTGCTGCAACAGTTCGGCCTCGGCATACTGCTGGGCTTGACCGGCGGTTGGCTGTTGTTGCAGTTGATCAACAGGATGCAGCTGGCCGACGGACTCTACCCGTTACTGGCCGTCAGCGGCGGCCTGATTATCTACGGCATCACCACCGCGCTGGGTGGCAGCGGTATTCTAGCGATCTACCTGTGCGGCCTGCTGCTGGGTAATCGCCCGATCCGCAACCGCCACGGCATCCTGCATATGTTCGACGGCCTCGCCTGGTTGAGCCAGATCGGCATGTTCCTGGTGCTGGGGTTATTACTTACCCCTAGCGAACTACTGCCCATCGCCCTGCCCGCCCTGGGTCTGGCGCTGTGGATGATCCTGTTCGCGCGCCCCCTGTCAGTACTGATCGGCCTGCTGCCGTTCCGCAACTTTAACTGGCGCGAGCGCAGTTTTATCGCCTGGGTCGGGTTGCGCGGAGCGGTGCCGGTGATCCTGGCGGTGTTCCCGATGATGGCGGGCCTGCCAAACGCGCAGCTCTTCTTTAATGTGGCCTTCTTTATTGTCCTGGTGTCGCTGCTGCTGCAGGGCACCACCCTGACCTTCGCGGCCAAAAAAGCTGATGTAGTGGTCCCCTCGGTTCCCATGCCGTTTTCGCGGGCCGGACTGGAGATTCACCTGGCCAGCCAGTGGGAACTGTTTATTTATAAACTGGGGGCAGAGAAATGGTGTATCGGTGCCGCGTTGCGCGAATTGCATATGCCGGAAAACACACGCATCGCCGCTCTGTTTCGCGATAAAGAGTTATTGCACCCCTCCGGTAGTACGCGGTTGATGGCGGGCGACATTATTTGTGTTATCGGCCATGAGTACGATCTTCCGAACCTGGGCAAATTATTCAGCGAAGCGCCCAAGCGCAACCTGGACCTGAGCTTCTTCGGCGATTTTATTTTGCAAGCCGATGCCGAACTGCAAGATCTGGCCATGCTGTACGCCTTTAACCTCGGCGACCTCGATGGCCAACAAACCCTTGGCTCGTTGGTTACGCAAATGATCGGTGGCAAACCCGTCGTCGGCGACCATGTGGAATGGAACGGTATGGTGTGGACCATCGTTGAAATCGAGGGTAACAGCGTACGCAAAATCGGTGTTAAACCTGCTACCAAAAAAACCACACCCGCCGCCAAATAATTTCACCGCACTACCGTCCGGATTCCAGCGTTAATTCTCGCTCTGCCACATCGGCAGAGCGAGCCGGTGCCGTGAAGCTGCCCAGGCCAGGGTAACTCAACAACAAAATGCCTACTGCAAAAACCGGCAAATGTCCGATGAACTCCATCAAGGCTAACGCATGATTGTCAATCATCACGAAGTAGCTGTTGCTAGCGATCATCAAAGCCAATAACACCACCGTTGTGATGCGCACTAACCAACCGAGCATAAGCAACAAGCCCACCAATAATTCCACCATCCCCGCTGCCAGGACAAACCAGATATCACTGAACGGCACGCCCAGATGGGCCATAAAATTGAGCGGATATTGTTGCAGGACATTAAGTGCCAATGCCGGCTGCAATAATTTTTCAGTTAAGGCCAGGCCCGCCAATGACAACCCCAAAGCACAACGCAGGAGCCTCATTGTATGTTCCTGGGGAATCTGCCGCGTGGAATAAAGCAACCAGGCTATGCCTAACAGTAAGACGTACTCCAGCAAAAATGTCACATCCACAATACCCGCCACTAAAAACAACGACAGGATTAACCCCGCCATTAATTCCTGCGCGCGGTTGAGCAACAGCAAGATGGACACCAAAGCTTGCAAACCGATACAGAGCGCGGTGACACCCGGGCTGGCTGCAATATGCGGAGCCAGGATAACGCCGGAGAAAGCGCAGCCCAGAAAATAAATCGACAAGAGTAACAACGCAAAACCCAAGGGCTTTGTCTGTTGGCACCAGGGTAAAAAATAGCGGGTACCGAATTTCAACAGCCGGCCATTCAGCCAGGCGGCCACGACCAAAAACAACAACAGCAAGGTTATCGCCGTTATTAATTCGCTGTTGGAAAACCCCGGCGGATAAACTGACGAACCGGATTCAGAAAACCATTTGACATGCGCAGCAGCAGGATGCGCGAAGATATACAAAACCGTAGGCAAAAAGATCCTTGCCACGGCGGCTAACCGTGTGAGTGGTGGCATAGTAATAAGCTTCTTCTATATTTTTTTAAAATGCACCGCGCTATGTATGTCTGACATTTGCATGCCGCATACTTTTTTGACCGAACGCGTGCGCATCGCCGAGTTACCACAGTTTTTGTGTGCGCCGTTTTTATTGTGTTCAATGCGATATAGCGAGCAACCCATTGACAGCGATGTCAATGTGAAGAAACTCTCACTAATGGAAAAACATGCAATAAAAAGGTCACACGCCCGCATTATTAACACGTTTGACGTGGCAGAAAAAGCAGTATGTTGGGATGCACCAAAGAAAATCGAAACGCACCATTCGTAATCAAATGGCGAACGCTATGTATTATTTTCTGCACAAAAATAAGCAGAAAAAATTATTGGTATTGTCAACGCTGTGCATGAATTTCAAAAAGTCAGAACAACTATTAATTAAGCTGGCTGTTAAAATTCAAATTCGATAGCAGCACGTAAACTGCTGGCGGGTGTCGTGTCATCCAGACCGAAAAGCAAGCCCAACTCCCATCGAAGCTGTTTACCAGCGCCCCAGGGTGTTGCGCCGATCAGCGCCGGGCCAGCTGCCCAATCCTGATCATCCAGATAAATTTCTATCGCGGGTTCAAATTCGGGACGGTGGCGAAAACGGATTTGGCTGCGCAGTGCCGTTTCAATTTCGTTGTCGACATCACTGCCGAATTCGTATTCCAGCAGGACATTGGCTGCAGCAACCCAGCGTCCCGGCAACGCCTTTTCCCATAACAAACCCGCCGCGAGTTCATGTTGGCTGATGTCCCGCGCGGTGCCCGCTTCCAATAAAAGCCCCCAGTCTGCCCAGTATTCTCCCTGCTCCGTCAATTGCAACTTCACTTCCACTTCATAACCGCGAATGCGTTGGTCTTCATGGGTGATGGATTCATTCAGAACATACACTTCCGTGAACAAGCGATCAGTCCAGGCGTAACCTACGCCTGCTCGTTGCAATAACAACGGATCACCACCCAGGTCGCGCCACACCAGACCGTACTCAAGTTCGCGTTCCTGCTGTTCAATATAGGGGTGATAAACCCGCGCCATATCCGCATGGGTGATCTGGCTTGCACACAGAAACGCTGACAGCAACAACACCTTACCTTTGTACATAATGACTCTCCTTCAGGCGCGTCGCGTGCCACAGAATACCCGTCAGTGTCGGCAAGATGGCTACCAGGTAGAAGATAACCTGCGTCGCGTCCGGGCTGGCGTCATACCCCAGTAATGCATACAGCAACTGACCCAGCCAGGATTGTTCACTCACAACAAATGAGCTATCCCATAAGGGCGCGGTCGAATCCAGCCAGCCGATTTGCATTAACTGTTTCGCCACTTGCATGGCCAGCCCACCCATCACCAGGGTCACCATCACCAGACATAACGGCAGGAAATATTTCCTGGGCATAAAGACAAACAGGTAATACGCAATAGCGCCCAGGCTCACCCCGATACCGGCACCAATCGCACCACCAATCAGGGCGGATTCCAGCACAGCGGGCTGATGAATAAAACCGGAGAGGTAGATCCAGATTTCTGATCCTTCACGGGCGACAGAGCAACTCCCCGTCACAATAAACAAACCGTACAGAGAGTGCTGAACGTAGCCTTGCGCGGCGTCAGGCAATTGATTTTTCCATACGGCAATACTCAGCGGAATGATATGCAAGCTCAACAGCATGGCGCTGAGGATGACGGCAAGATACAAGCTCGCGTTGAGCAGTTCCTGCCCCTGCCCATCGAGTGCTTCAGCAATCGCATAGGCGTAATGACCTAATAGCCAGGAGCCCAGCAAGCCAATCATCACCGCGATAAGAATCCAGCGATGATTCTGGTTTAATTGTCGACTCAACGCCAACAACAAACTGATGATCATGGCCGCTTCGAGAATTTCGCGCAGAACCAGTAATACGGCCTCAACCATATCAGTCCTCCACCCGAATCATGCCTTGCGCTGTCTTGGGATTAAATTCACCAAAAAACGGATAATCCCCCGGCGCCAGGGGGCCAATAAAAATTGTGGCCTTTGCGCCCCCCATGATGACTTTCTCCCGGTTGAGCTCGTAACTTTCAAATTCTTCCGGCGTCGTATCGCGATTGATGACAATCAATTTCACTTTGGTCCGCGCGGGCACAACCAGGGTTGAGGGATAAAATAAATGATCGCGTATTTCCAGGGTGAATATCGGCACTTCGCCCCGGGCCGAAGCGCAGGTTAATAACGCGCACAACCACAGCAAGCAACCGATTCGTCGGCTATTCATCCGCAGAAGTGTCATCGCCTAAAGTCCTGTGAGTGTGCGAAAGCGGATTGCTACGCATATTTTTTATATCCTGTGCGGAAGGCACATAGGCCGCAAAGGTGACCATTACAAACAGCCCGTGTTCGAAACGGGATGGCGTCAGGTGAATAGAGGCATCGTGCAAATCCACCACCTGTTTGACAATCGATAATCCCAGGCCGCAACCGGGTGTGTGGGAATAATGGCGATCACCGCCCACGCGATAAAACCGGTCAAATACCCGCTCGTGCTGCCCCTCTGGAATACCGGGCCCATTATCCATAACCTCCAGCACCACGCTGCGACCTCGCAACCAGGTGTTGACGGCAATGCGTCCACCGGGCGAGGTATATTTGATCGCGTTGCCCAATAAATTATTGACGAGTGATTCTAATGCAAGGCGGTCACCCATCACCCAGGATTCATCACCATCAAATTCAATATAATGGTGTTTTGCTTCCAGCGCGGCACTGTGTTCGGCGATCATTTCTTTCACCAGAGCAGTTAAATTGACCGGCTCAAACTGCCCCATAAGATGGTCCGGTGCCGTCCGATTAAGCACGAGGATTTGTTCCACCAGGTAATGCATGCGTTGAATACCTGCTTGTAACCGAAGGGCTGTATCCGATGGAACAGCTTGCTCCTGCAACAAATTATCGCAATGAATTTTCAGGGCCGCGATAGGCGTACGCAACTCATGAGCGGCATCGCCGGAAAAGCGTTTTTCGCGCGCAAAAGATGCGCCCAGACGACGCAGCAAATCGTTTGCGGACTGCGCCAGTTGGGCTAGCTCCACCGGCATGTCATGTTGGTCCAATGGATGCAAGTCAGTTGCTTCACGTTGACGTAATTCCTCCGCCAATCGGCGTATGGGTTTCAGCCCGATTGCCAATACCAGCCAGATGACCGCACCGATAATCGGAATGGCCAGCACCATCGGGTATACCGCTTGCAAGATCATCGACTCAGCCAGACGATAGCGCTGATCATCCCGCTCCGCGAGAATAAACCAGCTGTTGTTATCCGCACTTGGCGTTATCAATAGATGCCAACGGTAGTGATCAAAATTGACAAAGGTGAAGCCCGCTTTCAGTGGCGCCACCACCGTCATTGGCATGGCCGCCGACCGCGCTAATAATTGTCCATCATTAGCCACCCATTGAAGTTCGAGGGAGGCGCCCTGATCCAGCTCGCGCTCCGGCAAGAGCAAAATATCGTGCTGGTGTTGAACCTGTTCAGTTAATCCTGACAAGGCGTAGTTGAGCAAATCCACTTGCTGCATCATGCGTTGGTTAAACAAGCGCTCCGCTTCATCCATACTTCCCAGATAACCGCGCACCGCCGCAACAAAATTGGCCAGGGTCACTATGGCCAGCAAGGTAATAATCAGAAACCGGCGAATGGATCTCATGGATGGGGCACCATGTAGCCGATGCCGCGCACGGTACGAATAAATTGATCCGGTAATTTTTTGCGCAAATTATGAATGTGTACTTCGATGGCGTTACTGGCAACTTCATCGCCCCAGCTATACAACTTGGCTTCGAGACTTTCTTTGGTCTGGATAACCCCGACATGTTCAACCAGGGCTTTTAACAGCATGTATTCACGGCGGGACAAGGCCAAGGATTCTCCGTCCAGCCACACCTGTTGATGCGTGGTATCCAGATTCAAAGCACCCACGCTGATGATGGCAGAGGATGCATTACCAAGCCGCCGTTCAAGCACCCGCAACCGGGCGAGTAATTCTGCGCGCGCAAAGGGTTTGGTGAGGTAGTCATCGGCACCGCAATCCAAGCCGGCCACCTTGGCGTCGGTGCTGTCGCGCGCGGTCAGGATCAATACTTGTGTGGGTAATTTTTTTTGTCTCACCAGTTTCAGGACCTCCATGCCATCCATGTCCGGCAAACCGAGGTCGAGCAATAATATATCCGGCGGTTCAGCCACGAGATAGCTGCAGGCCGCCTTGCCGGATGACAACCAGTTCACCACAAAGCCAGCCTGCCTGACCGCATTGATAATGCCATCTGCCAATAAGGCATCGTCTTCTACCAGCAGAATTTGCATGCTTTAGCGTACCTGTCACAGATGTTTTTTCGCCGCTGCGATACCCCGTTCAATTTCTTTTCTACGGCCTTCATCCGCCGACTCCCGCCCTGGGCGTGGCGGCGCTGCCAATGCTTTTTCAAACACCTGCAACGCTTGTTGATAGTGCTTCTGATCCAGTAAAAAATCGCCGTAAAAATAATTCGCATCAATGCCTTCAGGATTATAGCTCAAGCCTTTTAATAACATGGCTTCGGCTTTTTTATGGTTGCCAAACCCCAGCGGCCAGCCCGGCACCTGATAATACAGCGAACCTAAACTGGTGTAAGCAGAACCCGCCATAGCATCCGGCGCCAGGGTTATGGATTGTTCAAACAAACTCTTAGCCTGCTTGACTTGATCCAGTGCGCCCAGACCGCCTTTCGCTCCCGCATAGGTTGAACGAATGATTCCTTCCCAGATGAGATAAGGCGCCTCTTGCGGATGGCTGGCACGCAATTTTTCGGCTTCGGAAACCAGCGCGTCAAAGGCTTTTTCCTGTTCTTTTTCCGGCAATTGATATTTGATCTCGGCCCATCGGGTTTGCAGATACACAATATCTGCTGCCAACTCTTCGGCCTGAAGGTTTGTCGAGATCCAGGTTGCCATCACAATGCACATGATCTTCAATAATTTTTTCATAAATCACCTCATGAATGACTGATTACAGGGAATGCGTTGACGTTGTCGGCAAGGCTTTCGCGTTGCCTGCTTGAGCGAAGCGGCGAATGACGGGTAATTGATTGCGCAATGCCAGATCAATTACCCCTGGCAACAGGCTGTTAATCCAAAGAAACAAACGCTCCGGCCAACCGATATAACGATCATGCATGTGCGTTGCTGTCAGCATCTTTTCCAGTTCCGCAGCCACTACCTCCGGCGCATCCACCGCATTACCCAACTCCTGATTCATCGCATTCACCCTGGCGCTGTTGAGATCGGTTTGTGTCGCACGTGGAGCAAGGTAGGCCACCTGGATAGGGCTATCACCTAACTCACGGCGCATGGCCTCACTGAAACCGCGCAGCGCAAATTTACTAGCGCAATACACGCTGTAACCCGGATAACCCAGGCTGCCGAAGCTCGAACCCAGATTCACAATTCGACCGTCGACCGGGTTCATAAAAGGCAAAACCAGGCGAGTCAACAGCAGCGGTGCGGTGACGTTGGTTGCAATAAGCCGCTCTATCTCGTGCGTTTCTGTATCCTGTAGCAAGCTGAAGACATTCACTCCGGCGCAATTAATTAGACCATCGAGCGGTTCCTGCAATGCCATCAAGGCAGTGCGAATAATATCGAGGCCGGCCGATGTCGTGATGTCCGCGGATAAGACAAAACCACCGCCAGCACGCAGATTTAATTCACGGGCCAGGTGATTCAGCCGCTGGGCCGAACGCCCCACTAAAATCAACCTGACACCGCGTTTTGCAAGCCGCCGCGCAATAGCGTGTCCGATCCCGCCACTCGCACCTGTCAGCAAGATAAGTTTGTTAGATAATTTCATCACACACCTCCCCGGTTCAGGCAGCGGTACATCAGGCAGCCGCCATCGAAGGCAACTGCTCAATCGAACGGAAAATATTTGCATAAAGCTGGAAGAACATCCTCGCTGCATGCACAACGTCATCCTGATCCTGTTGATCGGTTAAACCATTCATCAGTTTTGCAAAAAATATCATGTGCTCCTGATCCAGGCTGCCATGAGAACGCAGGTAGGAAAACGCCTGGTTGGGCAATTTGAGATGCTGCTGAATGATGTCTGCGGCCTGGGTCGCTAAATTTATACTGGTACCTTCCAATACAAACACCATGCCGAAAAATGCCATCGGGTTGTTGCGCATAACCGTATCATAAGCGTAAGCCACCATTAATTCTGTCGCGGGATTGGGTCGACTGTTGCGCACGTTTTCTTTATCTTCGCCACAGCTGGCGAGATCGTTCAGTATCCACTCCTGATGACCCAATTCCTCTTCAATGTATTCCGCAATAGCGACCCGGTAAGTTTCCTTTGCCATGGGCAGACGACTACCAACCGCCATCAGCAGTGGCACCGTGTGCTTGACGTGGTGATAGGCTTGCGTCAGGAACGCAATATATTCCTGCAAGCTGAATTGCCCTTGGCCGATGCAGCGTTTGATTAATGGAGAGTCCAACAAATAGTGGCGTTCTGTTTGAGTTTCCATTTGCAGGCGTTCAAAAAATGTCATAGATAGCTCCCGTAACGTATTGAGCTGGTTTTTGTTGATCTGGAATGGGTTGAGTTTGATGAACGGGTTGCTCCGCAAACAATGCCTCAATGGCCTGTGCGTAGCGGGAAGCAATGGCCGGCCTGCGCAAGCGGCCGTTATCAGTCAGTAAATGGTTTGCGGGCGTAAAGGTTTCGGGTGTGAGAAAAAATTTTCTGATGCGCGCGTAATCCGGAAGCCGGTCATTGACCTGAACAATCGACTGTACTATTGCCTCAGGGCTGTCCTCCGGTGTGGTCGGTACAATGATGGCGGCGCAGTATGCCTGCGCGTCGCCCAGGACTATCACTTGCCTGATGTGCGGACTCAACAGTAATTCGGCTTCTATCCACTCCGGTGAAATATTTCTGCCGTAACTGCTGATTAACAGGTTTTTACGGCGCCCGGTAATAAATAAAAAACCTTCTTCATCGATATAACCGAGATCACCGGTATCGATCCATTCATCTTGCGCGCCGGTCTGGTCGAGATAGCCGCTGAATCCGTTGCCGCGCACCTGAATGACACCGTCCTGAATCTTTACCTCAACATGCGCCAGGGGTTTGCCGACACTGCCGACTTTATCTTGCGCCGCATGATTCAGACTGACCACAGACGCGCACTCGGACAAACCATAACCTTCATATACCGGCATGCCGGATAAACGCGCCTGTTGTATTAATTGTCGCGGCGTGTGCGCACCGCCCACCGCGATAAATTTCAGCGAGACCGGCACTGAATAACCACGGGACGCCGCCATCACCAGCGCCTGCAGAATTTGCGGCAGCACGATCAGACTGTTCGGTTGGTATTGGTGCATCACTCCCAGCAGGGTCGGCAGCGATAGTTGCGAACTGCCGTGCAATCCCAGTGCGGCGCCTGCAAAAACCAGAACGCACTGTCCCAGATAAAGCGGCACATACACACCGGCAATATTTTCCAGCAGTGTGCTGAGGGGCAACAGGTTCAGGTGTCGGTGTAATGTCGCACGGGTTGTAGCGGGATAAAATCTGTCCGCCAATGCGAGCGTTGTCTGTTCAATCGCCTGATGCGAAAGGCAAACACCTTTGGGGTTTCCCGTCGTGCCGGACGTAAAGGTAATCTTTGCCAGGGTGTTAGCAGTCTTCTCCAATTCCCGCACAGGATCGCCTTTTGTATCAAGCGAGATAGCGTCAATGGGTGTGGCCGTTCGTTCCCATGAATGAATAACCGGCGCAATATCGCCACAGGAAATAACGCCGTCCAGGCGTGCGCTCTCCATCACATGCTGTAGCTGCGTTGCAGAAAAAAACTGCGGTAGCGGCACCACAGTGACGCCTGCCTGCCAAGCCGCCAGGTCGGCAATAATCCACTCCGGGGAATTTTCACCCCACAAGCCCACGCGGTTTATTCGTTGTTGCCCCAACCATTGCGCCAACAAATTTATCTGTTGGGTAAGTTGCAGGTAGTTCAACGACCGGTCACTGGTTTGCAATGCAATAGCATCCGGTGTGCGGCTAGCATGGGCATGTAGTGCAGAGAGAATTTTATTCATCAGCGGCACCGGCATCCTGAGAACCAACTGAAACCTGCTCGTTATTCAGGAGCAGAAGTGCCTGGTATTGCAAACACACCTTATTGATCTGGCTCTCCATCATTGACACCGCAGCGCGATACAACGAGTTGGTCCGCGCCTTACTCACGGCTGAACGTACATCACCAAACATCACCCGCGGCTGGCGCTGGTAATACCGCCCCCAACTTTCACCGGCATCGGGCAACTTGCCGGGGTCCGCGTCAGTAAGCACCACCGGCGCGTAGCGCAAACGCGTGAGCAAGGCTTCAACTTCGCGCGTTGCGGTAAATAACACCCAGTGATAACCCAGGCGCTCGATCACTTCACTGAGAAAGATAAACAGCAACAGGCTGCTGCCTTTCCAACTGGAGACCAGATTACCGATCTCTACAATTCGATGACGTTCAATCGTGCAGCCAAGGCGGCTGGCGATAACCGCTTCAATAGGTTGCGTCAGATAACGTTCGGCAAATAAATATTGGGGATGCGCACCCTGAACCGCAGGAGCCAGCCCGACAGCCGCGCTATAGGCAGCATGACACCGCAAGCCGACAATCAACGGCAAAAAGTGGGTTACATGCGCGTCGTGTACCTGCAAGAATCGTTGGTAAATATACTCTTCAAGTACTGCCCGCTCGCTATCAGGTTGGTTATCCAGGGTGCGATGTGCATGTAGGGTGAAATGGGGTTTGGTGATCAGTGGCAGATGCGGAATTTGCCAGGTTTCTGCACCGGCATTGTCTATCGAGTCAGTCACGTCTTTCATAGCGGCAACCTGTAGCAATGTACTTCAGGTTGCACGATAGAACAGCAAACTTAAGGAAAACTTAACACCTCGTGGCGCCAGGAATTTGCCACAGCCACCCGGCAGGCCAGCGCAAAGAAAATGCGTCCTATCTGCACTCTAAGCGCCTTAAGTTTGCCTTAAGCTGCGGCCCTCATACTCTGTTAATCCCGTATGAAGATGGCCCACCTATGAATACCCGATTGCAGAAGCAGCCGTTAATTGCCCGCATCAGTGGACCATTTCAGCTGCTGTTTATTTTTATGCTGACAGGCCTGTTGCTGCTCAGCCTGGCGCGACTGACGCTGGGCGGGTGGCAACACGAGCGTGTGCTGGCGGTAATTGATTGGCCCACATTCTTGCTCCAGGGGCTACGCGCGGATTTGATTATTATCGCGTTATGGTTGGTACCTCCCGTTATCCTGGCGCCACTCTGGGCCCGGAAAACCTTTCAACGAAGCTGGTGGATCTTTACCTACAGCTGGAGCTTGCTCGGGTTAATCCTGCTGATCTTTATCGAGTTGGCGACACCTGGATTTATTTTGCAATACGACGTAAGGCCTAACCGCTTATTCCTGGAGTACCTGAAATATCCCAAGGAAGTTTTCAGCACTCTATGGAACGGCTTTCGCGGCTTTTTCGTCGGCGGCATGCTGCTCACGCTGATCTCCGGCCTGTTCATTGCGCGTGGCTTGTATCGAACAAATCCTCATTCCACTATTGGCCAGACACACGGCTGTGGTTGACATGGCCCCTGGTGATCCTCGCCCTGTTTGCCGCTATCCGATCAACGACGGATCACCGTCCGGCCAACCCTGCACTCTTCGCGATTACCAGCGACCCTCTGGTTAATTCCCTGATAATTAATTCAAGTTATTCGGTGTTGTATGCGGCTTACAGTTTGAAGCATGAAGCCCATTCCAGTGATGTTTATGGCCAGTTGCCTCGCGCCGAGATCATAAACACCGCCCTGGATTGGCCCTGGTTAAAGTCCTATGAATTCCGCAGCCATCAGTACCCCACCCTGCACGAACAGATCAGCACTAAGCCACGCATCAAACCGCTCAACCTGGTCATTATTCTGGAGGAAAGCCTGGGCGCAACCTTCGTTGAATCCCTGGGAGGTTTGGCGGTAACCCCTGAACTTGAAAAACTGAAAGATGAAGGCTGGTGGTTCGAAAATCTTTACGCTACCGGCACCCGTTCTGTGCGCGGGATTGAAGCGGTGGTGAGTGGCTTTATGCCGACTCCTGCGCAAAGCGTGGTCAAATTATCTTTAGCGCAACAGAATTTTTTTACGCTGGCAGGGCTGCTGAGCGAACGCGGTTACCACACACAATTTATCTACGGCGGAGAAGCCCATTTCGATAATATGCGCGGCTTTTTTACGGGCAATGGTTTCAGTGATATCGTTGATCTGGAAGATATGCCTGCAGCGACTTTTATCGGCAGTTGGGGCGCCAGTGACGAAGACCTGTTTACAACGGCCCACCAACAATTAACACAACTTCATCAAACCCGGCAGCCTTTTTTCAGTTTAATCTTTACGTCATCCAACCATGCGCCGTTTGAATTTCCGGATGCGCGAATTACCCTGTTCGAGCAGCCCAAACAAACCGTTAATAACGCCGTAAAGTATGCAGATTATGCGCTGGGAAATTTTATGCGCAGCGCCAGAGCCAGTGATTATTGGCAGGACACATTATTTTTGATCGTCGCCGACCATGACAATCGGGTCTACGGACAACATCTAGTGCCCATAGAAAAATTTCACATTCCGGCACTGGTTGTCGGCGCCGATATTCAACCCCAACGTATTCATCCGGTAGCCAGTCAAATTGATTTGGGGCCGACCTTATTGAGCTTGATGGGCATCACGTCTGTCCACCCCATGCCAGGGCGGGATTTCACGCAGGATATGCACAGCCCCGGCCGGGCAATAATGCAATTTGAGGATTATTATGCGGTGATGGAGCAAGAGCGGTTCACTATCCTGAAACCCGATCAAACCGCCGTTGCTGCACATTACGATGCACAATCCAGAACGTTATCGCTTGATCGGCAACCACCAACACCGGCATCAGTGAAACGGGCCCTGGCGAATGTACTTTTACCGTCACTGTTGTACCGCGAGCGCCGCTACTCGAATGCTGACCATCCGGCCTCTGTCAATGTCACCAGGGTGAACCGTTAAACAACGATTCTCCTTCGGTCTTGGCGTGTGGCCGGATCACATCACGGCAGCTCTTCCGGCCGCAGCGTCAACACCTCAAATCCATTCGCAGTCACGGCAACTGTGTGTTCCCACTGCGCGGATAATTTTTTATCGCGGGTTACCACGGTCCAGCCGTCCTTCAGGGTTTTAACCCGGTAATCGCCCTGATTGATCATCGGTTCAATGGTAAACACCATGCCTTCACGCAAGGTCACACCGGTACCGGGTTTGCCGTGATGCAAAACCTGGGGTTCTTCGTGCATCTGCCGGCCGATGCCGTGGCCGCAGTATTCGCGCACAACACTGTAGCCGGCGGCTTCTGCATGGTGCTGGATCGCGTGGCCGATGTCGCCCAGGCGGGCGCCGGGTTTGACCTGGCGAATACCGGCCCACATGGCTTCGTAAGTCGTCTTGACCAGGCGCTTTGCGACGGGCGATACCTCGCCAATCAGATACATCTTGCTGGAGTCGGCGATAAAGCCGTGTTTTTCGAGGGTGATATCTAGGTTGACGATACTGCCGGATTTCAATTTCTCATTGGCCTTGGGCATGCCGTGGCACACCACCTCATTCACTGAGGTATTCAGCGCGTAAGGGTAATCATACTGGCCCTTGCTGGCCGGGCGCGCCTGTAAGTCGTTGGTGATAAAGCTGTCGACGCGCTGGTTGATCTCCATGGTGGTAACGCCTTCGCGGACAAAGTCATCCAGCATGGTAAACACCTGGGCGAGTAATTGACCGGCGTGACGCATCTTCGCGAGATCTTCCGCGTCTTTAATCCTGATCGAGTTCATCTACCAGCTCCAGCAAGGGCATGGTGCCGGTTTTAAGCAACCGGCGGGTCAGCTGTTGATAATTAAGCGTCGGATGCAGTTCCGCCAACATGCCGATGCGCATCCAGTATTCCGCTTGCGCATTGATCGAGCGCGCCATCGCGCGGCTGGCGTCGCGCAGGTCATCGTGCAGCTCATCGGTGATTTTGATGATGCCCATGGGGATTCCTCGGGGATGGAAATATATGGAATATATATGGTTTGTATATTCTGGACAACGGGGTGTCGGATTACGCCTTCGGCTAATCCGACCTTGTATCTCTCTGAAGAAGTTGATTAGCTACCAACTTCAACACCCGAGCCGGGTGAATGCGTA
>NZ_JBPYCU010000016.1:0-113297 GCF_051846955.1 Cellvibrio sp. ARAG 10.3
TTTGTTTCGAAACCTTCAAGTCAGGGACGACTTGAAGGAGCTACAGGGATGTATTCATGCGTTTTCGAAACAAAAGGGCTAATGACAAACGTGCTACGAAGTTCCTCTACAACAAGAAATCCCTCTACAACAAACTAAAAATCAGCTAACTTAATTCCCAGCAATTTTTATTTATCCACATCAAAAAACGTCTTAATACTCTCCGCTTCCCACATCGTGTCCTGATAACCCAACTCCATCAGCTCCGTAATAAATTCTTTTACAAACAATAAATAACTTGCCGCCGTTGCACCGCCGCCCTTTGCCGTGGCACCGATGGTGCGCAGAAAGAAACGCAAGCTGTTCGGCAGATAGCGGACGCTGCGACCGGCAATAGCATCCAGCGGGCGCGAGGGGGAAATGACTTTGTTTTTTACAATCCGCAATTCCATTCCGCTCGCCTGGCGTTCACTTTCGGGAATCAGGCTCAGCAATTGATTCAAACGCTCCAGATGCTCCAGGTCACCTTCCATCGCATCGATAAATGCGCTGTTAAATAAATGCCCGACGATTTGTGCCATCGACGGTGAGTGCCGGACCGGTTTGCGTTTACCCCAGTGGACTGATTTGCGGTTGCCGCTCACGCCGATAACGAAAAGCGATTCTGCGCCGAGATGTAACGCCGGGCTGATCGGAGCCAATTGACGTAAGGCGCCGTCGCCGAAGTATTCACGATTGATACGCACAGCAGGAAAAATGGTGGGGATAGCGGATGAGGCCAGTAAATGCTCCAGGCGCAATCGGGTAGGCATGCCAGCGCGACGATAGCGATTCCAGCCGACCAGGTCAGGATGTCCCTGAAAAAAGCTCACGGTTTGCCCGGAAGAATATCCCATAGCGGAGATGCTGACGGCAAACAACTTGCCCTTCTCGATTTCGTGATCCAGATTTTCCAACCGGATCTTGCTGCCAAGTAATTGCCAGAGTGGTGAGTTGTCCAGCATCGATAGCGGGCGTTGGCGGCCGACACCTTCATTAAACAACGACAATCCAATCAAACCGATGCCTTTGAAGATGTCGCTCCAGCCATGTAGATAAATTTGATCCAGCGTAAGGTCGCGCCACATACCCGCCAGGCCGGCGACAGATTCTTTAAACGTGCCCGGATGACTCGCCAGGGCTACCGCATTGATCGCCCCGGCAGAGGTGCCGCAAATTATGGGAAAGGGGTAAGGTGCATCCTCCGGCAAGATATCCGCCAAGGCTTGTAACACACCCACTTGATATGCAGCGCGAGCGCCACCACCGGAAAGAATCAATGCTCGTTTCATCACTGCAACCAATCACGCACCCGGGGTTATTCCGGATTATTCACAAAGGACTTGTCATGCAATTTGACAAGCAGGGTCATTCCGTCTGCGCCAACAATATCAACGATGCTGCCTTGCGGCAGGTCATCATTGCAGGTAACCGTCCAGAGCGCATCCTCGATCTGCACCTTACCTGTACCATTTTGAATCGGCGTCAGCAACGAAACACTGCGACCAATCAACCGGGCTGTGCGCGAGTTTAATAAAGGCTGTTCGGTCTTGTTGTTGAACCGGCGGAACTTTTTCCAGTACACCAGGGTGATAGCGATCGACAATACCGCAAACAAGATGAATTGCCAGTACCACACAAGGCCAGGAAATACCGCTAGCACGGCAGCAACAATCAGCGCAGACACGCCGATTCCCAAGAGGAAACCACCAGCACCAAGCACTTCGAGGATTAAAATCAGCATCCCCAATGAAAGCCAATGCCAGGGTTCAAGTGATGCAAGAAATTCCATAGCCGTACCTGCCGATATTATTGTTTTTGTTTGGCTGAATTAATGAGCTCGCTGATGCCGCCGATAGAGCCGATGATACTTGATGCTTCCAGCGGCATCAGGATAACCTTGCCATTCTCGGATGCAGCCAGTCGTCCCAAGGCGTCCACATATTTTTGTGCAACAAAATAATTGATCGCCTGCGAATTTCCTTTGGCAATAGCTTCGCTCACCATTTCGGTTGCCCTGGCTTCGGCTTCCGCTTCCCGCTCACGCGCTTCTGCTTCAAGGAACGCTGACTCACGCAAGCCTTCCGCCTTAAGAATCTGGGCGCGCTTCTCACCTTCGGCTACTTTAATGGCCGCCTCGCGTTCGCCTTCGGCACGCAAGATTTGCGCACGTTTTTCACGCTCGGCTTTCATCTGGTTGGCCATCGCATCGACCAGATCGCGCGGTGGCGTGATGTCTTTAATTTCAATGCGCGTGACTTTAATGCCCCAGGGACTGGTCGCCTCATCAACTTTCAGCAATAAGCTGGTGTTGATGGCATCGCGATTGGAGAGCATCGCATCCAGCTCCATAGAACCGAGTACTGCACGGATATTAGTCATCACCAGATTTTGCATCGCATGACTCAGGTTATTTACTTCATAAGACGCTTTGGCTGCATCCAGAACCTGATAAAAACACACTGCATCGGTGGTGACCATCGCATTGTCCGCACTGATGACTTCCTGGGGTTCAATGTCGAGCACCTGCTCCATCACGGTGACCTTGCGCCCAATCGCATCGACGAAGGGCACAATGATATGCAGGCCGGGATCAAGCATACGGGTGAATTTTCCGAAACGTTCAACAGTCCAGTTTTGTCCTTGAGGCACGCTTTTGACACCCTTGACGACAATGACAATAGCAAGTGCCACCAGGATGATGATGGTTTCGTTGAAGATACCGAACATAGCGGTTTACCTTTGTTAAAAAACGCGTTGTTATTATTGAGCCGCTTTGGATTCCTGGTCTTTCAATTCACGACGCAACACTTTGCCGACATTGGTCTTCGGCAATTCGTTACGAAATTCCACCAGGTGCGGCACCTTGTAGGGTGTCAGCTTGGTCTTGGCATAATCCCGCACGTCTGCAATGGTTAACGACGGATTGTTGGTGACCACAAACGCCTTCACAGTTTCACTCCCATCGTTATCCGGTACACCGATAACAGCGGCTTCCACAATATCCGGATGACCAGCCAGCACGTCCTCCACTTCATTGGGGAAAACCTTGAAGCCCGACACGTTGATCATATCTTTTTTGCGATCAACAATCTTGATGTAGCCGTCGGCCTGGATGATGGCGATATCACCACTCTTGAACCAGCCATCCGCATCCAATACTTCTGCGGTTGCGTCTGGTCGCTGCCAATAACCTTTCATGACTTGTGGACCGCGAATACAGAGTTCGCCGGGTTCGCCAGTGGGTAGCGTGTTGCCATCTTCATCGATAACTTTGCATTCCGTATCCGGCATGGGTAAACCCACCGTCCCCTGCTGAATGCCACCCGGCGGATTGATGGCGACGACCGGTGAGGTTTCCGTCAATCCATAACCTTCATTGATGGTGCTGCCGGTCACTTCGGTCCAGTGCCGGGATGTCTCTGCGGTCAAGGCCATACCACCGGACGACGTTAAACGCAGATGACTGAAATCCAGTTTCACAAAATCCGGATTGCGCATCAGCGCGTTAAACAGGGTATTCAAACCGACAAAACAGGTAAACGGCAGGCCTTGCAGTGTTTTAACAAACGCTTTGATATCGCGGGGGTTGGGAATCAGTACGTTATGGTTGCCCAACGACAAGGCTGACATACAGTGAATAGTAAAGGCGTAGATGTGATACAGCGGCAAAGGGGTAATGTAGAGCTCCTGATTTTTTCTGAATACCTTATGCATGTGCTCGTTAACCTGCACCATATTCGCGACGAGGTTGCGGTGAGTCAGCATCGCGCCTTTGGCAACACCGGTGGTGCCTCCGGTGTATTGCAAGACGGCCACGTCCTCGGGATCACGTTTTACCGGCTGAAAGGGTTTTTGTGGTTTATTCAATGCATCCCGGTAACTCACCTGCAACGGGAATGAAAATGGCGGAACCATTTTCTTAATGTGTTTCACTGCAAAATTCAGTAACACGCGCTTAACCGGCGAATGCAAATCCGCAAGCTCGGTCACGATCACTTGCTCTACTTTTGTTTCCTGAATAATCGCGGCGGCATTCTTGGCAATATTGGCAAGTACCACCAGGATTTTCGCCCCCGAATCATTTAACTGGTGCTTTAATTCATGAGCGGTGTACAACGGGTTGGTATTGACTACCACCATGCCTGCGCGAATCGCACCGAACACGGCCACCGGGTATTGCAGGATATTGGGCAATTGAATGGCAATACGATCACCGGGCTGCAGGGACGTAAATTGTTGCAGATAGGCAGCGAAGCGTGCTGAGTAATGATCCAGGTCGCGATAGGACAGCGTTTGCTTCATGCAGGTAAATGCCGGACTATCGGCATACTCTCGACAGGACGATTCCAAAATATCGGTAATGATCTGGTTATAGTTTAACGACATGCTTCACTGACTCCTGTGATAATCCTTGAATGATAAGAGGCAAAAAATTAAAAGATAAAATCGCTTTCCGGTAAGGCCATCAGGTTGTCGGCACCGGATTTTATGGACTGCACCAACGCGCGCGTGCGCGGTAATATCCGCTCGTAATAAAAACGGGCGGTATGCAACTTGGCTTGATAAAACGCTTGCTCCTCAGGCTTTTCAGTTAATGCCTGGTGCGCACAGGCCGCCGCGCGTCCCCACAGATAAGCCAGTGTCAGGTAGCCCGAATACATGATGTAGTCCACTGAGGCTGCACCGACTTCGTCAGGGTTTTGCATGGCGCGAGCGCCAATGCTTTGCGTCAACCCCAGCCATTCACTTTTCAATTCGACCAGTGGTTTGCATAAATGTGCCAGCGCGTCGTTATCAGCTTGTGACAGGCAAAAATCATCAATCATTCGGACAAAACCCTGTAGCGCCTGCCCCTGGGTCATCAGCACCTTGCGCCCCAACAGATCCAGCGCCTGGATACCGGTAGTGCCCTCGTACAGGCTGGCAATACGCGAATCACGCACGATCTGTTCCAGACCCCACTCACGAATATAACCGTGGCCACCAAAACATTGCAGGGCGTGGTTGGTCGATTCAAAGCCGGTTTCGGTCATAAATGCTTTGGCTATCGGCGTCAGGATACTGAGCATTTCCTCGGCATCATCGCGAGCCGCCGGGTCTGCGCCATGCTGGCTGATATCAATTTGCATTGCCGCAAAGTAGGCGAGCATCCGCGCGCCTTCTGTGAGGGCTTTCTGGGTGAGCAGCATCCGGCGCACATCCGGATGAACGATGATGGGATCAGCAATACCCTGGGGATTTTTTGGGCCCGTCAGCGACCGCATCTGCAGGCGCGCGCGCGCGTAAGCCAGGGATTTTTGCCAGGCAGCTTCAGCCAAGGCCAAGCCCTGGGAGCCTGTGCCGAGCCGCGCGAGGTTCATAAAGGTGAACATGCCATTCAAGCCTTTGTTGGGTTCACCCAGCAAGGTCGCCGTCGCACCATCAAAATTCAGCACGCAGGTAGCATTACCGTGAATGCCCATCTTGTGCTCAATCGAACCACAGTTCACATGATTGGGAGCACCCAGGCTACCGTCGGCGTTCACCTGGAATTTGGGTACGATAAACAGCGATATACCTTTGGTGCCGGCTGGCGCATCAGGTAGGCGGGCTAACACGATATGGATAATGTTTTCTGCCATGTCGTGGTCGCCAGCCGAAATAAAAATCTTGGTGCCGGTGATGCGATAGCTACCATCCGCCTGCGGTTCCGCACGGGTGCGTAATAATCCGAGGTCACTGCCACAGTGGGCTTCGGTTAAACACATGGTGCCGGTCCAGTCACCGGATGTCAGGCGCGGCAGATAGGTTTGCTGCTGGTATTGGGTGCCGTGAACTTCAATGGTATGCATGGCGCCCTGGGATAAACCGGGATACATCGCCCAGGCCGCATTGGCCGAGGCCACCATCTCATTGAGCACCACACCCAGTGATAAGGGTAGTCCCTGGCCACCGTAAGCCTGGTTGCGGGTCATCGACGGCCAGCCGGCCTGGCAATACTGTTGATAGGCTTCTTTAAAGCCATCCGGCGTCTGGACCTGCCCGTCGTGCCAGCGACACCCCTGGCTGTCTCCAACGGGGTTGAGCGGTGCCAACACCTCCTGGCAAAACCGGGCATTCTCGTTAAGGATCGCCGTCGCCAGATCACGATTGAGATCGCCACCGCCGGGTAAAACCTGGCAGTGAGATTCGTAATCGAATAATTCGAACAGGACAAAATCGATATCGCGCAGAGGCGCTTGAAAATTACTCATCCTTAATTGCCTTATTGTGAAACCCGCCAGCATCAGGCTGTGGGAGAACTGTTGATCTACCGATCATGACTCTTATCGGCCGCCCTATAAAATCTGTCGTGTGGTCGGTGTTGCCCCGTCAATATTGGCAGATGGCGCCATGAAGTCAAACAGTCTCCAGCGGAAAACCGACAGGCTTCCGCTGGAACGCGAGTGTTATTCCTTGGCGAAAACCTCTTTGAGGAATTCGCGCATTTTTTCCCAGGAGTCTTTATCTGCTGCTGCGTCATAGGCCAGAGGTAAATTGTAGCGTTTGCCCAATTCGGTGACGTCCGGGTTGGTAAAGCCATGCTGGGCACCGGGATAGGTATAAATGCGGAAAGCCACATTGGCATCAGTCATCTCTTTACGGAAAGCCTCTACCTGTTCGGCAGGCACCATGGGGTCGGCTCCACCGGTCAAAATCAGTAAATCGGCTTTAACCTCGCCATCTTGCGCCGGGGTTTTGGTCGCCAGGGCGCCATGGAAACTCACCACCGCATCCAGATCCATACCCTGGCGCGCCATGTGCAACGAGGTTCCGCCACCAAAACAGTAACCCACGGCCGCGATTTTTTCCGGGTCTACCGTGGGCTGATTGCGCAGCAAGTTGTAGGCCGCCTCGAAGCGTTTCTCAGCCACTTCGACATTGCTCATCACCATCTGAACAAATTTACCGGCCTCATCAGGATGATCGGTCAATTTGCCGGTGCCGAACATATCCAGCGCGAAGGCGGTGTAGCCCTGCTCCGCCAGCATCTCGGCGCGCTTACGGACGTAATCGTTATGCCCCCACCATTCATGCACAACCAGGATACCTGGCCGCTTGCCCTGCACACTGTCGTCATAGGCAAGGTAGCCGGTAAAGCTTTCGCCATTGACCTTGTATTCGATAACTTTGGTCTGTACCTCGGCATGTGCCCATAGGCTGAAACAAAAGATGATTAAACCGGTAACAATTTTTTTCATGATGCAAACTCCTTGACTGGGAAAGACAATGTTATTCGATTGGCAGAACTTCATCGGTTGCATTGAATACAGCGGTGATAATTTCCTGGGTTAACGCGGCGGTAAAACCCCAGATTTCGTAACCCTCATGTTGATATGCCGGCACGCGCCAGGATTTACCGGCATGAGAGAAGATATCGGTGCGCGTTTGAATACCCGCACGAAAAGCAGATAAGGGTACACGAAACACCGCATCCAACTCGTCCGGGCAGGGTACGAGTTCAATGGCAGGATCGATCACACCGACAAACGGTGTTACACGCACACCGGCGCGAGTGGCACGGGGTTTACAGGCGCCTAATAATTTCACCGCAGCGGGCGATAAGCCAATTTCTTCATGACTCTCCCGCAACGCGGTATCAAGCAAGGTGTTGTCTCCGGTTTCCCACATGCCGCCGGGAAACGCTACTTCCCCCGGATGGTTCGTTAAATGTTGGGCGCGCAGGGTAAAGATCATTTCGGGATTTTCTGCATCGGTAAATAACACCATCACCGAGGCTTGGGCAGGATAAAGACCCACTTGCTGGGTCAGGGAATGATTAGGTTGGAGATAATTTTGCAAATACTGCCACAAAGGTCTCATGAGTTCGTTCCGGCACCAGACACGAGAATTCCAACCATACCACTAAGCCGAAATCTCGGCCAAGTGCCAAATATCATAGGCGGGTTCTTCGTAGGGATGGGCCGAACGCAACGCGTGGAGGGCTCCGGTTATATGCTCGTCGGCACACACCATCTCCACGCGATATTCAGCCACCACTGCCAACTCACCGGTTTTACCGATAAACGGATCACTACCAGCCAAGGGGCGAAACTGCCCCTCTCCCCGCGTTTGCCAGGCGCAACAATCGTAATGTCCGATCCGCCCGGCGCCCGCCGCAAACACAGCGGACTTTACAATCTCCAGATGCGATTCAGGGACGAAAAATACCAGTTTGTACATCGCGACCTAGATGACACGCACGGCAATCACATGATCTACAGCGCGGATAGCGGCAATCACATCGTCGCTGGGCGCTTGCTCAACATCGATGATGTTATAAGCCATCTCACCGCGGCTTTTGTTGACCATGTCCACGACGTTGACTTTTTTATCTGCCAGCAATGACAACACATGGCCAAGCACACCGGACACATTGTCGTTAGAGAAGGTAATGCGCGCGCCGGTGCCCGGGTTGCGATCCATATACACACTGGGGAAGTTAACCGAGTTTTTGATGTTGCCGTTTTCCAGGTAATCCATCAGCTGGTCTGCAGCCATGATGGCGCAATTTTCTTCAGCTTCTTCGGTACTCGCGCCGATGTGTGGCATGGCGTAAACATCCTGACGTTGCAGCAGGCAAGGCTCGGGAAAATCACACACATACTTGCGCAATTTCCCTTCATCCAGACTTGCGATCACCGCGTGGGCGTCAACAATCGCTTCACGCGCAAAATTCAGCAGCACCGCACCGGTTTTTACTGCTTTAAGTGACTCGCTGTTGATCATCTGTTTGGTCGCTTCGATGGCGGGCACGTGCAGGGTGATGTAGTCCGAGCGCGCCAGCAGCGACTGCAGGTTTTCCATCCGCCCCACCTGGCTCGGTAAACGCCATGCCGCTTCAACCGACAAGGCCGGGTCAAAGCCGACAACATTCATACCTAACGCCAAAGCAGTCTCGGCAATCATGGACCCAATGGCTCCCAAACCCACTACGCCGAGCGTCTTGCCTTGCAACTCACTGCCGGCGAAATTGGCTTTTTCTTTTTCCAGTAATTTGGACATTTCCTCGGCGTCGGTCATGTGCGTCAAACCTTGCACATACTCCATTCCCGACAAGATGCCACGTGAGGCTAACAACATACCGGCCAGCACCAGTTCTTTTACCGCATTGGCATTGGCACCCGGCGAATTGAATACCACGACACCCAACTTGGTGTAATCCCCTACGGGGACGTTGTTGACACCGGCACCGGCACGGGCGACGGCTTTTACGCTTTCCGGCAGGGCTTCGCCGTGCAACTTGTGGCTGCGCAGGATGTAAGCATCCGGGTGACCGATATCACTGGCCACTTCATATTTTTCACGGGAGAAACGATTGAGTCCTTTCACAGAAATCTGGTTGTAGGTTTTGATCTTGTACATGACCTTTCCTTCTCATTCTTCGGGCAAAAGATAGGCGCCGGCGTATACGACAACCGGCGCATGCAATTTAGGCGGCGTTTTTAGCTTCCTGATAAGCCCAGCTCAACCAGGGCATTAACGCTTCGAGATCTGCCTGTTCAACGGTTGCACCACACCAGATACGCAGGCCCGCCGGGGCATCGCGATAGGCGCCGATATCGTAGGCAACACCTGCTTTATCCAGCAGTTTCACCATAGCCTTCACTTGATCCGGCGTTGCATCCAGGGTCAGACAGACGCTGGTATTGGAGCGGGTTTCCGGGGTTTGCGGCAGGAAATTGATCCAGGCGTTTTTCGCCACAAATTTTTCCAGCACCGCGAGGTTGGCGTTTGAACGCGCGATGGTTTCTTTAACGCCACCGATGGCTTTTACCCAGTCCAGCGCATCGAGATAGTCCGCTACCGCCAACATGGAAGGTGTATTGATGGTGTCACCTTTGAAGATACCTTCGCTCAACTTGCCGCCACTGGTCATGCGAAACAGCTTCGGCATGGGCCAGGAAGGCTTGTAGGTTTCCAGTCGCTCGACCGCGCGCGGGCTGAGGATCAACATGCCGTGCGCGCCTTCGCCGCCCAGTACTTTCTGCCAGCTGAAAGTAATCACGTCCAGTTTTTCCCAAGGCATCTCCATTGCGAAAACCGCAGAGGTTGCGTCGCAAATGGTCAGGCCCGCGCGATTATCAGGAATCCAGTCGCCGTTGGGGACTTTCACACCAGAGGTGGTGCCATTCCAGGTGAAGATCACATCATTTTCAAAATTGACTTTGGATAAATCGGGCAGCAGGCCGTAATCCGCTTCGTGCGCATTAACCACCAGCTTCAATTCTTTGGTGGCATCGCTCAGCCAACCTTTACCGAAGGATTCCCATTGCAGAATATCCACACCGCGCGCACCGAGCATTGACCACATCGCCATTTCTACCGCACCGGTATCAGAACCGGGCACGACACCAACGCGGTAGCCAGCCGGCAAATCAAGGATGGCAGCGGTGTCTTCGCAAGCGCGTTGCAAGGCAGCTTTGCCGATCGTTGAGCGATGGGAACGGCCAAGCGTGGATACATCCAGTTTGGTCAGGTCATAACCCGGACGTTTGCTGCAAGGGCCGGAGGAGAAATTAGGATTGCGGGGTTTTACCTGTGGTTGCATGTTGATCCTCTGATTCAAACAATGAAGGTTAGCGCACCCGAGATAAACAACATCTGCCACACAACCTGAAACAAGTTGCACGTGTTACATAACGTTCAGTTACATAACGCGGAGGCGCTGCCAAGAGGCCGGCGAGACGGGCGTGAACTACTCGCGAAATTGCCAGCAAATTCGGGGGCGTCGATTATGCCAGCTATGCCGAAAATAACCTAGCCAGGGACTGTGACAATGGGAGGCAAAAAAAAGCCCTCCACAATGTGGAGGGCAGAGGGAGACGTCGATGCATCAACCAGACATCGACGGTGAGAGACCGGTACAACAGCGGGGAAGTCGGTGCCACCCGCCTGAACATGCTCGCTGACTCTCGGGAGCGAACCTGTGTTGAAATCAGAATTAGCGAAATAGTAACGAAAGCTGCGCCTCATGGCTACTCAAAAAGCTGGAATATGACAAGGAAGCGCTAAATTTTTGTCAAATTTTGTACGGTTTCATGAAAACGGACACACAAATGACAAATTATTTTTGTGAGAACGGTTACATCTGCGCACTGTAGTTTTCCCCATCACCGCTGTCAATGTGAACCCTGCCGCAACAAAAAAATGTCTGTAACGACAAATTCCTTAAATAGCCATTAACACTATTTCCTGAGCGTGATATCGCACAGAAACCGTTCATAAAATGCTTCTATGGTTATCGACGGCTCAAACTGGAATACCAGATACCGGAGCCCTATTCTGCAGGACATAGATGCCATGATTACGCTGTACACCTACACCACCCCCAACGGTCGGAAAATTTCGATCATGCTGGAAGAGCTGGGCGTTCCTTATAACGTGAAGGTTATCAATCTCAGCAAACGCGAGCAGTTTGACCCGGCCTTTACCGCCATTTCACCTAACAACAAAATTCCGGCGATGGTGGATGGTGAGAGCCCAGCTGTGGCCTTGTTTGAGAGCGGCGCGATTCTCACCTACCTCGCCGAAAAATACGGTCGGTTCCTTCCACCAAGTGGCCCTGCGCGCTATAAAACCCTTGAGTGGCTTTACTGGCAGGTCGGCGGGCTTGGCCCGATGTTCGGACAGTTGGGCCATTTCGGCATCTTTGCCAAAGAAAAATTGCCCGGCGCCATTCAGCGCTATGTGGAAGAAGGTGAACGCCTGCTCAACGTGATGGAACGCCAATTGGAAACCCATGCATTTCTCGCCGGCGATGATTATTCGATTGCTGATATGGCTGCTTATCCCTGGGCTTTAAATGCAGATACTTTTCTCAGCGAGTTTCTCGGGGATCTGGTAGCGACCATGCCGGCCGTGCAGCGCTGGCTCACCACGGTGGGCGAACGCCCTGCCGTGCAACGCGGCATGGACGTTCCGGTTATCCACACCGATTAATTTACAGGCCGCAAGGCGATGGCAAGGGCGGTTGCTGTTCTGCAACCTGATCCATATATTTCACCTGATGTTTGCGCAACTCGGCCACAGCCCGCTCCACTTGTTGCGGAGACATGGCAACACCGGCTTTATGGAACACCCAATCGATATCTTCGTGGTATTCACGTCGTTCCGGTGAATCTACCGGCCCCACCGAATCGTCCGCGCCTTTGGGC
This sequence comes from Cellvibrio sp. ARAG 10.3, assembly GCF_051846955.1. Lineage (NCBI taxonomy): Bacteria > Pseudomonadati > Pseudomonadota > Gammaproteobacteria > Cellvibrionales > Cellvibrionaceae > Cellvibrio > Cellvibrio sp. ARAG 10.3. Next base: position 12,198 of record NZ_JBPYCU010000016.1, read on the forward strand.
ATAAACCATAGGTTAAAATTGATCGACATAAAATCTTCCGGATAGACCTTCTCGCTGTGTTCGGCAAACAACTTGCCATCCACGTAATAGCGCACCCGGTTATCAGCGACTGTAAATACCAGGGTCCGCCAACCGGCGTAGCTGCCTTCCTGCCGCGTAAATTCATTAACCTTGGTCCAGGGTTCCAATTGGAAGGTCTCCCAGGTTGTGGTCCACATGGCCGGTTTTGCGTCCGCACCCCAGCCACCATTCGGCAGGTATTCGAAATCGGTCTCGCTGTAGTCTTTATCCATCGGCGCTTTCAATGGGCTGATGGCATAAAAGGTCTGGATGACCTCGTCACCGTCGGGGCCATATTCGGGTTCGTCGCGGAAAAATACCCGCGCCGCATAGGTCCCTTCCCGGTATTTGCGCGCGTGGCAGAACTGGGTATGGCGAGTATTGTCGCCCGTGCCGTCGGTGACGGATGCCATGCGGATAGCGCCCTGCGCTGTCCCGTCAATATCCGTGTGGAAGGAAATTCCCTCCCCTGACCAAGTCGCCCCGGCAATACCCGGGTGGCCGGTTTCGGTTCTGACTGACCAGCCATTGGCTGTGAAATCCTGCAGCGTGGTATAGCTGAAATCATCGAAGAAAACCTGTTGGGTCGCCTGATCCGGCGCAATGGCACAGGCACCTAAACCTAAGCAGGAGGCCAGACCTAAAACAGCGGTAAACCTTGATACGCTCATTATCTTTATCCTTTTATGTGACTGACGAAGCCGACATTCTTTGGTAGTTGAGACAACGTTGTCAAAGTAATTTTGGTTCACTTACGGCTTTTTACTCCTGCTAACGAAAATTAACCCTTCGCTGAATGCCACTCAAGGCAAAACGCCGTTGTCGCGCGCGTTGACATTACAGCTAGCGTGTGGATAATTGCGAACAATTATCATCTGCATTTTTATTTGCAGCACCTACCTTATCTGCCACTCACAGGAACATGGTCACATCATGGCAAATCTGGGTCAGAGTCATGCCGTTCACGCACTGTATAACGACCATCAGGGCTGGTTACACGGCTGGTTACGCAGCAAGCTGGGCAATACCTGGGATGCAGCGGACCTGGTTCACGATACGTTCGTTAAAGTACTGCTGAAGGATGAATGGAGCTTTATCCGCGAACCCCGTGCGTATCTGACAACCATCGCCCACGGCTTAATGGTCAACAGTTTACGCCGCAAGGATTTGGAGCGCGCCTATCTGGAAGCGATTGCGCATTTGCCGGAGGATGAATACCCCTCCCCCGAAACCCGTGCCCTGGTGTTGGAAACCCTGATTGATATCGACATTATGCTTGATGGTTTGGCGCCCAATGTGCGTCATGCTTTTCTCTTGCTGCAACTGGAGGGATTACGCCATGCCGAGATAGCTGAACGGCTTGGCGTATCCGTGAGCTCAGTACGGCAATATATCGCGAAAGCGATCCAGCATTGTGTACTGCGCCACCATGACTGACGATTCACTGCAAACGGAGGCGCTCAAGGCCGCTGCGTTGTGGTTTGTGCAGCTCACCTCCGGTGACGCCACCGATGAAGAACGCGCAGCCTGGCATGCCTGGCGTCAACAAAATCCCGCCCATGAATATGCGTGGCAGCAAGTAGAAAAAGTGACCCGCAAATTCTCATCGCCGGGTATGTCTGCGGAAATCGGGCTGGCAACCCTGGAACGCCCCGCTTCACCCGGGCGACGCAAACTGTTGCAACACATAGCTACCGCTGTTGCGCTGGGCGGATTGGGCTGGATAAGTTATCGCACGGCGCCTTGGCAATCCTGGTCAGCAGATTATGTCACGGCTGTCGGCGAACAATGCGCGGTGACATTACAAGATGGTTCACAGCTGACATTGAATACTGACTCGGTGGTTGATTTGCGCTTTTCTCCGACGGAACGGCGGATTGTGTTGCACCGGGGCGAAGTGTTTATCAATACCACAACAGATACACACCCACGTCCATTTATTGCCGCCACGGCGCACGGTGATGTGACCGCGCTCGGCACACGCTTTACGTTGAGGTGCGACGACCACCTGACGCGAGTTGAATTATTTGATGGTGCCTTGGGAATCCGTACCGCGACGAGTCAAGATATTCACTATTTAAAAGCAGGACAATCCACGCGCTTCAGTCAGCAACTTGTCGAAACACCTTTTCCGCTGAATCGCACTCAGCCTGGCTGGTTGAATGGTATTTTAGTGATAGACGATATGGCTCTGCCGGATTTTATTGCGGACCTTGGACGTTACCGGCGAGGTTATTTAATCGCCGATAAAAGTGTGGAAGGACTGCGAGTTTCCGGTGCGTTCCCCATCGGGGATACGGATCGCGTCCTGGATTCCCTCGCCACCACCTTGCCGGTGGACGTGCAACGTTTTACCGATTATTGGATCACGATAAAACGTCGCACTTAAGCCAGCAGGACCGCCCGGTCCCGCTTGTTTACGATTATTTCAGCTTCATACAACTTGCATAATAGGTGACCGTGGCTGGCCAATCGGAAAACATCCCAATGATACCCACGTCCTTTGCCAACACATGCAACACGTCCATCATATCACCATCATTATTGATCGCCGGGCGAATGCTTTGGTGATACCAGCCACCGCCATTTTTTAACGGACCATCGCGCTCGAAGGACCAGGCGATGATATCCAGTCCCGCTGCCTTGGCATACTCAGCGTAAGCAGACGCCACAATACGATTGTCTTCATCCAGGGTTAACAACGCCCATAACGGCGGCGCAACGATGTTAATACCTTCGGCAGCCAGGGACTCAAGGTCTGCCTGAGAGGGTGCTTCATCCGTCGTATTGATATCATCAAGATAAACCGCCTGTTTGCCAAACCGCGGTTCGTTTTGAATCCAGTAACGCACATCCTGAATATCAAATGACTGCGGCCACACATCGCGCGGATGCACACCGGCCGCTTTGTATTCGTCAATCAATTGCTGGGCATAATCGGCTTGGGTGTATATGCCTTCAAATGGCATGGGCACGCTGGCTGACTTTAATTCCGGGGTAAATTTTACGCCGAGTTTTTTAAATAACCGGATACTTTCCGCGTGAGTCAGCAGAGTGCCTTTGTCAGCGTACAAATCCGTGCGCCAGGCTGCCGTACCCTTCATATATTCCTCGACAGTCGTGGCGCGGGGATTGAAACCGTCCATCTTTCCTTGCAGGGTTTTAAACTCGGCCAGAGTAATATCGCTGGTGCAACAGCGCGCTGATGCGGGCGTACCACTGGCGAGATCAGCGGGTGTGAAGGGTTGTGAACATTTAGCAGCCAGCGCCGGAATTGCGAGGATGTTGGTCGTGGTGTGCAGGTCGCATTGAGAATGGCGGCAAACCAGTTCCTTGTCTTGGGTAAAGGTGACATCGCACTCCATGATGCCCGCACCCATACGCGCGGCTGCTTCATAAGATTCTTTTGTGTGCTCGGGAAATTGCAAGGGTGCACCGCGATGACCGATGGAAAAATCGGTTTTACGAAAGGGCCCTTTTGCGCAGGATTGCAACTTTCGTTTCAGCGGGCTCGCATCCATATCCTCCACCAGATAAAAAGGACGCGGACCAACCTCTACCGGTTGCTGATGTTTGTATGAGTGATCGGGACGATGATGATGTTTATCATCATCGTGATGTTTACCGGCACAGGCCAGTACCGATAGACACGCGGCAGAGACGAAGACAGTCAATTTACTCAAGGTATGGGATTTCCGGAACATGAGGGTTTCTCCTTTATTAGATTCAGAACCACGCTGAATCTACCCTCGCTTTATGACTGTCCCTTGCCAGTTTGATGACAAACGCAATAACAGGAAATTTCTTGCGACAAATTAACCTTTTTGTGACGCCAATCAAGCCGTGCGCGCGGCCGGTTTTTTGCGCACATACAACTGGCGATGGACACGCGCGACCACTTGTTGTTGCTCATCGCGAATCTCGACGTGAAACTCAGGCAAATACTTTTCACCCTTTGCGGTCCTTGCCCGAATCTCGTCCAACACCGCGTCGTCGATGTGGAAATGAGCCGTCACCATACCTCTCCCCGGCGCGATATAGTCGATCGCTCCGCGTTTGTCCCACACGTAATAATCGCGCCCCAGGTTATTCATCAACATCAACATATACCAGGGGTCCGTCATAGCAAACAGGCTGCCACCAAAATGTACACCGACGTAGTTGCGGTTATACCAACGCAGCTTCATGATGACCTCTATATACCGATAATCGGCGCGGATCACCTTTGCGCGGATACCGGCAAACAATAGGGGCGGCCACAAATTAACCAAACGGCGAAATACTTCGGCTTTCAACTCACACCTCTTTCAATAAACACGCGGGGTCGGGATGCTAACCCAGTTGCAATCAGACTGGCCAGCGTGCAGATAAATCCTTCGTTCCAGCCACCCCTTTCACTTTTTACAAAAATTCACTTTTTACAAAAATTCACTTTCTACAAAAAACTGGCCTGGCGTTGTCACTTTTTGAATCTCGATTGGCATAAAGGGTGAAGACCTTGTTTTATCCTCCAGACATCAATCGCAGGAATCATCATGACTCATCGCCTTACGCCTTCGCAGCCCGGTATTGCTGCGCGCAATCCCTTAACCCTGGCTTTGCAAGCCGCGACACTGGCATTGGCCGCTGCAACCGCCCTGCCCACTCTGGCTCAGGTGGCTGAGCCTGCGGCATCGGTTAAAAAAAGCTACAACATCCCCGCCGGTCCTCTGGGGCATGCGCTATCGACCTTTGCCATGGAAGCTGGCGTGCTGCTGTCTTTTGATCCGGCGCTTGCCGCCAACAAACAAACACAGGGATTACGCGGTGAGTACGGTGTGCAAGATGGTTTTAGTGTGTTACTGGCCGGCAGCGGTTTAAGCCTGGTGCGTCAGGCCGATGGCAGTTATTCCTTGCAAGCCATCACCGGTGCAGCTGCAGCGCAATTGCCAACGGTACAAATATCCAGCAGCTATGAGCCGTTAAATGCTGGGGTCAGCGGCAATCGTCGCGTGGTCAGCCAACAGGACATCGAGCATATCCAGGCCAATGACCTGGAAGATGTATTTCGTAAAACACCATCCGTGGCTGTGGGCGGCTCCGTGGCTATCGCAGAAAAAGTTTACGTTCGCGGCCTGGAAGATGCCCTGTTGAATGTCACCATTGATGGCGCGACGCAAGCGGGCGTGTTGTTCCACCACGCCGGACGTTTGAGTATTGAACCCGAATTGTTAAAACAGGTAGAAGTCCATGCCGGTGCCGGCGTGGCTACCGATGGTCCGGGCGCACTCGGCGGTGCCATTCGGTTTACCACAAAAGATCCGGAAGATTTACTGCGCCCCGGCGAACGGTTCGGTGCATTGGTTAAAGGTGGCTATTTTGATAACACCGAAGGTTACAAAGCCAGTGTGAATGTGTTCGGGCAGCTGAATGACGATTGGAGCGGGATGGCCACTGTAGCAAAATCGGACAATGATGCGATTACCGATGGCAACGGCACTGAACTGGGCGGCACAGAATCTGAACAGGACATGGGCTATGCCAAACTGGTGGGAAAACTCACCGATAGCCAAACGGTCAGGCTCAGTTATGACCTGCGGGTGGACGACGGCATTCGTGCACAGCGCCCGCAATGGGTTATCAGCGACTGGAACCCCGGCTACCCGCTCAAGATTGAACGCAACACCACCAATCTGGGCTATCAATTAAATCCGGTCGATAATCCTTTCCTGAACCTGGAGGCCACGCTTTACAACACCCGGGCAAAGTTGCAACAAAATGTGATTGGTCGCTGGGGAATTTACAACGGGATTTCAGAGAGCCAAGGCATTAACCTGCGCAACACCACGCAGTTGAGTGCTCACGAATTAATTTACGGTGCCGAGTACCGCGACGACATTGTCAATGCTGGCCCGGAAACCAATACCAATGCAGAAGAAGAAAAGGGTACTGTAGTCGGCTTTTTCGTACAGGATCTTTATCAAGTCACCGATAAGTTATTGTTAAGCGCCGGCGTGCGTTACGACGATTACGAACTGACCGACACGAATGACAAGGAATTTGAAGCCGACGGTTTCAGCCCGAATGTGGGCGCCAGTTATCAGCTCACGCCGTCACTCAGTGTCAACGCCAGCTATGCGGAAGCACTGCGCGGCCGCCAGACCATGGAGACTTTCCTGCTGGATTCACGCATGAACGACCCGGCGCTGGAAGCGGAAGAATCAGAAAATACCGAAGTCGGTTTTGAATATTACCGTGAGGCGTTTGGATTCTCCGGTACCTTTTACCGCTCCCGTATCGACAATGCAATCAACGACCAGCGAATTCCGGTCAATGGTGTACCACGTTGGGTCTTCCGCAATATCGGCGATATTGAAACGGAAGGTTTTGATTTGCGCGTGAGCTACGATTGGACGCAAGTGCAAGTCGGCTTAAGCTACAGCGATTTTGAATCCGAGTTGGTCAGTGATGAGGGCGACCTGAAGCTTAATGCTTACGACCACGGTGCACTCGGCAACACCATCGGCAATACCTGGACGGCTGACCTGGCTTATCAAGTCACCGACACCCTGGAATTGGGCTGGAATGGTCGGCTGGTGGAGAGCCTGGAAAATATTCGCACGTCGGCCGGCACCGTGGATAAAGACGGTTATGCCGTGCACGATATCTATGCGCAATGGTTTGTGACACCGGATTTCAATGTGACATTCACGGTCAAGAACCTGTTTGATAAATACTATATCGACCACGCTACCAACGGCAGCTTCGAACACATTCCCGGTTATGAAGGCATCGTCGGTTTGTCGGAACCAGGCCGCGACCTGCGTCTTACCTTAAGCTGGCGGATATAAAATCAGCGCGGCTGCCTGATCGGGTAGCCGTCATTTTTCCTCTGGTTCAGGACCAACATTTATATGGACGTAATGCATGGATGCAAGCCAGCTTCTTTACTGATTCATCCCCCATTTACATGAAAGCCATACTATCGGCTACTCCTCTTTGTCCTGCTCAACAATAACGATTTCGTAACCTGAGGGCAGACGGATACGCACTACCCTCATACCAAGATCGCGTTGTGCGGCCTTGTCAGCGGGTAATTCGTTCGGTTTGGGCCTGCGTCGTAAACGACGCACATACTCCTGCAATTTGTTAAAAATAAACACGGCATTGATCCCTGTGAAAATGAACAGAGAATCGAATGGGGTATGAGGGAAAATATCGAGAACACTTCAGACCGCATTCGATTCGCGGTCTGAATTAAAGGAAAACCTAACTGACAGACAACGAATGCATACCCGCATGACGGACCGAGCCGGTCATCATGGAGAAGCAATTAATAGTCAGGGTTAGGGTTTGCATGGGAAGCACTTTTTTCGGAAACGAAGCCGGGAGAGTACCAGCTCAAAAAAATCCTGCAAGAATTTTTATAAGCTTATGCCAAAAAATTTTATCGACAGACAGAAGCATCCCTTTCTTTGCCGCGAAGGTTATCGATACGCACATAAAAAAACCGGGTCAACATGGTTAACCCGGTCAAGTGCTGCAATTGAGGGTGAGCAGCAAATCAAAAGGTGTATTTGAATCCTGCACTTAAACTGCGGCCCGGCTGGGGTACCACGGCAGCAAGGAAGGATGAATGATTCCAGACTTCCTCATTCAACAGGTTACTACCGCGCACGAACACCAGATAGCGCTCTTCGCCGAATAAACTGATGCTCACCGTTGCATTCAACATGTTGTAGCCGGGTGTTTCAGCTTCATAGTCGGCGATATCGTGTTGCGTGTTTACGTGGTAGTACTCCAGCTCTGCACCGATACCATCTGCCTCCATATTCAGGCGTCCACCCACGCGCGATGCCGGAATACGCGGCAGGTTACCGCCATCCACAAATTCGGCCCGTACGTAGTCACCGAACAAGGTCGCTGCAACGGTCTCATCGAACTGATAGGTCACCTCCCCTTCCACACCGGTAAATTCGGCATCCTGTTGGGTATATTTAATCAGGCGGAAATCTTCATATTGGTCCAGGGTGCGGGCATAGATGTAATCATCCACATCGTTGCGGAAGGCATTAACACTGTAGGTCAAATCGCCACTGTGTTTACGCAGTGACAATTCGATATTATTGGACACTTCTTTGGAAATCGTCGCGTTGTTCTCGACACCACCGCACGTCAGCGGATGTGGCACCAGACCGCACTCGTATGTGTTGGTTGCCAGGTGGATACCGCGTGCATACAGCTCCTGCGATTGCGGCAAACGCTCCGCATTGGCAAAGGACAAGGCCAGGGTCGTCTCCGGCACAAATTCCCAAATAATCGCCGCCGAGAAGGACGTAGCAGAATCATCAAAGGCCGGGCGATTACGCGGGTCATTTACCGGCGTGTGTTCCTGTTGTTCGTAACGCGCACCCACCTCAAGATGCCACTGGTCATTCAACTCGTAATGTTCAACGGCAAAAATACCCAGGGTTTCAGATTCGGTATCCGGAATAAACGCCTCTTCACCCAATGCGCTGAATTCAGTGCTGGAGAATTGTGCCCCCACCACACCGTGCCAACCGAGTACCGGCGCGTGATCAACTTCAATACGACCTTCGTAACCTTCGTTACGGAAGGTCGTTGAGATTTCATCTTCTTCAATTTCATGATGTTCGTAATCCGTGTGGCTGGCACGGATGCGGATTTTGTGCACACCGGCAAACGGGTCCTGCATTTCACCGCGCAGATCAAAACGTTTGCTTTTCAGATCAATGACCGGCACCTCTTCATGTTCGTGCTCATGTTCATGATCGTGATCATCTTCCTCTTCTTCATCGTGGCTGCCGCAATGCAAGCTGGCACCGTGGGGGTGACACCCTTCGTATTCATGGGCATGACCCGGCAAGCCGTATTCATCATCGCGATAAGAATAGGCAAGCCCCAAAAAGCCGCTGTCGCCGATCCAGGAGGCGCCGATGCTGGCGTTGTTGCTCTCCGAAAAGGTGCCGTGTACGTGATCTTCTTCCCAGTTGCGAACTTCATAATCATCCGCATCCCGCGACGAGCCTTCCACGTGTATGGCGAAACTATTACCTAAACGCGCTGTTGCACTCACAGCGCCGGCGCGCTCGTTGGCCACGCTGTTACCGCGCAAGGCAACAAACCCCTCAACGGGTTGCTCGGGCAGAGCCTCAGGAATCTTGTTATCCAATAGGTTCACTACACCGCCGATTGCGCCGCCGCCATACAGCAAGGTGGCGGGACCGCGTAAAACCTCTACCTTTTGGGCCAACAGCGGATCAGCCGTCACCGCATGGTCAGGTGAAATATCCGAGGCATCCAACAGGCTCGCACCATCCGACAGTACTTTTACGCGCGGAGAGGTTTGCCCCCGCACCACCGGCCGGCTCGCCCCACCGCCAAAGGTGTCGGAATGCACACCCGGCAAACCATTCAGCAATTCTCCCAGGGTAGAACTGCCGCGCTGGGTAATATGCTTGTCATCCAGGATGCTGTAGGGCGCAACGATTTTGTTCGCATCCTCATCCACCGCCAGGGCAGTAACGTGGATGATCGGCATGGCATCTTCCCGGCTGACATCAGGTTGGCCCGCACCCGGCTGGGCCACCGCTGCAGCCGAAACCGCAAGAAAACCGCCGCTCAGGATGACCTTGAGAGCTGAGGCGAGGGGGTGTGGAGGGAAACGCATGGACAAGTCCTCTTGTTTAAAACGTGTGCGATTGACAGATGTTTAAGAATAAAAGGCTCTGGGCGGCCGATTTGAATAATGTTATACCATAACATTTTGATTGCATAGAAGGTTATTACATAACATGTGAGGGATACGCTCTTACAGACAAAACACACCCCTTGTTCCCAATGCAGAAAGCTCTGAATGGGCTTTATAAAAACGTTGACTGCTACTCGTTGAGAAACCACTGCTCAATCGGCGTAATTGCGTGTAATGCTCCGCGCATTTAAAAAACTCAATAATAGATGATCCGCTAAAGCCAGCCAGCATCTGAAGCGATGACATGGGCCATCAGCTGGCATAAAAATATCCGTTTAATAGATAAAGTCACAACAGGAGATGACATAAGATGCCAACCAAAATCGGATTTTGGAATGTTGAGCACTGGAGCAACAATGCCCTCCTGAAAGCTGAAGAAGCCGAAGAAAAAGCTTCCTTCGCACTGGAGCGAATCCAAAGGGGAGCTGTTCAACGGGGGCATAACACCAAGCCGACGCGAGCGGTGACACGATTACAATTGAGAAATGACTGGAAAAAACACAAGTTCAGCGGTTTATCCCGTGCAGAAAAGAGTGAGCTGAATGCACTGAAATATGCCAAAGGTAAACTGAGAATCGCGCAGCAAAAAGTAAGGAAATATACCTATGCGCGGGATATGGTTTATTCGTGCGACCATTTGTTCTATTGCGAAGTTGAATCGAGTCATATAAATGCGCAAAGTTCCCGCTTTGACGGTCTTATAAATCCTCACCTTCTCTGTTATGCCTATTACCACAACAGAGTCAGCACACCGCTTAATCATTACGCACTCTGGCCAGGCGCAATAGCTAATTTGGATCGCGTGCCCAAATACATGGATATTGCAGGCTCCGGTCGTGGAGGTGCCGTTCGTTGTTATTTTTGGCACGCACCTTCCGGCAATAACGGCACCATAGTCGCCGCAGCTTACAATCACCTCAACACGCTTCACACCAATCTGGGCACACCATTTGTTCTGTTTGGAGACATCAATACGGAACCAAAAAATTTGATATTAAAAGGCGTTCCGCCGGCTAATATCGTGGCTACGGACGGAGGCACGCGCATCTCGACGCGGATACTTGATTACGCCATCACCAATGTTCCACAGCGCATTGCTGTCCGGAAGTATCAGGATTGCCCCGCACAATCCATTAAAGATCAAAATGGCTCAGATCATGCCTTTATGTTTCTTGAAATAACATAAGCAGGATTGTTGCCGGGACGGGTGGATGTGGAGTAACGCCGGACGTTCGTCCCGGTATTCTGTCGTTCCTCCCAAAGCCCGCTTTTAAAAGCCACACCTGCGTTACAGTCAAGCCTGAATTCAGCCACGGCAAGCAGGTAGATGCTATGCGATTTCTTTTATTTTTTCTTTCGTTGAGTCTCTCTTTCTCAAGCGTATCCACCTTCGGCGCTGACACAACCCGGGGGCGTACGATTGAGGCCGAATCCCTCAACCACTTGCGTTCCTCCAACTTCAACGTGAGTCAAACGGAAGCGGGTTTCGATTACGTCGGCCACATCGATGACAGCAGCATCCTGTGTTACGACAACATCGACATGAGCGGCGTACGCAGTATCGAGTTTGTGTATGCCCGCGGTCCCGGGGCCTATGAGACCGGTCGTGTCGCTATCCTGGTGAGTCCGCCGAACGGGCTTGGCAAACGCACAAACCTCGGCGAATTTGAGACTGCAGATACCGGTGACTGGGAGACTTTCCAACGCCAACGCGTGGGACTGACGAAGCCGACCGGTGGGCGTCACAACCTGTGCTTTTTTGGGGTGACCGGTGGCGGCATTTTTAATCTGGATAAATTCACCCTTAGTAGTCAGCCCGGTGAAAACCTGGGCATTACCAAAACCTTTGCCGACGCCTTGCCCGGTGTACTCGGTGGTGCGGGTTATCGTTTCGAACTTGAGGTGGTTGGCGAAGCTCCTAACGAAATCTGGTCCATGGCTTTCTTGCCTGACGGCGACATAGTCGCAGCACAAAAAAATGGTTACCTGCTGCGGTTTCGCGACGGCAGGCAAAGCGCGCTGATCGAAGGATTGCCTGACGTGTGGAACCGCGGTCAGGGTGGTTTGATGGCAATTCAACCCCACCCGGAATACCCGAAAAATGGCTGGCTCTACCTGACTTACTCGCACGGCAATAACGATGGCAAAGCGATGACCGTCGTGGCCAGGGGCAAAATCTCCGGGCAAAGATGGCAGGACCACGAGATCATTTACCGGGCCCCTGACGCATTTTATTCCGAATCGAATTCGCATTTCGGTTCCCGGCTGGTGTTTAAAGATGGCTACATCTTCTTCAGCGTGGGTGAGCGCGTTGACCAGGATAAAGCGCAAGACCTCGGCAGCCCGCTCGGCAAGATTCACCGCCTGCACGACGATGGCCGCGTCCCCAACGACAATCCTTTTGTAAAAACCGAAGGTGCGCTCGCCACCATCTGGAGCTACGGTCACCGCAATCCACAGGGCATGACCCTGTCACCGGATCGCAAACATGTCTGGGCTGTTGAGCATGGTCCACGCGGTGGTGACGAGCTCAACCTGATTCGGAAGGGACGCAACTATGGTTGGCCGCTGGTAAGTTTTGGCACCAACTATGACGGTACCCTTATTTCCGAAAGTCCCTGGCGCGAAGGCACTGAGCCTCCGGTGCAACAGTGGACGCCTTCGCTCGGTGTATCCCAGGCTGTGTTTTATACCGGTAACCAGTTTCCACTGTGGCGCAACCAGTTGCTGGTAGCCAGTCTCGGACAGCAACAGCTGCGCATGGTCAAACTCGACAACAATAATAAGCTCGTAAGCGATACCCTCATACTGCAAAACCTCGGCAGAATTCGCGACGTGGTAAGCGGACCGGATGGTTATCCCTATCTTGTGATCAGTCACCCTTATGGAAAAATTTATCGCTTAACGCCGGTGAAATAAATTTAAATGCGCAGGGAAGCACTACACCGGTTTGTCGCTGCGCTGCCAGATTGGATAATCAGGCAATAATATCGGAGTTCTGTATTACCTCCCAACGTCATCTCTGTAACAAACTTTCTCCTGCGCGGAATGTCGCTCACTTGGCCGATTTACACGAAGCCAATAACCGAATGACCAAGCCTGCTACTGGAGATATAAAATGTCTGGAAAACGCCTTGATAAAATCCTGCTGAAATTTATTTTTCTCTTTTTGCTATCCCTTCCGGTTTATGCCAACGTGGATAAAACACCAACGGATACTAACCGGGAATTTATCGCTGAGGCTTTTGCTCAGTGGGCTGCTGGCGGGCGAACCTTCTTTAACGATGTACTTGCACCGGATATTGTCTGGACCATCAAAGGCACCAGTCCGGCAGCGGGAACCTATCGCGGTATGCAGGATTTTATGGATCGCGCGGTTACGCCTTTTGTTCTGCGCTTGGCAACACCGATCAAACCTCGTGTTAACAATATTTGGGCAGAGGGTGACGCTGTGGTCGTTCATTGGGATGGGGAGGCAACCGCCGCCGATGGGAAACCCTATCGCAACAGTTACGTTTGGATTTTTCGCATGAAAAATCGGCGTGCCACCGAGGTTATTGCTTTTCTCGACCTTGTGCCTTACGACGATGTGATTGAACGGATACCTGTTCCGCATAAGGCCGCGGAAGAATCAAGCGTTACTCGTTGACTTATTGGCGGTGGCAGAATTTTTGAGATGGAATGCCTGAAATCTGACATCCAGACATTGCGGAGAAGGGTGCGAGACACGCCGTAAATACTTCCCTGTAGGCTCGACACCGGCATCCCTGCCGGTGACGGTCTCGCACCCTTCTCCGCAATGTCTTCCGTACTATCCTGCATTTATTCGAAAAGATTAGAGCGACTTTCTTTTAATAAAGCCAGCAGATTCTGTTGTCGGATTTCATTGGATTCAGTGGGAGAAAGTCGATCCACCAGGTTCTCAAGTGTTCGCTCTTTTTGATGGTCTTCATGACGATCTATTTCGGCAAAATTCTGGTAGAAGCGCTCCAGTATGTCATGGGTTTTCTCACGCTCTACCAATAAACTATCTACATCGCCTGCTGACATATCCAGAGTGCGTGTCGTTTTACCGCTTTCGTATTCATTGACGTACACATAATTGCCGTTTGTAAAATCCGCTGCTTCCAGCCAGGGTAAGGGTTTGAAATAGCTGCTATGCAGTTCATAAAAAGATTCCTGTTGCAGCAGCAAACGTGCACCGTCGGTTTCGGCGCGCGTTGTCTGTCCCATCGTGAGATTCATCGCTGATACTTGTGTGCGATTTTCCGGGTTATAGGTGGTTGTTGCGCGGAAGCTGGCCGTGAAATCCGGTAATCCCGTATGAAATTCATCGGGCAGGCTTTTTTCTGCCGGCGAAGATGTCGGCAGTGTTAATTCATCCAGCAACAACACACTGCGCAGCCCATCCAGCATAAAACGCACCGACGCACTCTCCGTACCACGCGCATCGCCTGCCCGGCGAATTAAATCCAGGTATTGCTCGATGGTTTGCTGGGCCGTCGCGCGATCCGTTGGTAATATGCCATTAACGTGCGCAGTAATATCAAATTGATAACCGGCCACGTCTTCACCGCGCAAGCGACGGGTTTGCGTGGTTTCATCAAACGCATAGTCGTAATTCAGCGTATCGTAGACGTCGCCGTTGGGTTTGGATAATTCAAGTTTAAAGGATTGAATATTGGCATCATCAAAGGCAGCAAGGCCACGCAGTTCCGCTTTGCCGGTACGAAAAAATTCATCCGCCACTTCACCGAGTTTACTGGCGAGTTTATCGAGCGCTTGCTGTTCCGCTTCTGATAATTCACCAACCACATCAAACGCAAACTCCAGACTCTCTCCACCAGGACCTTGGCGACGCGTCATGCGAACCGTGATGTCATCACCCTCTTTGGTACGAATGGTCAGCAAAAAAGATTCCCGACGTTTACCCACCAACGCCGAGAAATCCGGCGAAAATTTCTCCGCTGCAATATCGCCCGGCACACTGAAATTGCGTGCCTCATTGCGAAAACTATTAGTCTCGGCGCTGAGCGCACCCACCTGACTCAAAAAACTTCCCGCACGAAAACTATGCGCGCGATCATTACGGAACGTTGACCATTCATTGAGTAGTTGCTGCGACAACGCCCCCGCAACAATGCCTGTTTGTTGCTGATAGCGCAGGTAAGTAACTTCTGCGGATGGCTTGCTATAGGTCGGCGTGGAGTTTTCAAATGCACCCAGACTAACTTGAGTCGAAGGCGAGTCCTGAATAGCGAGCGGCGATGCAGTGGGCTCAACCGTTTTATTTGCGGGAAGTACCGGGGCATTTACTGTTGCACCAGGTGTAATTAACGATGAGGTGGGTGATATCGACATAAACCGCTGTTCCCAAGCAAAACCAAAAACTACCGCACACTTGACGCTCGCACGATGCAAGTTTGGCGTTAGGCCATTGGTTTCGAAACCCTCAAGTCAGGGACGACTTGAGGGAGCTACAGGGATGTATTCATGCGTTTTCGAAACCAATGGCCTAACGACAAACGAACTACGAAGCACATTTACCTCACTATCGGCCAATACCTTCTCAACTTTAATCCCAACCAAATTTACCGCGTCACCAACCGCGCACAACTTGCCAAAGCCAATAATCCCAAAGCAACCAGCGCAAACGACACCGACAAACTACTGAATTGCGCCACAAAGCCGATCATTGCCGGACCAGCAAGGATACCCGCATAACCCAGAGTAGCTACAGCCGAAATCGCCAAACTCACCGGCATGGTTTTTTGATTACCGGCCGCCGTGAATAACACCGGCACAATGTTAGAAGCACCTAAGCCGATCAACACAAAACCTAAAAACGCCGCTTCACGCGCGGGCACCAGGACCGTTAATAAAAACCCCGCCGCCGCACAAATGCCGCCGAGAAAAATCACTTTTGTTCCACCCAGTGCCTGCACAATCCGATCACCCGTCAAACGTGCGACAGTCATAGCGACCGAAAAGCCCGCAAAGCCCAAACCGGCTTGCGCTGCATCGACATTACGCATGCTGGTAAGAAAAACCGCACTCCAGTCCAGCACTGAACCTTCCGCCAGAAACACCACAAAACATAAACAACCAATCAATAAAACCTTGCCGTGCGGCATAACGAACAACGGGTCGCGACTGGTGCTGCCGTAGGGCAACAAATGTGCGAAACACACAGCGAGCAATATCAGTATGACAACCGCCATCACGACCACCGCGATAAGCGGTGAAAACGCGAGCCACAACAATCCACTCACACCCGCCGCACCGAGAATACCGCCGAGACTGTAAAAGCCGTGAAAGCCCGACATCATCGAACGGCCACTGGCTTTCTCCACCATCACCGCCTGAATATTCATCGCCACATCCACCGTGCCCACCGACGCACCGAACACCAACAACGTCAGCGCCATGGTCAACACACTCGGCGCGCTGGTCAGGCACACCAGACTCACACACATCAATAACGCCGCCACCATAATCACCCGCCGACAACCCAGGCGACCGGTAAGCATCCCGGTAATCGGCATGGACGCGAGCGAACCGGCACCGAGGCACAACAACAATAAACCCAGCGTCGCTTCGTTAACAGCGAGACGCTCTTTCGCAAAAGGCACCAGCGGTGCCCAGCTGGCCATTCCCACACCGGCAATTAAAAACGCCGCGCGGGTAGACATTTGTTCAGCAAAACCGGGGACAGGATGAGAGGCGGAAGTAACAACGGACATAACATTCACCACAAAAAATACGCAAAGCGCAAAACGCCGGAAAAAGTGCCGGGCACTATATCACCGGGATAATTTCGGGATCAGGGGTGAAAGTGTAAAAAGACGTTTAGGTCGGGAAGTCGCTCTTGAACAAATCCATATTCGGAGCACAAAGGAGTTTCCGGACAGTGTTGGGAGACCGTCAGAGGCATGGACGACCTACATGGAAGTAGGAAGTTTCCCGAAGCGCCGGGAGCGCGAAGGGATGCCTATGCCGAGCCTACATGGATGTATTCACGGCGTGTCTCCCAACACTGTCCGGAAACTCCGCTCTCCAAGATGGCACCCCTTAAATAAGAAAACCAGAAATTCCATCAATCACAAAACGTTGGGAAATGTAAAACCGGTTGCTACCCCAACACTTAACACTTACGCTCCCTCAACCAAAGCAATAACAGCGCCAATGTTTACCGATTATTGTCGCCCATACGTATTAAGAAAAAGACCGGGAAATATCGGGAATTCTGTCAGGGTTTTCTGATCCACCCCACACCCCGTTCATTTACCCCCAGCGTCAGTCAGTAGGCTTAATGTAGGAATCTTCATGTTTGCACCTGTTTCCCGTTTATCCCGCGGCCAACGGTGGCTGTTGGCCGCAGTCCTCGTTGTTGTACTGCTGTTACTCTGGTTCTTTGTCTGGCGCTCACCGGCAGAAAAATTACCGCCGCCCCCCAACCCCTGGATGAGCCCGGTGCCGGTGCGCACGGTTACTGCCACTCGTGAAGATTTAAAAGTTCACATCAAAGCCATCGGCACCGTTACCCCGCTCAACACCGTCACGGTGCGCAGTCGAGTCGATGGCCCGCTGGTTGATGTCTCGTTTCAGGAGGGACAGCAGGTCAAGGCGGGGACGGTGCTAGCAGAGATTGATCCGGCGCCTTACCGCGTGCGTTTGGCACAGGCCGAGGGTACCTTGCAGGAAACCCGTGCACAGTTAAAAACCACCGAAGAAGACCTGGTGTTGTACAAGCGCCTCTACGAACAAAAATCCATTCCCAAGCAGCAACTGGATAAACAGGAAGCCCTGGTCGAGCAATTCAAGGGAACCTTAAAGAATCACCAGGCGCAGGTTGACGATGCGAAATTGCAGTTGTCCTATACCCGCATCGAGGCACCGATTGCGGGCCGCCTGGGCCTGCGCCGGATCGACGTGGGTAATATGATCAACGCCAGCGATACCGAAGGCTTGGTCAGCATTACCCAGACTCAACCTATCGCGGTGGTGTTTACCATTCCGGAAAACCAGTTGGTGGCGGTGCGCCAGTCTTATAACGCGGCGACTGAGGCGGAGCAACGCCTGGCTGTCGAAGCCTGGGATCGCAGCGAGCAACATCAGTTGGCCACTGGCGAACTCACCACCCTGGATAACCAGATTGATTCCGCCACTGGCACCCTGCGCTTAAAGGCACAATTTGCCAATGCGGACGACATGCTCTTCCCCAACCAGTTTGTGAACGCTCGCCTACACCTGCAAACCTTGGACAAGGCCATCACTATCCCGGTGGATGCCGTACAGTTCGGCTCCCAGGGGACTTACGTGTACACCATTGAAGACGGCAAAGCCAAAATCCGCCCAATTAAACTCGGCCCTACCGAGGGTGTGCGGGTGGCGATTGAAGAAGGTTTGCAGGAAGGTGAAGCGGTGGTGCTGGAGGGGATTGATCGGCTTAATGAAGGCCGTGAGGTTAAGGTGACGAATTAAGTCCGGGATTTGTCGGCTTACGCTGCGCTAAGCCGACCTACGTCACCGAGCTGGAATACCGTAGGTCGGATTAGCGCCAGCGTAATCCGACACCAGGATCGCCGAACAAACCAATATTGATAAACGGCACCGACGACAGATCAATAAATCTGTTTTGGTTTACCAATGAGTGACTGTTGATGAGACTGTTTCAATGAGTGTGTCCCGCCCTTTTATCCTGCGCCCGGTGGCAACGTCGTTATTGATGTTGGCGCTGCTGATGTCCGGCATCCTGGCGTGGCGGTTGCTGCCGGTGGCGGCTTTGCCGCAGGTGGATTATCCGATCATCCAGGTCTTTACCTTCAACCCCGGCGCCAGCCCGGACGTGATGGCACGGACCATCACCGCACCGCTTGAGCGTCGACTGGGGCAGATTCCCGGCTTGAAACAAATGTCCTCTACCAGCTCCACCGGGGCTTCGATTATTACCCTGCAGTTTTCGCTGGAAGTTGACCTGGGCGTGGCGGAGCAGGAAGTCCAGGCCGCGATCAACACCGCCAGCAGCTTATTGCCCGGCGACCTGCCGACACCGCCAATCTATCGCAAAGTGAATCCCGCTGACGCGCCTATCATGACCTTGGCGGTTACCTCTAAAAGCCTGCCGTTGCCCGAAGTTTACGACCTGATCGACACGCGCATGGCGCAGAAGCTGGCGCAGTTACCCGGCGTGGGGATGGTGAGCCTGGCAGGCGGCCAACGCCCGGCCATTCGCGTCAAGGTTAATCCGACGGCGCTGGCGTCGCTCGGTATGAGCCTTGAAGAAGTCCGCTCCGCTATCGTCACCGCCAACGCCAACCAGCCCAAGGGCAGCTTCGACGGCCCTTACCGCTCCACCATGCTCGACGCCAATGACCAGATCAAATCGGTCGAGGAATACGAAAACCTGCTGATAAATTGGAACGCCGGAGCACCGGTGCGCCTGAAAGACGTGGCCAAGGTGGTCAACGGTGCCGAAGATCGATTCCTCGCCGCTTGGGCCGATACACAACCTGCCGTGCTGATCAATATCCAACGCCAGCCCGGCGCCAATGTGATTGACGTGGCCGACAGCGTGCAAGCGCTGATGCCGCAGCTGACCTCCACCCTGCCCGCCGCTGTGGAGGTCACCGTGTTGACCGACCGCACCAATAGTATTCGCGCGTCTATTCGCGATGTGCAAAAAGAACTGATCTTCGCCATTTGCCTGGTGGTGCTGGTGACCTTCGTCTTCCTGCGCACAATTCCCGCCACCATTATCCCTAGTGTCGCCGTGCCCCTGTCGCTGGTGGGCACCTTCGGCGTGATGTACATGATGGGCTTCTCCATCAACAACCTGTCGCTGATGGCCCTGACTATTGCCACCGGTTTTGTAGTGGACGACGCCATCGTGATGCTGGAGAACGTGGCCCGCCACCGGGAAGAAGGCGAGTCGCCCTTGCAGGCGGCGTTAAAAGGTGCGGCGGAGATCGGCTTTACCTTGATCTCGTTGACAATTTCGCTGATCGCGGTGTTGATTCCGTTGCTGTTTATGGGCGACGTGGTTGGCCGTCTGTTCCAGGAATTCGCCATTACCCTGGCGGTTGCCATCGGTATTTCGCTGGTGGTGTCACTCACCCTGACGCCGATGATGTGCGCGCGCATGCTGCGCGATGCGCCGGCCCACGATGCGGCTGATCCCGGTTTTATGGATCGCCTGATTGCCCGTTACGGTATCTGGCTGGATCGGGTGTTGGAGCATCAACCGGCGGCCATGCTGGTGATGATCGGCACAGTCGTATTGACAGCTGGCTTATACCTGCTGGTGCCCAAAGGGTTCTTTCCGGTACAGGACAGCGGCGTGATCCAGGTGGTCACCGAAGCCCCGCAGGATATTTCCTTTGATGCCATGGCCGAGCGACAGCAATTGCTGGTCGAGCGGGTGTTGGCAGACCCGGACGTGGCGAGCCTGTCCTCCTTTATCGGCGTGGACGGCAGCAATATCACACTCAACAGCGGACGCCTGCTGATCAACCTCAAATCCCATGGCGAGCGCGATGCAACCGCAGGCGAGATTATTGATCGCCTGCGGGAAAACATTAAGGGCGTCACCGGGATTACCGCCTGGTTCCAGCCGGTGCAGGAACTCAGTATCGAAGACCGTATCAGCCGCACCCAATACCAATTCACCCTCACCACACCGGACAGCCAATTGCTGGATGACTGGGTGCCACAGGTGATTGAACGCCTGCGCCAGGAACCCGCATTGGCCGATGTGGCCAGCGACCTGCAAACCCAGGGACTCCAGGCTTATGTGGATATCGACCGCGATGCTG
This sequence comes from Cellvibrio sp. ARAG 10.3, assembly GCF_051846955.1. Taxonomy (NCBI): domain Bacteria; kingdom Pseudomonadati; phylum Pseudomonadota; class Gammaproteobacteria; order Cellvibrionales; family Cellvibrionaceae; genus Cellvibrio; species Cellvibrio sp. ARAG 10.3. Next base: position 32,823 of record NZ_JBPYCU010000016.1, read on the forward strand.
CTGCCCGCTTGGGCGTGCGGGTCAGTGATATCGCCGCCGCGCTGCAAAGTGCCTATGGCCAGCGACAAATCGCTACATTGTTTACCCAAGCCAATCAGTATCGTGTGGTATTGGAGGTTAATCCGGATTACGCGCAAGGGTTAAAAGCCCTGGAAACGACCTATGTGTCCAACAGCGCGGGCCAGCCGGTGTTATTGTCCACCCTTGCCAGGGTGACCCAGCGGCCCACCGCCCTGCTGATCAACCACCAGGGGCAATTTCCGTCGACCACCGTGTCATTCAATCTGGCCACCGGTGCATCCTTGGGTGAAGCCATTGATGCTATCGAAACCGCCCAACAGGAGCTGGCGATGCCGGCTGCGCTGGAGCTGCGTTTTCAGGGCGCCGCGGAAGCTTTCCGTGCCTCGCTCAGCAACACCTTGTGGCTGATCCTCGCGGCTGTGGTCACCATGTACATCGTACTGGGTGTGCTGTACGAAAGTTTTATTCACCCGGTTACAATCCTATCGACCCTGCCATCTGCCACTGTAGGGGCTTTGTTGGCGCTATTACTGACCGGGCGGCCATTGGATCTGATTGCAGTCATCGGCGTGGTACTGCTGATCGGCCTGGTGAAGAAAAACGGCATCATGATGGTGGACTTTGCGCTGGAAGCTCAACGCAAAGACGGCCTGACTCCCCGCGCGGCCATCCACCGCGCCGCCATGATGCGCTTCCGCCCGATCCTGATGACCACCCTCGCCGCGCTGTTTGGTGCAATTCCCCTGATGCTCGCCTCTGGTTCCGGCGCCGAACTACGTCAGCCCCTGGGCCTGGTGATGGTGGGTGGTTTGTTGGTTAGTCAGGTTCTGACCCTGTTCACCACACCAGTGGTGTACTTATTCTTTGATCGGTGGTTGAAGAACCGCCCGAACAAGGCCGAGCAACAGGCGTTGCCGTTGCGGGAGTAAGCGGATTATGAGCCTCGCACGCCCGTTTATCCGCCGCCCCGTTGCCAGTAGTTTGCTGGCAGTCGCGATTGTATTGGTGGGACTCCTGGCCTGGCGGATGCTGCCGGTGGCGCCTTTGCCGCAGGTGGATTTTCCGTCGATCCAGATTTACGCCTCTTTACCCGGCGCCAGCCCGGAAAGTATGGCCGCCACGGTTGCCACCCCCCTTGAACGCGCATTGGGCAGCATCCCCGGCGTGACCGGCCTGAATTCCAACTCCAGCCAGGGCGCGACCCAAATCTGGCTGGAATTCGATCTTGACCGGGATCTGGATTCCGCTGCCCGCGACGTGCAGGCCGCGCTCAATGCGGCGCGCGGCCAACTGCCGGCAGGAATGCCGGGCATGCCGACCTATCGCAAGATCAGCCCCTCCCAGGCACCGATTATGGCGTTGGCATTAAGCTCGCCTAACCTATCTCCCAGCGCGCTCTATGATGCGGCCTCTACCATCCTTGCGCAAAAACTGTCGCAGATTCGTGGCGTAGGTCAGGTGGGTATCGACGGCGCCTCCCTGCCAGCGGTGCGCATCCAGCTCAACCCCGGCTCCCTCGCCCATTACGGCATCGCACTGGACGAGGTACGCAACGCTATTGCCAATGCCAATGTGGTGCAGCCGCTCGGATTGCTGGAAGAAGACGAAAGTCGCTGGCAGATCCGCACCAGCGATACCCTGCGCAGCGCCGCTGACTATAAACCGCTGATCATCCGCTACCAGGAAGGCGCGCCGGTGCGTTTGCAGGATGTGGCGGAAGTGACCGATTCAGTGGAAAACCGCTACGCCAGCGGCTTCCACAACCAGCGCTCGGCGGTCACCCTGACAGTCAGCCGCCAGACCGGCGCCAACATCATGGAAACCATCGATGCCATCAACGAGCAACTGCCCGCCTTGCGCGCGCTAATGCCAACAGATACCGAGTTAAAAGTGGTGATGGATCGCTCCCCCGGCATTCGCGCCACGCTAAAAGAAGCACAGATCACTTTGCTGATCGCGGTGTTGCTGGTGGTCGGCGTGGTCTGGGTATTCCTCGGCAGTGCCCGCAGTGCGTTGATTCCCAGCCTGGCGATTCCGGTCTCGCTGATCGGGGCTTTTGCGGTGATGTACCTCTACGGCTTCTCGCTCAATAACCTGTCGCTGATGGCGTTGATCGTTGCGGCTGGCTTGGTAGTGGATGACGCCATCGTGGTGCTGGAGAACATCAAACGCCATATCGAGCGCGGGCTATCACCCTATCGCGCAGCGATTCGCGGCGCACACGAGGTGGGTTTCACCCTGCTGGCGATGAACATCACCCTGGTGGTGGTGTTCGTGTCGATCCTGTTTATGGGCGGCGTGGTAGAAAAACTCTTCCGCGAATTCTCCATCACCCTCGCCGCCGCCATGCTGATTTCACTCGCCGTCTCCCTCAGCCTGACGCCAAGTTTGTGTGCCCACCTGCTTAAACCCGATGCACCGCCGGTGCCGGGGCAGGAGAAAAAACCCACTATCTTCGACGACATCAAACACGGCTATGCCGTCAGCCTGAACTGGGCTTTGCGCCATAGCCTGCTGGTGATTCTGTTGTTAGCGGCAGTGATCGGCGTGAATTTTTATCTCTACGTCGCAATTCCAAAAACTATGCTGCCGGAGCAGGACACCGGCCAGCTAACCGGCTGGATTCGCGGCGACGACGGCTTCTCCTTCCAGATCATGCAGCCCAAGATCGAGGAGTTCCGCCAGCTACTCTTATCCGACCCCGCAGTTGAAGACGTCTTCGGCGCTAGTGGTGGCGGCATGGGCGTGAGCAATGCCTGGATGCGTGTGAGTCTGAAACCCATGGCCGAACGCGGTGTGCCTGCTGAAGAGGTGGTGGATCGCATACGGCGACGTATGCCGCAAATTCCCGGGGGCATCCTGATGATCGGCGTAGACCAGGATATTCGTTTGAACTCGCCTTTCAGTCGCAGTGAACAGGAATTGTTAATGCTCTCCAGCGAAGTGGAACCGCTGCAAAAATGGGGCGTGAAAGTCACCCAAGCGATGGAAAAACTGCCGGAGCTGACCAGCATCGACGGCGAACGCGGCGAAGGCGCCCAGCAGGTAGTGATTAATATCGACCGCGAAGCAGCACAACGCCTGGGTGTGGATATGGCCATGGTGGCTTCGCTGCTCAATAACTCTTTCTCGCAGCGACAAGTCTCCACCATGTACGACGAGTTCAACCAATACCGGGTGGTGATGGAGCTCGAGCCTGAATACACCTCGACACCGGCGTCACTCGAGCAGATTCAGGTGATTACCCGCGATGGCAGCCGCGTTCCGCTCTCGACCTTTGCGACCTTTGGCTATGGCCTGGCCAACGACCGGGTACGTCACACCGGGCAATTTGCCTCGGTGAGTATTGGCTACGATCTGGCAGAAGGTGTCACCGCTGAACAGGCCCGTGCAGCCATCGATAATTTGCTGGCAGAGCTGATGGTGCCCTCGGAAGTTCATGTGGGTCCGCCGGGTAGCAAACAGGCGGGATGGGGACCGAGCACACCGGGCACCGATCAGAACCAGGCATGGTTGATCCTGGGCGTATTGCTGGCGGTGTATCTGGTGTTGGGGATTTTGTATGAAAGTACGATTCATCCATTAACCATTCTCTCTACCCTGCCCTCCGCCGGTGTGGGCGCTCTGCTGGCGTTGCGGCTGAGTGACACGCCCTTCAGTTTGATTGCGCTGCTGGGTTTGTTTCTGCTGATCGGTATCGTGATGAAGAACGCGATCCTGATGATTGATTTTGCGCTGGAAGCCGAGCGCCGCGATGGTTTGTCATCCCGTGAATCCATTTATCAGGCAGCATTGCTGCGCTTGCGCCCGATTTTAATGACCAACCTTGCCGGTCTGCTGGGTGCCATTCCATTGGTATTGGGCTTCCACGAAGGATCTGAATTGCGTCGCCCGCTGGGGATCACCATCATCGGCGGTCTGGCGGTCAGCCAACTCCTGACGCTCTACACCACACCGGTGGTCTATCTTTACATGGAACGCCTGCGTCAATGGGGCCTGCGCCGCAAATCGGTATTGGTTGCCCGTAACCCGTAGGTCGGATTAGCGCAGCGTAATCCGACATCTGTTCCGTAAAACGTAGCGCTTACAATACCGCACGTGTGTTGTCGGATTATGCCTTCGGCTAATCCGACCTACGTGTTCCGATAATACGGTTAAGCGAATCATATTTGGATGGAATATCTATGCGTATTGCAATGATCGGTCTGGGCGATATTGCCCGTAAAGCCTATCTACCGGTGGTAGCAAATCATCCGGAAATTACTCCGCTGTTGTGCACGCGTAATGCGCAAACACTTGCGGCGCTCGCGCAACAATATCGGGTGGCCGATTGTTTTAATACTGTGGAAAGCCTGCTCGCCGCCAAACCGGATGCGGCAATGATTCATAGCAACACCGAAAGCCACGCTCATATTGCCACGCAATTATTAAACGCAGGTATTCCGACGTTTATTGATAAACCGCTCAGTTACCAATTGCACGAATGTGAAGCGCTGTTGAACCTCGCCGCGCAAAAAAATATTCCGTTAACCGTCGGTTTCAATCGCCGCTTTGCACCGCTGATTGCACCCCTGGCAGATGTCGCTAACCCGCTTCATATTCACTGGCAAAAAAATCGGGTGAACCTGCCTAATAAGCCGCGCATCTTTATCTACGATGATTTTATTCATGTGCTCGACAGCCTGCGTTTTCTCGCACCGGGCATATTGCAAAACCTGCACATTACCACCCACGGAAAAACCAACGCCCTAGGCGCTATTCAGGTGCAGTGGCAGCGCGATAAAACCTTGCTGACAGCGAGTATGAATCGCGTCAGTGGGGTAACCGAAGAACGGGTTGAATTTTTCGCGCCGCAGCAAAAATGGCAAATCGACAGCCTGACTAACGGCGTGCATTATGAAGATAACCAGGCCCGCTCCCTGGGCTTTGGCGATTGGGAAAACACGCTCTACAAGCGCGGCTTTGTCACTATGATCAATACCTGGGTGGCGCAAGTACACAGTGGCCAGTTAAGTGCGCACGATGACATACTCGCCACCCACGCACTCTGCGAGCGCGTCGTAAATAAAGCCGAGATGATGCTCAGCAACAATTAATCATTAACGGTATTTAGGCAAGATCGACGGATCGCTATCGGTTTGCGGCGCGTCCAGTAAATATAAATAACTGTTGTGATTGTGTTGTGCCCCCACCTGATCGAGATAACCGATAGACTCCGGCAACTGCACCTGCGGCAATTTAATGATGACTTGCGGTTGCTGCCAATGACCGGCCAGTTCAGCGATACCAATAGCCGCATCAATGGCCAACCGATATAACTCTGGCACCGCTTCGGGCACCTTATCTTTCACAATATCTTTTAGACCGGCATAACCGAAAGGCACAACATCCAGCGGATTAATGACCTGAAAAGACGTCGCATGTTGGCTAAGCCAATTGGCAAAATCCGGGTCGCCTGCCGTGGGGGGTGCAAAACCATAACCCACACAATTCACCTTGCCATCCCAACTCGCCGATTGACTCAGCACCCAGGGCACAAACAGGGTAACCAAGCCCGCGCCCTGACTGTGGCCAGTAACATAGATGGTGATGTCGGTCTGCTTGCCTACACGACTGAAGAATTGCGCGAGGGATTCACCACTATCTGGATCACGCCCGCTTAATAACGCCTGCTGCGCCTCCAGAAAATGGGACGACACCTTGCCCTTTGGTACAGCGTCCGGTGCGGTCGAGGCAGGAAAAAACGGAAAGGTTTTTTGTTCGGTGGGCACGTCTTCCCAAATACTGCCGCGCTGATCGACCGTACCGCGCAATACGATGGAGTATTCAGCGGTTTGCGCGTGTTGGGCCACAAATACCAGGTTATCGCCCCACCCGTGCACCACTGGTCCCCACACCAACGACCACAAACCCTGCGTCGCATAGTGGGTTTTCAGCAGTTCCTGGATCAGTGCCTGTTTTAATTTATTGATCGCCAAACCCTCATCAACGTAAGCCAGCCCCGCCAACGTCATTTGTACTCCAGCCTGTTGTTGGTCGAATGTTGTCATCTGGTTTTCCCTAAAGTGTGGTAGTGATTGAAAATCCATTAGAAGCATAGACTAAAAATTTTTTAGGAGAGCCTGACACCCCTACTGAAAAGGCCCCAGGCACTCTGCTAAGATGTCGCGAACTACCACCTGCTGTGCTTGTCTTTATCCCTACTCCTCCCAAAAAAACCAATGAGTCGCTTATGCCGTTGATTGATCGTCGCGTTACCCTCGTTTACACCCTGTTTTATGCCCTTGTCTTCAGCTCCTGGTCGCTATCGGCGGGGGCTGATGAGACTCCCTACTACCAACTTGATTACACCGTGGAGCTGCAACCGGAAAAAGATCGGGCATTTGTCATCATGGAAGTTGATCGCGGCGACCTGTTGCGACACATCGAATTCGACGTCAAGCGCGATGTGTATACCAACATCAGCGCGAACGGCGAGTTTATGATCAAAGACGGGCGCGCCATCTGGAAACTACCCGAAGAAGACGCACGCCTCTCGTTGTACATTAAAATTACCCACGAGCGCGATCCCGGCGAGTTCGATGCGATGATGACCAAAGACTGGGCAATCTTTCGCGGCGACGACATCATCCCGGCCATCCATACCTACGAAGCGCCCGGCGCCACCGCCAAAGCCACACTGGAATTCAAACTGCCTAAAGGCTGGAGCATTGAAACCGGATGGCCGCGCAAACGCGGTACCACGTTTCGCATCGACAATCCCGAGCGCCGCTTTGATCGTCCCACCGGTTGGATGATCGCCGGCGACCTCGGCACCCGCCGCAGCAAAATTGGTAACACCAGTATTGCCGTCAGCGCACCCAAAGGTTCCAACCTGCGTCGGATGGATGCCCTAACCTTCCTCGGTTTTGTCTGGCCGGAGCTGGAGAAAGCCTTTGGCGAATCGCCCGAAAAATTATTGATTGTCGGCGGTGATGACCCACTCTGGCGCGGTGGTTTGTCCGCTTCCAATTCCTTGTTTTTGCATTCTGATCGACCGATGGTCGGCGAAGACGGCACCAGCCCGATTGTTCACGAATTGGTGCATATGGTAACGCGCATCAGTGCCGTCAAAGAGAAGCACTACAGCGACGACTGGATTGCAGAAGGGTTGGCGGAGTTTTATTCCATTGAATTGTTGTACCGCGCCAACGGCATGCCGAAAGAAAGACGCAATCACATCATGAGCAGGCTGCGTAAAAAAGGCGCTGAAGTTGAAAACCTGCGGACCAAGCGTTCTTATGGCGCGATCACCGCAAGAGCCGTGGTATTACTCGATGAGCTCGACCGGGAAATTCGCGCGCGCAGTAAAGGCGAGCATACCATCGACGATGTGACCCGCGCGTTGATTCCTATTCGCAAAGTGTCGCTGGACGACCTGCGCGATGTGACCGAAAGCTTGATTGGTCCGAACATCAAGACGTTGCAATCACCGCTATTAAAAGTACCCAAGGCCAATTAACGTTTGGCAATAGCAAAAAAACGAATGCGCTATTTTTGTGCATAGAAATTCAAAGTCACAGGGACGTGCCAACCGTTAAATCTGTTTGCAGAATCAGCGAATAAGGCATAAGTTTACAAGAGCAACTAAATCCCGGTGAACTCGGTAAATTCCATGTCCCTGTGCAAGGAGTTTGTTATGCCATCAAATTCCCTTCAGCTGATTCTTCTCGACCTCGACGGCACGCTTTACATTGGCAAGGATATTATTCCCGGCGCACCCGCCGCCCTATCCGCACTGCGCCAGCAAGGTTATGCCCTGCGCTTTCTCACCAACACCACCACCCGTTCACACGCCGAGCTGCTCACACAATTGCGCGCGATGGATTTTGTGGTGGACGACAATGAATTAATCAGCGCACCCGCTGCCGCCCGTTTAGAGTTACGCGCGATGCAAGAAAAACGCGGCGAGAAAATCCGCATCTGGCCCGTCGTGGCAGATGCTATCAAAGCAGATTTCGCACAATTTACTCTTGATGAACAACAACCGGATTTTATTGTGCTGGGCGATATTGGCGACCAATGGAACCTGGCCCTGATTAATCGCCTGTTCAATGCCATGCATAGCGGCGCGCAATTAATTTGCCTGCATAAAAACCGTTTCTGGCAAACCGCCGACGGCTTAAAAGCTGATATTGGCTTTTTCGTCGCCGGGCTTGAATATGTCACCAATCAAACCGCGCAAATCATGGGCAAGCCCACGGCTGCTTTCTTTCAGCGGGTGCTGGATTCCGCTGGCGTGAGCGCTGACAACACGTTATTGGTAGGCGATGATCTGGATAGCGATGTCGGGGGCGCGCAGGCCATGGGAATTAAAGGGGTGTTGGTAAAAACCGGGAAATTTCGTCAGAGTTATCTGGATAGTTCGGATATTAAGCCGGATGGGATATTGGATACGGTTACTGAATTGCCGGGGTGGTTGGAATCTTAATCAGAATAAAACAAATGTTACAGCGGTACTTCGTTATACGTTTGTCATTAGGGCTTTGGTTTCTAAACCAAAGCCCTAACCCCAAACTTGCATCGTGTAACCGTCAGTTTACTTGCGATTTACAATTTTCATAGAATTTTAATTACAAAGAATCCTTTCTCGGAGTTTCATCAGAATTCACTTATTAAAAACTATACCCCACCTTTGCATACCAGAACGCACCATTAAAACCAAAAGGTGCGGAGCGGCGTGAATAGGTGAAGATGCCGGGGCTGTCGGCAATGACGTTGCCGCCCGGCGCGTCTTCCAGTGCACCGCCGCGAGCGTTACCGATGGTATTTTTATCCGGGTATTCGTCGAAGATATTATTGCCACCCAGACTCAATGTCAGTCCATTGTCAAAACCGTACTCCACATTGAGGTCGGTTAATACCTTAGCGCCGTAGGTCTGACGGCCGCCGTCTTCGACGGTGTACTCGCCGTAACGGTTCAGCGCCAGGTTAACGCGCCAGTTGTCCAGTTGATAATAACCGCTCAGACTGATGCGATCTTCCGGCTGCCATTCTTCGATGATAGAAATATCTTGCGAACTGAATACCACATCGGCATCGAGTTGCGCGAGCGATCCCGCTTGCGAGGTGAACAAATCTACCACGTCGGTTTCAGTTTTATTGCCGGCCAGGGTTAAATCCAGATTGCCGCCCAGGAAATTGATGCCGGCGTAGTTAATTACGAGATCAACACCGCGCGTTTCGGTGTTTGCGCCGTTAAGAAAAAATTGTCCTGCACCGGCGCCCACGGCTTCCAGCGCATCACCCAGGGTACCGCTGGGATCATCGGCACCGCTCAGGCGGTTACTGATCACAATGCGGTCATCGATATCGATCGCGTAGTAATCCAGCGTGATAGTCAGTTGATCCACAGGGGTTAGCACAAAACCTGCGCTGTAGTTGGTTGACTCTTCCTCTTTCAACTGCGGAATACCGATGGCTTGGGCGAGTTCGCTGTCGTTGCGAAAGGTACCAACCTCAACCAGAATTTGCGGTCCAGTCGGGTCAGCCGGATTGGTGACAAACTGCGTGCCGATGTTATTGAAATATAACTGCTGCATGGAGGGCGCGCGAAAACCGGTGCTTGCTGCCGCGCGCAGACGCAGGATGTCATTCACTGCCCAATTGGCACCCAATTTGTAATTGGTGGTGTTGCCGAAATCTTCGTAATCATCAAACCGAATCGCAGCAGTTACCAATACGCTGTCAGTCAATTGATAATCCGCGTCAACAAAGGCAGAGATCACACTGCGGTCTTCATCCACCGATGACGCGGGTGCAATACCGGGAAAGCCCTGGATGCCGCCGCCGGCATCTTGCGGGTACAAAGCGACCCCGCCGTTTTCAAGGTCTGTATCGTAATCCAGATAGGAATACTCTTCGCCGGGGATAATCTTGTAATCGTCAATGCGGTATTCAAATCCCGTCGCTATCGAAAGATCACCAAAGGTGTTATCAAAATCGATGTTGAACGTCTGCAATCCCAATTCCAAACCGTAGGCGTACGCCGAGCGGGGGATGCTGCTGCGAATCTCTTCATCGGTTAAGCCTTCTTCATAATTTAAATAATTAACGTAGGAATAGTTAATGGAATTACTGGTGTCATAATCAATTTCGTTACGGCCATTGGTGTAGGAAACATCCATATCCCAGCCATTGGCGAATTCGATGCGGTAACCGATATTGGCTGAGAAGTCATCGATTTGCGAATTGATATGGGGCAGGAATCCGAGCGGAATAACATTATCGCCATCATCCAGCGCGGCGGAATAGCCCGAACTGGGATTACGATATAACGCACCAGAGGTGGATTCGCGCTCGGAGTAAGTGACAAAGCCGTAAGCTTCACCAGCACCGACATCAACCGCACCATTAAGGATTAGTGCTAATTGTTCCGAGTCGGCGTCGCCAATCCGATAAACATCGCGATTAAAATCAATTTCACGCGGATCAGCGGCTTCGACAAAGCCGTTATCGTCACTGTCAACACACCCGCCAAAAACGCAGTCGCCCGGTACGCCGGCGCGGTTGGTTCTGCCGCGATCACGGAAATTCAGAGTCATGTTGATATACCCGGTATCACCCAGGTTAAAGCCTTTATTCACATCCAGGTTAATGGTTTCACCGTCGCCTTCAGCGTACTCGCCATAATAAGCACTGACGTTACCGCCTTCGTCTGCATCGCGCAGCACGATGTTAATCACGCCCGCGATAGCATCCGAACCGTATTGCGCTGCGGCGCCATCGCGCAGGACCTCAATACGTTTTATGGATGCCGCTGGAATTGCATTCATATCGACACCGGCTGTGCCGCGTCCCACAGAGGTATTGATATGAATTAATGATGCCTGATGGCGACGTTTGCCGTTGATTAACACCAGCGTTTGATCCGGCCCCAATCCTCGCAAGGTCGCGGGTCGCAGTGCGTCGGTACCGTCACTGATGGTGGACGACGAAAAATTAAATGAAGGCGCGAGGCTTTGCAGCATGCGCCCGACTTCCGTCTGTCCGGTTTTTTCCAGCGCTTCGGTATTGAGCACATCCACAGGTACAGGTAAATCTTCAGCGGTACGCCCACGCGTCCGGCTGCCGACAATCAAGAGTTCTTCTACCGCCTGCGGCTGATCACTCGGCGCATTTTGCGCCTGGGTTATTGCACTACCGATGGCCAAGGGTAATGGCAATAGCATGGCAGCAAATAAAGAAACCGGGCGTTTTTTTGTTACTGGATGTAATGCGTGAAAGGGGGGTTGATCCAACTGCGAACAAAAAGCGGGGTGAGTTGACATGCAGGCTCTCCAATAATCCGTGAGGGTTGTCAGCTGCAGCAGGGGATCATCAGGGTGATAATCCCGCCACATCGTCCGCTACCATAAATTTATCCCGCAGGAAGTGATAATATTTTTTCTATCTTTAAAGCGAAGCGTTAGTTGTTCATTGTTATAAAAACGCGTATTTAAAAAAACAATTTTGAATTGTCGTGATCTGGGTCAAACAATCGAAAAAAAGCGTGGCGGGTTATGATCCTGCTTTTCGTTAAGGCTGTTTTTCTGTGGGATCAGCTTTTATTTCACTTTGGTCTGTCGCATTATCTTGCATGCAAATGGCGTTGATTTAGGAGCGGAGGACTTTTTCTCTTCACCAAACACCCGTATTATGTCGGCCTATTCAACATGGCTACTCAACAGCCCGACGCTACAACCATGAAAGGACTACTCTGTGCCCGCCTCACGAAAACTCCCCACCTTGTTCGCATCATTAATCATTAGTCTCGCAACTGCCAACACCTGTGCCGATGTAGTGATCACACCTAACTTGGGCCGCAGCAAGATCGATTTAAAGCCCGCCTATGCCATCGACGGTGAAGGCACGCGGGTGGACGGCACCCACACCGGCGTGTCAGTGGGTTATCGCTTTGATGCCAATATACTGATTGGCGGTAATCTGTCGTTTACCTATGGCGATAATTTATTCAGCGCAGCTGATGATTATCGATTGTACGAAGGCAAGGCTTTTATCGGCTATGTGACTTTATCTTCGGGCGAACCAAATCCATTCGTGGCGGCGTTAGCTTTCAATTTTGATCAGCACGCTGCGTTCTGGTCTCCATATTGCTAGTAGTCATTCATGATGAGGACCAATTTATGCAATGGGATGATGTGTTGCCGGCGGTGCGTGATGTAATAGCAGAACAACAATTGCCGGAGGATTTTCTCGGGGTGTGCCAGCGGTTTTATTTTCCGCTGGCACGTTATCTGTTATCACGTAAGCAGATGCACCCTATGCCGCTGGTCATCGGCATCAATGGTGCACAAGGCACGGGCAAATCGACGCTCGCCGCCCTGTTGCAGTGCATGCTTGAGAATGGCGCGCACAAACCTTGTGCTAATGTGTCTATTGATGATCTCTACCTGACGCGCGCGGAACGCGAGAAACTTTCGCAACGCGTGCATCCGTTATTAGGCACACGCGGTGTTCCCGGTACGCATGATATTGAGCTTGGCCTGGCGTTATTTGAGAGTTTACAACGGACTCCTGATTACGGTGTGATTACATTACCTCGCTTCGATAAAGCACGGGATGATCGCAAACCGGTGAAAGAATGGTCGCAACAACCGCTACCGGTAGACTTTATTATTTTTGAGGGCTGGTGCGTTGGGGCGGTCGCGCAGCCTGCACACCAACTTGTCACACCCGTCAATGCGTTAGAGGCCACAGAGGATAGCGATGGTCATTGGCGGCGTTACGTAAACCAGCAATTAGCAGAGCAATACCCGGCCTTATTTGAGCAGTGCGATTTGTTAATCATGCTTAAAGCGCCCTCCATGGAAGCCATTGAAGACTGGCGCTGGCTGCAAGAACAAAAACTGATTGTCAAAACCGGCGGTACAGGTCAGGGATTGATGACCCACGCGCAGGTCAAACGGTTTATTCAACATTATGAAAGATTAACCCGTTATATTTTGCAGGAAATGCCCCATCGCGCGGACCTGGTTTTTCATCTCACGGAAGACCATTACATTGAGCGGGCCACTGGTTCCCTGGCGAGAGAGATGATCTTATGATGCTACTGATTTTTACTGATCTGGACGGCACTCTACTGGATCATCACACCTACAGCTACACGCCCGCCCTGCCCGCGCTTACCGATATAAAAAACCGCCACCATCCCCTGATCCTCGTCTCCAGTAAAACCCGCGCTGAATTACTTGACTTGTCCAACGAACTGCACCTGGAATTTCCATTTATCAGTGAGAACGGTGCCGCCATACACTGGCAAGAAAACAATGCATGGCAGTGCCAGGCATTTTCTCCGCCGCGCGATCATATAGATAAGATCTTGCAGGAATTGCGCACACGCAAAGGCTATCGTTTTACAGCGTTTATGGATTGTACTACCGAGGACATCGCAACAATCACAGATTTGCCGCTTGATAAAGCACAGCGGGCCAACGCCCGGGAATACACAGAGCCGTTATTGTGGCACGACACACCGGAACAACTATCAAGCTTTCTCCATCAGCTCAAAGAACACGGTTTACAAGCCGTTCAGGGCGGGCGCTTTCTCAGCGTAACGGGACAGTTCAATAAAGCCAGTGCCATGCAATGGCTTGTGCAACGCTACCAGACGCATCAACCACTGTTAACCGTGGCCTTGGGCGATAGCCCCAATGACGAAGCCATGTTGCAGGCAGCAGATATCGCGGTGGTCATTCAATCTCCTCGATCAGCACAGCTTGAGATTACTCAACCGCAGTGGATTATTCGCACCACACAACCCGGCCCTCTAGGTTGGCAGGAAGCGATGGAACAAATTCTCACAAGCGATTTAAACGCATTTCATTCCAATAACAACTGATAACTGACGAGGTGCAAGATGGGCGACTTTCATCAAACCGGTATGATCACCACACTCCACAACATCGCCAAGCGACCGGTAGATGCCATGGAGGCAGAACTGAATCAATTTAAGACGACGCGACCCATGTCCCTGGTGCTACCGTCACTTTATTCAGAGTTGGCCGGTGAGGCGCTGGCTAATATTGTTAACGAATTAACCCGGGTTCCTTACCTCAATGAAATTGTGATTGGGCTGGACCGTGCCAACCGCGATGAATACCAACACGCGCTGACCTATTTCAAACAACTGCCCCAGTATCATCGCGTGTTGTGGAATGACGGGCCGCGCTTGATGGCCATTGATGCACAATTGCAATCACTGGGCCTTGCGCCCAACCAACTGGGTAAGGGCCGCAATGTGTGGTATTGCTTTGGTTACGTACTGGCATCCGGGCGCGGTATGTCCGTAGCATTGCATGATTGCGATATCGTCACGTACCACCGCGAACTGTTGGCGCGTTTGATTTATCCCGTGGCAAATCCTGCGTTTAATTATGAATTCTGTAAAGGCTTTTACGCACGCGTCGCGACTAACAAGATGGGGGGACGTGTCAGCCGTTTATTTGTCACGCCTTTGCTGCGCACCCTGAAAAAAATCTGCGGTTACAGCGAGTATCTGGAATATCTCGACAGCTTTCGCTATCCACTGGCCGGCGAATTTTCCCTGCGCACGGATGTGATCAACGACTTGCGCATCCCCAGTGACTGGGGCCTGGAGATTGGCGTGTTATCCGAGATGCATCGCAACTACGCCACCAACCGTTTGTGCCAGGTAGATATCGCCGATATTTATGACCATAAACACCAGGACACTTCCACCGAGGATGCCGACAAAGGTTTATCCAAGATGAGTACTGATATTGCCAAAGCCTTGTTTCGCAAACTGGCTACCAATGGTGAAGTGTTTTCCACGGAAAAAATTCGGACCATCAAGGCCACCTACTACCGTATTGCACTGGATTTTGTCGATACCTACCACAATGATGCACTGATTAACGGCCTGGGTTACGACCGCCACATTGAAGAAGCCACGGTGGAACTATTTGCGCAAAATGTCATGCGCGCCGGGGAGTTTTTTCTGGAAAACCCTATGGACCGGCCGTTCATTCCCAGCTGGAACCGGGTGATCAGCGCCATTCCGGATATTCTCACCCAACTCAAACAAGCCGTCGAAGACGATCACCGGGAATTTTCTGCTTAGGGCCATAGCCATGACCACCACTGCGATGACTGATTTGCTCCGCCGGGTAAAGGAACATCTGGCGTTTATTTATCCTGACCTTGACCCTGAGCGTCTTGCGCAGGAACTCATTCATGTCATGGGAATTGATGAACAATGTCGCAGCCCGCAAGCGCATCGCAACCACTGGGATGAAACCGATGCGGTTTTGATTACCTACGGCGATTCCATTGTTAAACCCGGCGAGCAGCCACTGATCACCCTGAAAGAGTTTCTCGACCGGCGTGTGCGCAACACCATCGGCAGCGTACATATTTTGCCATTCTTTCCTTACAGCTCCGATGATGGATTTTCGGTGATTGATTATCTGACGGTGAATCCGTCGCTCGGTGAGTGGGATGATATCAGCCGCATTGCAGCGGACTATAAACTCATGGCGGACCTGGTGATTAACCATGTATCCAGTCGCGGGCGCTGGTTTGAGAATTTCAAGAAACGCGTTGATCCGGGTAAGGATTATTTTGTAGAGGCTGCTCCTGACCTGGACGTGTCGGCCGTGGTCCGGCCACGCAATACGCCCCTGCTCTACGCTTACGAAACCCTGGATGGTCCGCGCCATATCTGGTGTACATTCAGTGCAGACCAGGTGGATCTGAATTTTAAAAATCCGGCGGTACTGAAGGAGTTTATCAATATAATCCGTCACTACTTACAGTGGGGCGTTAAACTATTTCGCCTTGATGCGGTTGCCTTTTTGTGGAAAGAGCCTGGTACATCGTGTATCCATTTACAGCAAACCCATGAAATTATCAAATTGCTGCGGACCCTCATCGAGCATCACAGTTCTGATGCCGTGATCATCACTGAAACCAATGTACCTAACCGCGAAAACCTCACCTATTTTGGCAATGCCAATGAAGCGCACCTGATTTACAATTTTTCCCTGCCGCCGTTGCTGTTATACACACTGGTGAGCGGAGATTGTCGCCATTTAAAAACCTGGCTGATGAGCATGCCACCCGCGCAAGCGGGCACCACCTATTTAAATTTTATTGCGTCTCACGACGGCGTCGGTTTACGTCCTCTGGACGGGTTGGTCAGCGAGGAGGAACGGCAACGCATGATCGACGCCATGACAGCCGCTGGTGGCAAGGTAACCTATCGGCGCGGGCAGGACGGCAAAGATAATCCTTACGAACTCAACATTGCGTTATACAGCGCCCTTAAAGGTACGCTGCACAATCCCGATGATGGCTGGCAACGCCAGCGGTTTATTTGTGCCCACGCCATTATGTTTGCACTGGAGGGTATCCCGGCCCTTTATATCCACAGTTTGTTCGGGACCGAAAATGATTATCAGCGCGTGGAGCACACCGGCCGTGCCCGCTCCATCAATCGCCATATCTGGCAATACGATGAACTGGAACAAGCGCTGGCCGACAGTAACCGCCATCACCGAGCAGTCTTTGACGAACTGTTAACACTACTGAGAATTCGTCGACAACAATCGGCTTTTCATCCCAACACCACGCAGTTCACCATGCACCTGGGCACCCGTGTATTTGCCTTCTGGCGACAGAGTATTGATCGTCGGCAGAGTGTGTTTTGTCTGTACAACATTACCGACGAGCAACAGGTGATTAACCTGGCGGACATTAATTTAATCGGTACAGATCATTGGGCAGATCTCATCAGCGGCGCAGTCTATGACAACCTCGGCGGCCAGCTGACGCTAGCCCCCTACCAATTCGTGTGGATCTCCAATTAGGCAACTTGACAGCTGCGGTTGTGCTCACGCATCGTGTACAACTTGTCGCCACTGAACAAGAAGCAGGACTATGATCACCACACTGGCTGTTGCAAATTACCGCTCACTCAATGAATTGATTATTCCGCTGGGAAGCTTGAACGTCGTCACGGGTGCCAACGCCAGTGGCAAATCCAATTTGTATCGCGCATTGCGTTTATTGGCCGAAACCGCGCAAGGCGGCGTGGTGCGGGCACTGGCCAAAGAAGGCGGACTCGATTCAACTTTCTGGGCCGGTCCCGAAAAAATCACGCGTCGCATGAGTTCGGGGGAAGTGCCGGTCCAGGGCGGGCCCCGACAACATACCCAACGTTTGCGCCTGGGATTTTCCAGCGATAACTTCAGTTATGCCATTGCCCTGGGCTTACCCATTCCTTCGAGTTCCGCGTTTGCATTTGATCCGGAAATCAAACGCGAAAGTATCTGGGTTGGCGAACAATACCGTCCGGCAAGTGCGTTGGTAGAGCGCGACGGAAGTCTGATTAAGGTGAGGGAAAATCGCGCGTGGGAAGTGATTGCCCAACACACCAATACCTTCGACAGTGTGTTTACACAAATCGCTGATCCGGTTAAAACGCCGGAGGTGATTGCCTTACGGGAAGAGATTCGCAACTGGCGTTTCTATGACCATTTTCGCACCGATGCCGATGCGCCGGCGCGGCAACCGCAAATCGGCACGCGCACACCGGTGCTGCATCACGATGGCCGGGATCTGGCCGCGGCGTTACAAACCATCAGAGAAATTGGCGATGCCAAGGCACTCAACGACGCGATCAATGATGCGTTTCCCGGTGCGCATCTGCAAATCAGTATGCAAGCTGGTAATCGCTTTGGTGTGGCGCTGCAACAGGAAGGTTTATTACGCCCGTTGTCCGCTGCCGAGTTATCGGACGGCACCCTGCGTTACCTGTTGTGGGTTGCCGCATTGCTGACGCCCCGCCCGCCAGCCCTGATGGTGTTAAACGAACCGGAAACCAGCCTGCACCCGGATTTATTACCCGCCCTGGCACGTTTGATAATTCGTGCGTCCGAGCACACGCAAGTGTGGGTGGTATCCCACGCGAGCCGTTTGATTGCCGCACTGGAAAGCGCACCGCAATGCAATGCTATTGCTCTGGAAAAACAGTTGGGATGTACCCGCGTCGTCGGCCAGGGTATGTTCGATGAGCCTGCCTGGACCTGGCCGGATAAAGGTCGTTAATCAGCGTTGTTCTTCTTATTACTCCACTTCAGCAACGGGCACATAAAAATATTAAACCAAAAGGTTGACAATTATTTCGCACGAGAGGAAACTAAACCACATGGTTAACAATACTCAAGCACAACTGGATGCGGTATTTCATGCATTAGCCGACCAGACCCGCCGCGCCATGCTGCAAAGCCTGGCAGCGCAACCGCGCACGGTGAGTGAACTGGCCGAACCTTTTGCCATGTCGCTGGCCGCAGCCTCGAAGCACATCAAAGTGCTCGAACGGGCCGGTCTGGTCCAACGGCGCATCGAAGGCCGCACGCATATCTGCCAATTGGATGCGCGACCTATGCACGGTGGCATGGAATGGATTCGTCATTACGAAATGTTCTGGCATCAACAACTGGATGCTTTGGAGGCAGCATTAAAAGCTGATGACAAAGCGAACCGGAAAAAACGTAAATCTCCCGACTCTTGAAATAGCTCTCAAACAATCCCCAACCGAACTTACCACGGAGGTTCATCATGAACAGTTACGGCGCTCTTGTTGCTCCTGATACTTTACGTATCGAACGTGTCTTACCCGGCCCCATCGAACGCGTATGGGAATATTTGACCGACTCCGACAAGCGCAGCACCTGGCTCGCTGCCGGTATCATGGAGCTAAAAGCAGGCGGCCATGTTGAACACCGTTTTAACAACAATGATTTAACACAGGATGATGACTTGCCTCCACCAAAATATTCCCATTGCCAGGATGAGCAATTATTGTTGGGCGAGATTACCGCCTGTAAGCCACCACATCTGTTGAGTTATATCTGGAATAAAGGCTCCAGCGAAGAATCTGAAGTGTGCTTTGAACTGACCACAAAAGGAAAGGACGTTGCTCTCACCCTGACTCACCGCCGCCTGAATTCACGCGCTGAAACACTCAGCGTAGCGGCAGGCTGGCATGCGCATCTGGATATTTTGATTGCTCAACTCAATGACGCGGTTCCACCGGGTTTCTGGCGCAACCACACGCGGCTGGAAACAGAGTATGACCAGCGTTTAGCGAACGTGTAATATTTGAGTTGCTGAAAGAAAAATGCCAGGCAGAACATTTCAGTCTGCCTGGCATCCACATAAGAGGAATCCCGGATGAGGCGCCTCTTATGCAAATTCTCGCATTGTTATTGCTAACTTGTGTCACCTTAGTCGCTGCGATTTATACCCACTATCGCATCCCCTATCACACTACCAGTACCAGGAATCGCTGGTTTACTCATCTGTTGCTGATTGTTGTCGGCCTTGCGTTCGGCTGGGTGAACAGTCAGCGATATATACTCAGTGGTATTGAAGAGGTACTGGCGTTCATGAGTGCCTTTGGCATTATCCATATTCCCGCTGCCGGCATTTTGTTTATCAAGCGGCAGCAGAAAAAACAGAACTAATGCGCTCTCTTTCTTATTAAAAGGCCTAGCAAACCAAGCAATAAAAGCAGAAAAGGTGCAGGCGCCGGAACAGCAACCAGATCGTCTATTTCAAATGTCAGATGGTCAAAATTAATCGCCGCTGTCGTGGCATCACCACCCACGATCACGCTCCATACATCATTCAGACTAATATTAATTTCAAAAGTCTCGCCCAAGGGAACTCCCTGACCTGCACCACCTTGACCAATGATATTGCCTTCATAATCAAAGGCGGCCCAAATAGCCGATAGCCCTGGAGGATATTCGTTATTAGCCAGGAGACTGACATTCGAGACGGCTTGATTAAAGGTCATTTTAAACCCGCCATAATCAGGCCCCTCCCCGAAAACAAAAAACGCATGATTGCCAAAGGTTAAATTGCCCGTTGGCGCTACGTAATTCGGGTCTCCCAATGCACCATTGTCATCGGCAAAAATTGATCCGACATCTGAACCAGGAAAGCCGGGAGAAACCACGTTTAAAGTAACGTAGGGTGAAACATTGGTGAGGTTAGCTCCCGCCGCGTAATCATCGGGCTCAACCGTGATCAATATGGCATTTGCCAGCGGAGCAAGTGCACACAACAGCAGAATCGTTAAAAAATTAGTAAACGGCTTTGGCATCAGGGAACTCCTTTAAATCACTCGTTTTAATTCTATACTTCTGAATTTATACTTCTGCAATAAATGCACCAGCCGCGAGTATATGTGCGAAATCAACAGCTTTCTAAGGGATTTACCATTCCTTGGGCCATTCATTGTAAATTTTGTCGACTCGGTTATAGATTGGCGTGCCAAGGCATCCGCTAATGTTTAAAAATAACGTACAGCGCGTGGATAATACCGGGAATAAAACCGAGCAAGGTCAACAAAATATTCAGCCAGAAATGGCCTTTGAAACCCACCTCCATAAATACGCCAAGCGGCGGCAGGATAATGGCCAGGATTATTTTTATCGGGTCTGTCGCTGTAAGTGGCATGGTGAACTCCTCTTGATTAAATACCTTGATAGCTCACGCTAATTCGATGCCTCTTATACGTCTGTGCGACCTCACACATGATCTGCCACAGCGGTGACTTTCGCTGAATCTCTTTTGCCCGGACAAGTCAAATTTCGCATACCGATAACCGGCGAAACGGCAATGTTGAACCTGACAGAAGACATCAGAATATCGACCAAAAAAATTAAAGCAGTGTTGCATGACCCTAAAAAAAGCGCACAGGCTATCAAGCTGATTTACGTCCATGACAAACAACCGGGTATCAGCAGGCTTAAACAAGGCGATAGTTTTTGTTATTACCTGAACAAGAAAAAACTGCGCGATAAGGCCACGTTGGAACGCATCAGAAAATTGGCGATCCCCCCGGCGTGGGAGTGCGTGTGGATCTGTCACCGTGAAGACGGTCATCTTCAAGCAACGGGTATCGATGCGCGGCAGCGTAAACAATATAAATATCACAGCCTGTGGAACAACTTTCGTAACCACACCAAGTTCTATCGCCTGTATGAATTCGGCCAGGCTATCCCCACTATTCGCCAGCGGTTGGAGAAGGATCTTGCAAAATCGGGGCTGCCAGTTGAGAAAGTGCTGGCCACCGTTGTGTATCTGATGGAGCAGACGAGCATCCGCATCGGCAACAGTGCCTATGAAAAATTATATGGCTCCTTTGGCCTCACAACCCTGAAAGATCAGCATGTGAAGATCAATGGCGACAAGATGCAATTTATCTTCAAGGGAAAAAAAGGTATCGCACACAATATCAGCCTCAAGAGCAAGCGGTTGGCCAAGATAGTAAAGCAGTGCCGTGATATCCCGGGGAAAGAATTGTTCCAATATTACGATCACGACGGGACGCACAAAGCCATCGATTCGGGTATGGTTAATGATTATCTAAAAGCGATTACCGGCCAGGATTTTACAGCGAAAGATTTTCGTACCTGGGTAGGCACCATACAAGCAATCAATGCATTCAGAGAGATCGACGCGGCAGACACCAAAACCCAGATCAAGAAAAATATTGTTCGCGTGCTGGATACCGTAGCCGAACATCTGGGTAATACGCGAACGGTATGCAAAAAGTATTATGTCCATCCGATTGTCATTGAGTTATACGAACGGCAAACACTGCATGATTATCTTGAGAAGGACGATATTATCCACACCTTCGAAGGTGCTCAGCGTCTCAATGGAGAAGAAAAGTTACTGCTCCATATCCTTGAGCAGGAAGATCTGGTGTAGCAAAAGGAACGGGTATCGTAAACAGGGAACTGGACGGTCTTTACAAACTGCTGACGGTTTTTACCTGAAGTTTATTAAATTCTTGTTTGGCTTCCCTGAGTTGCTCCACACTATGGGCGTGAACCGCCACGATATACTTTCCTTTACGCAATGCGGACTG
This sequence comes from Cellvibrio sp. ARAG 10.3, assembly GCF_051846955.1. Classification (NCBI taxonomy): domain Bacteria; kingdom Pseudomonadati; phylum Pseudomonadota; class Gammaproteobacteria; order Cellvibrionales; family Cellvibrionaceae; genus Cellvibrio; species Cellvibrio sp. ARAG 10.3. The sequence continues at coordinate 54,793 of NZ_JBPYCU010000016.1, forward strand.
CGATACGCTAACGTAGGGCATATGGTCAGGGCGGAGGGTCACCAAACCACCAAACATCATCCCGATGACAATCCCGAAAGCAATAGTGATAATCACCGTTGTAGCGGCGTTGGCAACCACAAAAGGAATGCCCATTGCCCATAAAATCAGAAATAATACCAAACCTGCTCCACCGCCAATTAATCCCAGCCACACATGCGCCTGGATCATGGTGCGCCAGATGCCCTTATCTTCCGGCTCCAGTTCCCATCCGGGGTGGCGATCATTCGGGCCTACGACAAAGAGTTGATTAATTTGCAAACTGGTGGACTTGCGTAAAATATCGACTGCACGTTTAGCGCTGAATTCGTCCTGAAAAATAGCGGCAACCTTGTGATCGAAATGCTCACCGGAAATATGGGTATCGACCTTCATGATGTACTCCAATACAAAGGGTATATGTCTATCTTGACCAAGTGTATCAGGGGAGGTTTCTTTGCCCGATGATATTTGTTACATCCATCACTGATTCAGTGATCACTTTTTCGCTCCGGTTCTGTTCAGCTGGCTTTCTCTTTCTTGATGCAGTCATAGGCGGATTGAATGTATTTAAAGCGTTCGGTTAAAGCCTTGATCATGAAGGGCGGCAAACCCTGCCCGATCAATTTATCCGGGTGGAATTGGCTGGCGAGTTTTTGGTAGGCTTTGCGAACTTCGGTATCACTGGCTGTCGGTGTCAAACCAAGGGCATCGTACGCGCAGTGGGATTGCTCCTGCTCAGTAGCGAAGCCTTTATAACGTTTTTTGCCGCGCGCCCAATCCTCGCCGGCTCTCGTGGTTTCTTCCCTCGTTGTCTCTCGATAGGCGCGCTGCGCATCTTCCTCCGCTCTGCCATCCACTTGCGCTTCACTGAAACGCTCTTGAGAAGAGAGCATCTTCAATAACTGCTCAAAGGTAATATTGGAATAACCTAACGCACGCGCAACCTCCTGCACCGCCGTGATCTCTTTGGACACCAGCAGGCCATCCACCCGCGCCAGACTCACCAGATAAACCAACAGAATCTGCGTCAGGTTAGTACTTTTACGTGATAATCCCTGGAAATCCTGTAGCGCCTCGTCGATATGGAAATCGGGCGAAGCCCCCTGGCGGAATAATTGGATCGCCTGCTGACGCTGCGCAGCATTTAAGTGCATTTTTTCCATGAAGGTTTCTGTGCGCTTGATTTCCTTCTCATTCACCGGCGCATCCCGACGGGCCACGTAACCCAGCAGACGAAACACGGTGGAAAAAAAGACGTGCTCGACTGCATTAAAGCCTGAGGTTTTTTCACCTTTATCAAACTGACCGCTGAAAAAGAATCCGAGCTTGTTACCCGTCACACCCATGACGATAAAATATATGGCCACCAGGCCAATCAGCACCGCCATCACCTGTAGCAACATAGTACTCCTTCAACGGTTAATAGTTTTATCGAGCAAAGGTGCCCATAATAAAGCCGGTTCCCAACACGTGCCCTTCCATAGCCGCGATAAGTTGGTCGCGCGTTAAACCAAATTCAACATCCAATTGTTTATCCAGCGCGAAAATCTGGAAATAATAACGGTGTGCAGGATCACCTGTCGGTGGTCTGGGCCCGAAATAACCCAGGGAGCCGCGCTCATTTTTTCCCTGCAAAGCGCCTTCCGGCAACGCCAGTTGCGGTAGAGGTGGCACACCTTCCTCAAGATGCGTGACATCACCGGGAATGTTGTATAGCAGCCAGTGAATAAACGGCGGATTTACCGGTGCATCCGGATCCTCCATGATTACTACATAACTTTGGGTGCCCTCGGGGCCCGCTTGCCAACGCAGAGGGGGCGAGATATTTTCCCCCACCGCCGAAAATTTTTCGGGCAACGGATTGCCGTCCATAAATGCCTTCGACTCCACAGGAATCGATGCTCCCGCGTTTACAAGATCCATAGTTAATCCTCCGCTATTATCACCGTCCGGCGCAGGTGAGTCGGCGTTGACAACCCGCACCTGCGTATTCCAGGAATTGGTGGGTGGTCCAACAAAATGTTTTCCTTTACGTCCGGTGTAGGCAATCCGATAAATTACGCCATTTGTGTCATCAGCCACCAGCAAAGCACCATCCTGTGCCTGGGCAATGCCTGCAAGCCGGCCGCGGTGTACCCATTGGCCGCGCTCATATCCGAGGAAACCTTGCGCAAAGGCTTCAAAGCCAACCGGCTTGCCACCGTCAAAACGAATGCGCGCCACTTCATAACCGGATGGCGGTTTACGATTCCATGAGCCGCGCATCGCAATAAATGCATCTCCGCGATAATTTTCCGGAAATTGTGCAGCAGTGTAAAAAGTCATTTGCATGGGAGCAGCATGTGGTGTGTAAAAGCCAATCGGTTCCACACTGCCTGCTGCCCACTCCGCCAGTGTAATATCACCCGGCGGTTCATCTTGCGGATTAAATTTGCTATCACCATAGATGTACGGCCAACCGTAGCGCTTGCCTTTGACGATATGATTCAATTCTTCGTATTGCTCGTTATCCCCCAGCCAATCTATCCCATGATCCATGCCATATAGCTCACCGGTTTGCGGCTCAAAGCCAAAGCCAATGGTGTTGCGCAAACCCGAAGCGAAGATCGTACGGCTTGAACCGTCGGGTTCCATTTGCAGGAGGGTGGCACTTTCCGGATTCGTTTCGTCGCAGGCATTACAGGTGGAGCCCACCGACACGTAAACTTTTCCGTCAGGCCCCACAACCAGAGTGCGGTTCGGGTGCTGTCCGCCGTCAGGTAAGTCATCAACGATATGGTCCAGCGGAGCAAAACTGCCATCGGGTTGGATAGCGGTACGGTAAATATCATTTACTGTGGCGAGATAAACATCAGTACCCTTGATGGCAATACCGTGCATATCTGGGCGGTTGGCGACAACGCGCTGCTCATCCGCGTTGCCGTCACCATCTGTGTCACGCAACATGATTACATCACCAACGGAACGGCGCGTCACGTAGATGTCGCCGTTCTGCGCTACCGCCATCATACGCGGATTGATTAAATCGCTCGCAAATACACTGACCTCGAAGCCCCGTGGCACACGAATTTTATGCAGATTGTTATTTACTTCGACTTGCTTCGGTTCCAGTACATGCCCAATAACCGTTACGTCTGCTGCCTCAGGATTTTCCAATTGCTGCGACACTGGCTTAAAAGCTTGTGCACTATTGATGATAGAAAAATTAATGCATCCGATAGCGCATAGATATAAAACCCGGTTCATCATCCTCACTCCCGTCTTAGCGGTACAACATCAAGAAAATGTATTACACGATTGTGTCTTGCGCGCGATCAACATTGCACTGCAAAGCCTGTGCCTGTCGTTAAATTGCATTGTGCTGCACCTAACGAAGCGACAATATGGCACCTACTTTTTAATAACCGGAAAAAATAAAACGTTTGCGGTTGCGCTTGTTGCAGGACGTATTTTTTATTCTGTAATTCTTACAGGCGCCTTGTAAAAAACTAGGAATAAATTATCGGAATTGGCGCATAGGCTATCAAAAGGAACGGTAGATTTATGGGTATAAGGTGCTTTCGTTGTGGTATAGCGATTGCAATGAGCAATTTCCCACCGAGTGACTTTCTCTCAAGTGACTTTCTCTTAATAGAAATTTTCGAGGACCACTGCATGAGTATCAAATTATTTGACAACCGTGGAACACCCCTGGATCGCCAGAAATTTACCTGGCGAGAATTAGCCATTAAACCTCTGAGCAAATTGGACGACGATGCATTTACCCGCGTACGGGTGATACTGATGAATGGTATTGAACAGCAGGTGAATCGCTTTCAACATATGTGCGGACAATTCAACGGACAACTCCGCCTGCCATTGGCAGAAATTCGCCGCGTTGAACATCACCAGCAAACCATGATCAACTGGCTGATCGGTTCAGATCACTCTCCGCTGGAAACCACCATAGGTTACGAGCAAGTCGCTATCGAAGTGACAGCCGCCATCGCCCAACAGGAACCGGACGAATACCTGGCGCAAACTTACCGCTACGGTTTATTGGAAGATTTTGATCATATGTATCGCTACTCGGCACTGATGGATCGTGTGGAGGGGAAAGACGCCAATAATATTTTGCAGAGTTACACCGATATCTTACCCGGACGACCCACCATTGATGAGCACCGCGCACCGGAGGACGACCTGCGTGACCACTACGATCACAAAGCAACGTTTCCCGTATCAAAGCTCAATGCCCTGACCATTTTTTCCGGTGAATATCAGACGCGTGACTACTATATGAATATCGGACCCACCTTCAGCGATCCGGTAGCGCGCGCATTGTATGCGGAAATTGCTTCTATTGAAGAACAGCACGTTACCCAGTACGGATCTATCATTGATCCCAACGAAACCTGGCTGGAAAAATGGTTGCTGTACGAAGCGAATGAAGTTTACAACTACTACAGTTGCGTTGCGTCTGAGACCAATCCGCGCATCAAGGCTATCTGGGAACGTTTTCTTGACTATGAGCTGGGCCATTTACATATCGTGACCGAACTCTTTAAAAAATACGAGCGGCGCGACCCTGCTGAAGTACTTCCTGATGCCCTGCCTGATCCTATTGCGTTTGAAAGCCAACGGGATTTTGTACGCCAGGTACTCACTGAAGAAATCAACCTGCGCTCCGTCGGCCCTAATTACGTTGATAAGAGCCAGGAAAGCCAGAAGTCTAAAAACTACCGCGACCACATGAACTCCACCGGCTCGCCATCAGAGATGGTAGCGGAACAATACCGTTGGCAACCCGGCACTGAACTGAGCAAAAAAATCGCCTGATAATCTTTCACATTAAGAGGATTTTTTTATGGACCCGAATACCAAGATGGGCAGCAATAAAACTGGCATCGACATGTCTCCCATACTCAGCAAGCAAATGATTGAAGGCAGCAAAAAACTTCAACTCGACGGGGAAGATGGTTATACCAACCTGACATTACTGGAACAATTTTATCTTGATAATGACGATCCCCTCGGCTCTGTGCCCATGCCAGGCAGCGTCAAAGGTGTGGTGAAATCCGCCGCCAAGATGCTTACCGGACATCATCCCGAAGTCTTTCTCAACAAATTAGGCGAACGCCTGGCCTTTGAGCGAAGCGGCGTCAGGATTTATGAACAGCTGATCCTGAAATGTGAGCATATGGCGGCAAACGCCATGGATGGACTGAAATTACCTATCGAAAAATTGCAGGAATTTCATGATCAGGAAGCGGAGCATTTTTACCTGCTGGTGGAGTGTATGGAAACCCTTGGTGGAGACCCGACGGCGCAAACACCGGACGCGGATGCCTCCGGCGTAGCGGCATCCGGATTGATGAAAGTGATCATGGATCCACGCACATCAATCAGTCAAAGCCTGGAAGCCATGTTATCGATTGAATTAACGGACAACGCAGCCTGGGAGTTACTGATTAAACTCGCTGAAGACATGGGACTGGAGGAAATGGCGGACAAATTTCGTCATGCCTTGCAGCAGGAAAACCTGCATCTGGAGCAGGTAAAGCAATGGTATGAAGAAAGCGTACGTTCGCAAGGCACTATGCGTTTGTCCTAGGGACGGAATCAATAACATGCGCAATACTTCGCGTTCGCGCTGGGGCGGTGTTCTCATCGGTATAGGTTTGATGACCGCCGTCGATGAAATTATCTTTCACCAGCTATTGGGGTGGCATCATTTTTACGATGGTGCTACTCCCGCCCTAGGCTTACTTTCTGATGGACTCCTGCATGCCGGTGAAATCATCGCCTTGGTGAGCGGATTTTTTGTGCTATTGGAATTGCGTCACCAACGCGCGTTACATGTTACTTTCGCCTGGGCTGGTGGATTTTTGGGTGCTGGAGGTTTTCAGTTATTCGATGGAACTATAAACCATAAGCTCCTGCGCTTGCATCAGATTCGTTATGATGTGCCCCTGCTGCCCTACGACATTTTCTGGAATCTCTCCGCGGTAATATTGATCCTGATCGGCTTGTGGCTACTAAGTCGTGCGCGCAAGCCCATCTTGAAAGTTTGATTTTCCACCATGCACGCAGCTGAAACCCACACATTAATTACTTCAATCTCCTGGCTGCTGCTATCGTTGGTTACGCTTCTTTACTACCTGGCCGCACGTCGCCATCGCTCAATCCGTTTTTTGCGGCGCCTGCCGTTATTTGTTGCCGGTTCCGCGCTTATGATGCTGGCGTTCTCTCCCCCCATCATGGCTTGGGCTCACCATGATATTCGCGGCCACATGGTGCAACACTTGTCCTGGGAATGTTCGCGCCGCTCGCCTGGGTCCTCGCATCACCCATGACGCTGGCTTTGTATTCTTTACCGGTTCGCTATGCGCGGTGGAGCAGTAACCTGTTACATCATTCCTTCTTTTTCTATTTGACGCACCCGATTACCGCCACGCTGTTAAACATCGGCGGAATGTATCTCCTTTACGCCACGCCACTCTATCAAGCCAGTCTGAATAATTTGGCATTGCATCTGATGATCCACGTGCATTTTATTTTCGCGGGCTATCTGTATTGTTGGTCCATCGCCGGATGCGAACCCAGCTTTCATCCTTTCTCCTTCAAGATGCGTTTAACGGTTCTGTTGTTGGGGATTGCCGCTCATAGTTACCTCGCCAAGCTGATGTACATCAACCTCTGGCCGAGCCTGCCTTTTTATTCGAGTGATTCCGCTGACAACATACAAACCGCCGCAAAAATTATGTATTACGGGGGTGACCTGGCTGAAGGCTTACTGGCGATGGCGCTGTTTAACGTCTGGCTGAACCACCGGAAGCGCCTGGTGAAATGTTCCAAGTCAAACATCCTGTCGTCTGCCTGAGACGCACGACAAACAACTCGTTTACTCCCTTACAGGCTTAACAGATCGGCTCGCCTATAGAGAGCTAACCTTCCCGAAGCGGCTTTGGATGATACAAAGGCTCAGGCACTTCTTCTGTCTCCTCGCCCGTTAGCGCTGTGTTCTTTCCTTTTCTCTGTGCAGCCTTTAATGGATGCTCCGGATTGTTGATAAATAATTCCCTTGGCCCCTCGTCCTGAATATCGTCTCGCTTGGGATTACGTTGTGGATCATCGGCGAAAGTCCGTTGCACTTTTGCTTCATCACGCTCTTCTTTCATCGTTCTTCTCCTGTCTTTTATTAAATGCTTTCCTTCAGACCTCTGTTTTTCCAGATAGTGGCATGTCAGGTTGGCGCCTTTAATTTCATAACATGCTTGTTAAATTTTCTTCAATATATTTTATAAAATAAACTTGCGTGACAGTTCGCTGCTTTTTGTGACCTTGTCTCTATATAAATTCCTTAATTGATTAACTTTGTTACTCACCCAACAGATGCGAACCCTCCACTTGAGCCTATTATCAACTTTGTTCACGACGACACCAAAGATCACTTGCGCGTGACGAACTGAAACCATCTGATCAAACCAGGAGACGTAACATGGCCCACACACCGGCAGAAAATTTATTGGACTGGCTTCGCGATGCTCATGCGATGGAAGAACAGGCGGAAAAAATGCTTAAAGGACAAGCGGAGCGGTTGGAGCACTATCCCAAATTAAAAGCCAGGATTGAACAGCATATTGAAGAAACTTACGGCCAACAAAAATTGCTTCGCTCGTGTATTGAACGGCTCGGCAGCAGCCCATCCACGGTTAAGGATTTATCAGCCAAACTGGTTGCTTTCGGGCAATCGGTATCAGGCATGATGGTTAGCGACGAAGTGGTAAAAGGTGCGATGAGCGGTTATGTCTTTGAACATATGGAAATTGCCTCTTATACGGTATTGATTGCGGCAGCTAAAGCCGTGGGCGATATAGAAACCCAGCGAGCTTGCGAGCAGATATTACCCCAGGAAGTTGCCATGGCTGAATGGTTAAAAGAAAACCTGCCGGAATTAACCCAGGCATTTTTGTCGCGCTCAGCCGCCGACGACAAAACAGCGAAACGTTAATCAAAAATCGACAATTACAGATCAATAGGCGTATGTAATCGGCCCAGGGGAGCTGCGCGTTTATATGACGGAGCATAGTGAATCCGCCTCCATCTGGGTGGGCCTGGGCCGAGCCATCGGCGGCGCGATTATTTTCAGCTTGCCCATGATGATGACGATGGAGATGTGGTGGATCGGTTTTTATATTGATCCACTACGCCTTATTTTTCTGATCCTGCTGAGCCTGCCACTCTTTTACCGCATTTCCACCATGGTAGGTTTTCGCAAGAGCAAAACCGTCGGGGATAATATCATTGATGTGCTGGTCTCCTATGCCGTAGCATTTTTTACCACAGCGATTGTTCTATTTGTTTTGGGCGTGATTAAAGTGGATACCGATCCGGGCTCCGCTTACTCCATATTATTGTTACAGGCAGTACCGGGCAGCCTGGGTGCATTGCTCGCCAGAAATATTGTGGGCGAAAGCAGTGAAGCGCCCGAAGATGAAGGGCGCAATTACAAGGATGATCTGACCATCCTCGCCACCGGTGCACTGTTTTTAGCGTTTAACCTGGCACCGACAGAAGAGATGGTACTGCTATCCTACAAGATGACCAGTTGGCACTCTCTGTCACTCCTGGCCTTGACCTTGTTGGTGATGCATGCCTTTGCTATCGCCAGTTCTCATTGCACGTCAGCTGAATTAAAACGGGGCATTACGCATTGGATAATATTTGTCAGGATCACCTCCACCGGGTATCTGATCGCATTTACTATCAGTTTTTTTATGTTGTGGGTGTTTGGCAGTATTGATGATCAAAGTTTTTACAACACGATCAAGGGTGTTGTTGTATTGGGTTTTCCCGCCGGGGTTGGTGCAGCAGCATCTCGCCTGATTTTATAAGCACACCAGGAATGGTTATGAAAAACCTTGAGCAGAAAACCAGTGATACACAGACTCCACTATGGGAAAAATTATTGGGCATCCTTGGATTATTGTTGGTGCTAACGGGTTTTATTTATCTCGGGTGGATGGCAATTCACCAGGATGCAGCCGCACCGGATGTTTCGTTCAACATCACCAGAATAAGTCAAATCAGCGATGGCTTTCTGGTAGAGGTGGAAGTCATCAACAAGAGTTCACAGAGTCTGGCGGCGCTTTATCTTGAGGGCAGATTGATAACCGGAGACGGTGAACCGGAAATTAATCACGCGCAGGTAGATTATCTGCCGTCGCGCTCCAAAGGCCACACCGGTTTCTTCTTTTCCCGTGATCCACGCGCTGGCACGCTTGAATTCAAACCATCCGGATATCAGGAACCATGAGTAAACCCCACACCGCCGGTCCAACCTCCGCCGAGGTCATGCAAAAGTCTGCTATACAGTGCGGAAAACCCTATCCGATGGGCGCAACCGCCGATAAAGACGGTATTAATTTCGCTATTTTTTCAGCCCATGCGACCAAGGTTGAAGTGTGCCTGTTTGATAAAAAAGGCGAGCGAGAAGAAAGACGCTTTGTTCTGCCCGAATATACCGATGAAATCTGGCATGGATACATTCCGGGTATCGGCAGCGGGCAGGTGTATGGTTATCGGGTTTACGGTCCCTATGAACCGGATGCAGGTCATCGGTTTAATCCCAATAAATTATTGCTCGATCCATACGCCAAACAATTGGTGGGTCAACTGCAATGGACTGACGAAATATTTGGTTACATCCTGGGTTCCGCCGATGCGGACCTCAGCTTTGATGAACGCGACAGCGCGCCTTTTGTCCCCAAGGCACAAGTCATCAGCGACACCTTTAAATGGCACGACCACAAACGAAAAAAAACACCCTGGGACGAAACCATTCTTTACGAAATGCATATACGCGGTATCAGCATGCAACACCCAAGCGTACCGCAAGATCAGCGCGGCACCTTTGCCGGATTGGATAAACCCATCCTTGATCACATTTGCTCCCTGGGCGTGACCAGTATTGAATTATTACCCATCCACAGTTTTATTACTGAGCAATATTTGCTTGATAAAGGCTTATCCAATTATTGGGGCTACAATACCCTGGCATTCTTTGCGCCACATCGCGGCTATTCAGCGAGTGACGATATCAACGAGTTAAAATCCATGATCAACCGCATACATGCGGCAGGCCTGGAGATTATTCTTGATGTGGTATATAACCACACAGCGGAAGGCAGTGAGTTGGGGCCTACGCTTTCACTGCGCGGTATTGATAACGCGACTTTCTACCGTCTCAGCCCGGAAAACAAACGTTACTACATCAACAATACCGGTACCGGTAATACACTGGATTTGAATCATCCCGGAGTGCTGCGGATGGTGACCGACTCGATGCGCTACTGGGCCACCGAGATGCATATCGACGGTTTTCGTTTTGACCTGGGCACCATCCTCGCCCGCGATGAGCAGGACGGTTTTGATGAACGACATGGCTTTCATTTGGCCTGCCGCCAGGACCCGATCATCAATCAACTGAAATTAATTACCGAACCCTGGGATATTGCCGAAGGCGGTTATCAGGTCGGCGCCTTTCCGCCGGGCTGGTCGGAATGGAATGATCGCTTTCGCAATAATCTGCGCGCGTTCTGGCGCGGCGACGATGCGCAACTGACGCAATTGGTGAGTCATTTATCTGCATCCGGTGACCTCTTCAATCATCGCGGTCGCAAGCCTTATGCGTCCATCAATTTTGTCACCGCGCATGATGGTTTCACCTTGCGCGATCTCGTGTCCTACGAACATAAACACAACGAGGCCAATGCTAACGACAACCAGGATGGAGCAGACAATAACTTATCCGGCAATTACGGCTGCGAAGGCCCCACCGACGACCCGGAAATTCGTGCATTACGTCTGCGCCAATGCTGCAATATCCTGGGCACACTGTTGTTAGCCCAGGGAACACCGATGTTACTTGCCGGCGATGAGCTGGGCCACACACAACAAGGCAATAACAACGCCTACTGCCAGGATAACGACATAAGCTGGATCAATTGGGATCTCGACGAAGAACAACGCACGCTGCTGGCTTTTACCCAACGGCTTATTACCCTGCGCCGTCACTTTGCCGCGCTGCGTCACAGCCACTTTTTTACCGGCGAGCGCAATACTCACCTAGGCGTAAAAGATGTGACCTGGCTCGCTCCATCCGCCCGGGAAATGGCAGAAGAGGAATGGCAAGATAACGCAGCGCGTTGCGTGGGCATGTTGATTGATGGCAGAGCCTTACGCTCAGACCCTTGCGACGAAGTGTTGCTGTTAATCCTGAATGCCCATACCGATGCAATAACCTTCACCCTGCCCGAGGTCCCTGGCGGCACTGGCTGGTCCTGCCTGCTTGATACCCATCGACCCCACCACGACACAGAACCCGCCTATCAAATTGGCCACCCCTTTCTGGTTACCCAGCGGTCCTTATTGTTGTTTGAATTGCAAAAACACAGTTGACCGGTTGCACCCTCTTAGCGAGACGGAGCGAGCGACAAACAACAGATCGCCAGCGCTTTTTTGGATATGATTCCGATAGATTTGCCTTTACCTCTAACCACAACGAGGGATCAGATGAATAATCTTCCACCTGCCGATCCGGGTTCCCAAGGGCGTATTGCGGGCATGCTGCAATGGCTGGGCAGCCATGAACTGCCTGTATTGCTGGCGTTCTGTACCATCCTCGCGTCCTTATGGGGTTTTGCTGAACTGGCCGAAGAGGTTATCGAGGGCGATACTCACGAATTTGATCAGGCGTTATTGTTGAGCATGCGCAACCCCGCTGACCTCAGCGATCCCATAGGGCCCGGCTGGGTCGAAGAGATTGGCCGGGACATCACTGCCCTGGGCGGCAATGCGGTGTTGACCTTGCTGACGCTGGCCGTGGTGGGTTATCTACTACTGGATGGAAAACGTCGCATGGCCCTGGTGTTGGTGGTCGCTACGCTAGGTGCTCTCGGCGTCAGCACACTGCTGAAAAATACGATTGATCGGGAGCGACCTGACCTGGTCCCCCACCACACCCAGGTTTATACCGCCAGCTTCCCCAGTGGCCATTCCATGCTATCGGCCAGCACCTATCTCACCATGGGTGCGCTGCTCGCGCGCGTGCAACGCCGCAAACGGATGAAAGCATATATCTTGCTGGTGGCTATTATTGCCACTTTACTGGTGGGGTTAAGCAGAATTTACCTTGGCGTCCACTGGCCGACGGACGTGCTGGCCGGCTGGACCGCGGGGGCTGCCTGGGCTATTGGCTGCTGGTTATTGGCGCGCTGGCTGCAGCGGCGCCACGAGGTGGAAGATGAAGACTCTGCGTAGCCCGATCACCCACGGGGAATTGGGTCCGTGTTGCTGCGAGCGGGATATATGACAAACACATTGCGCACCGCCTTATTGATTGTAAATCCCAACAGCCGATCCGGCAGTGATGCCGACATACAGGAGGGCATCGCATTGCTGGAAGCCGCCGGCATCCAGCTTATCAACACCACCTCCAACAGCGCCGAACAAACCCGGCGGCTCATTGTTGAACATTGCCGCACGATCGATCTGGTTATCCTTGGTGGTGGCGACGGCACCATCAGTTCAGCTGCACCGACGCTTTATCAGCATCAGTTGCCTTTCGCCATCCTGCCACTGGGTACTGCTAATGATCTGGCCCGTTCGCTGGGGATGAGTGGTGATTTGCTGGAAGCTTTTCAATTGATTGTGAAGAACCATCGCAGCCGCATGAATCTCGGCGTGGTGAACGGCCATTATTTTTTTAATGCCGCCAACATCGGCCTCGGTGTTCGGGTAACTCACGAGCTGACCCCGGAGATAAAAAAACAATGGGGGGTATTCAGTTATCTGGCTGCCGTGTTTGCAGCATTGAAAAAAAATCGTAAATTTCGTGCAACGATCCGTGTGGATGGCAAGCCCTATAAAGTCAGTTCCATTCAGTTGGCGGTTGGCAATGGTCGTTACTATGGCGGTGGTAATGTAATTGATGAATACTCCACCATTGACGACGGCAAATTGTGTTTGTACAGCGTTCCCCCACTAACCCTTTGGGAACTCTTGACACTGGCCCCCTTACTGCGTAACGGTAAGCAACGTTTAACCGACAAAATTTTTACCGCGTCAGGACAACACATTGAGATCAACACCTCGCGGTTGCGCGAAATCCATGCCGACGGTGAACCTGTCAGCATCACGCCCGCGTTGTTTGAGGTCATTCCGGAAGCACTGGAAGTGATTCGGCCGCAACCGGATGAGGTTATCCCCTAAGCTTAAAAGCAGGTCTGCGCAAAGACCCGAATGGAGCAACACCATGAATTTATTACGCACCGACAAAGAAGTGGCACTGAACGATCTGCTGGTAGCCAGCCGGGAGACAGCAGATCATTATCAGGACGCGCTTGAATATCTTGATGATCATCCGATAACCCCGGCACTGCGCGACATTATGCAAGAGCGGTTGAGTGTGATTGAACGCATTGAACAAGCCATTCGCGCCTTGGGTGATTTACCCTCAATGCCCGACCCGGATCGGGAAACCGGGGAGATGCTCCTTCATCATGTAACAGCAGCCCTCTCGTCGGATTCAGCCACCGAAATTCTTGAGCAACGCATCAAGGCGGAGCGGCATTTGCTGGCGCTTTTAAAAGCGTGTAGCGATGTCGGCCTGGACAGCGACCAGCCCCAACTACTGCAAGAGATGGCGCAGCAGGTTCATCGGGTTATTACCCGTCTTGAACAATTGGAAGCGTGATGTCGCTACAACGTTTTATGGCCAGATTAAGTGTGATCAGTATTGCCGTCAGTGCATTTGCACTGGGATTTATCGCCAGTGAATACCGTCACAGCTTGACTGATGCCGCACCTCAACCTCAGGTATCGACACCACCGCCCGCCCCGGTAAGCTTTTCTGAACCGCTCAGACTTTCAAACCAACCGACCCTACCCGAAGCAACAACACACGCTGCGTTTTCCTGGGAGCGAATCGAGCAATTAATGTCCCTCGCGCGTTTTGAGGAAGCCATTGCATTGCTGCAGGATTACCTGGCAGAAACACCGACCTCTGCACGCGCCTGGTTTCTGCTGGCGCAATCCTATGAAAAAATCGACAACCACGAAGCCTCACTGGAAGCCTGGTTTCGTTATCTGGACTACGAGGTGGATGCCTTAAAATTTGAACAGGCCATCGCCTATGTTCGCCGCTATCTCATGCAACTTTATCAAAAGCCCACTATGGTCAGTGGAAATGTTCAATGGCTGTTGACGCAACTGAACGAATTGTTGGAATTCAATACCAATGATGCGGAGCTGCATGTGATACTCGCCTCGCTTTACGCGAAACTGCAAGATAATTATCAAGCTCAGTATCACGCCATGATGGCCGTCAATGATCCGGCCATGCAGCAGCGCGCGGAGGATATCCTGGCAGAGTTAAATGGCACCGCCCTGCCCGATGAGCTCAGTATTCCACTGGTGCGTTTCGGTAACCAGTATCTGGTGAATGTCACCCTCGAAGGGTATCCGGCACGGCTTTTGTTGGATACCGGCGCCTCACTGAGCGGTGTATCCAATGTCTACACCGCCAAATATCCCTCCCTCATCAAGTCAACCAAACCGATTCGCCTGAATACCGCGAGCGGAACAGTCGACAGTGTGTTGTTTACCGTTGATAGCTTACGCATTGATGAATTGGCGTTTCACCAGCATATTCTGGCGTTACTCCCCATGCACAACATGACTGAGTTTGATGGTCTACTCGGCGTGGATATCCTCGGTCGGTTTGACTTTGTGATTGACCAAAATGCCGCCGTCCTCCGCCTACAGGCGCGCCAAAAATAATATCTCTCCCTCAGGCTATGCCAGTTTTGGCAGAAGCTTAGAACCACAAAGCCTAAGACAGGCTTTGACAAACCAGACGACTGGTCATATATTTTCTCACATGAGCAAACGTGAACTGAAAAAAGACCATCTCCTCGACGCCGGCTTACAAGTCATGGCGACCCGCGGATATAACGGCACCAGTATCAAGGATATTGTTGATGCTGCGGATGTTCCCAAAGGGTCTTTTTATACCTACTTCAAAAGCAAGGAAGATTTTGCCGTAGAAGCTCTGGAAAAGGTGACCGAGGAACGGATTCAGCACAATCGTCACCTGCTCGGCAACCGCAGTATTCCCCCACTGGAGCGT
Source organism: Cellvibrio sp. ARAG 10.3 (assembly GCF_051846955.1). Taxonomy (NCBI): domain Bacteria; kingdom Pseudomonadati; phylum Pseudomonadota; class Gammaproteobacteria; order Cellvibrionales; family Cellvibrionaceae; genus Cellvibrio; species Cellvibrio sp. ARAG 10.3. The sequence goes on from NZ_JBPYCU010000016.1 coordinate 69,986, forward strand.
CTCAACCGTTTTTTTATCGACAATATCGGTGAATGCGACCAAGGCATTAAAGGTGGATGCTTTATCGGCAACATGTGCCAGGAAATGTCCGACTCCAGCGAGGTGATTCGCTTGAAAGTCCGGCAAATGCTGCGTAACAACACCCAGGCTATTGAAGATGTACTGGAAGAAGCACGCCTGGATGGCAGCCTTAACAGTCCTATTGCCTCGGCTGTTCTGGCGGAATTTTTATTTAATGCCTGGGAAGGTACCTTGATGCGCATGAAGGCTTCAAAGTGTCGCGAGCCCATGAATGCTTTCCTTATGCTACTGCCAGAAATCCTTGGCAAACGCGCCTGACGGGTAAATTTTTTACTCGATTTTAAAGACGACCAGTCAATTGTAAGCCGCACTTATGGCAGTTGAATGTCAGCACGTCTGAATCAACACCTAAATCTGCGGCTTTATGTGTGCGGTTTTTTACAGACGACCGGTCATCTAACAGAACATCCAGATCTTTAGAAGTAGCTGCAGGTCTACCGTAAGAGCCGGCAGCTGCGCAGTAACCGAAGGAATTGATGATGAAGAGATTTATACGACTCACAATCAACACCGTCACTTGGGGATTAGCCGCTTTACCGCTTCTGGTGTCTGCCCAGGAAATTGACTACAACCAGCTACAGATCGCCACGCTGATCGAGGAAGAAAAGCGTCCTTATCAAGAAGTCGTGGTACTGCCCTACAAAGAGCCGCTGAAATCCAGTTGGGCATTGGCCATTGATAACGACATTTTTGCACTCGGCGGGCGGGATCAGGATTACACCTACGGCTTCAACTTCACCTACTCCGGACGCAAAGCGCAAGAACTGTGGTTTTCTCTGGATAAACCCTTAAGCGCACTTGATTACTTGTTTGGCGTGGATGACCAGTCCGAGCAAAATATCGATAACCACAGCATCGAAGTCGGCTTGTTTGGGTTTACGCCGGAAGATATCAGTGTTGCCGCCGCAAACCCTGAGGACCGGCCTTACGCGAGCCTGATCTACTGGTCCAATTCTCGCGAGCAAATGGATTTGAACAGCAACGTGTCCTGGAAGACGACCCTCACTGTGGGTGCACTGGGTTTAAATCTGGTCGGTGAATTTCAAAACACCATCCACGACAAACTCAATGGCAACGAAGCTGTGGGTTGGGATAACCAGATCAGTGAAGGCGGGGAATTAACAGCGCGTTATGCGATTGCAAGGCAACAATACCTGGGCAATTTATTCGGCAATATGGAAGTGAAGAGCACTCTGCAAGCATCGGTTGGCTATCTCACGGAAGCGAGCTGGAGCCTGAGTTTTCGCGATGGTAAATACCACACGCCTTGGTCCTCCTTTAATCCAGAGTTGGCGAGTTACGGGGAAAAATCTACCTATAACACCAGCTCAAGGGCCATCCGGGAACATTACTTTTGGGCGGGAATGGCCGTCAAAGCGCGTGCTTACAATGTCTTTTTACAAGGGCAATTCCGCGATAGCCCAGTGACTTACGACCACAACGAGTTAAACCCGATTGTGTTCGAGGCTTGGCTGGGCTACACAATCGCCTTTGCCGAAGGCTACCGGTTGAGCTACGTGCTGCGCGGGCATAGTTCGGAGATCAAACAGGGAGCGGGCGATCGTAACCTGATGTGGGGCGGGATTATCCTGGCCAAAACCTTTGACTGACCGGGCTTCTTATTGATGCAAGTGCTGCGTAGCACTTGCCATTCCATCATTTTCCTTATCGTTAACCTTGCTGTCGAATTTCCTAATGCCCATTCGACTATTCAGCGTAGTGCAGCATTAATCAGGGTCCAGTAACCGTGGCCCGCTGCCTTCCGTCGACAATTCATCCCATGGATTACGCAACGGGCAATCGCGCAGCGATAAACAACCGCAGCCGATACATTTGTTTAATTGATCGCGCAGTTGCGTGAGTCGCTGGATACGTTCATTCAGCTCCTGCCGCCATTGGGCAGATAAACGCCGCCAATCGGCGGCCGTGGGTGCACGTTCATCTGGTAGGGTCTGTAAGGCATCCCGAATGGCAGCCAGCGGAATACCGGTGCGTTGCGCAACCTTGATGAGCGCAACACGCCGCAACACATCGCGATGATAACGCCGCTGATTGCCGGCATTGCGCCAACTTTTAATGAGCCCTTTGGATTCATAAAAATGAATAGCAGAAACCGCTACACCGCTTCGGTCCGCCACCTCGCCCACGCTCAATTCCTGACGAATGTGTTGCGGATTAACCTTTGTCATTTTTTGTTTCACCTATTGACCTTAAGTTAACTTGAGGTTTTAGCATTCCCATCACCATAACGCAATCGAGGGAAAACCATGCTGACACATATTGACACACTGCCCCACCATAATCCGTTGACCGATGAGCACTCTGGCATGATCAAGGCTATTGAAGATATCTTCCGCAGCCAGGCGCTGGCATTTAATCCCGGGGCCTTAACAAACTCGGCTAGTAAAAAGCGTTCTATTACACGGTTACCGGTATCCATGCTGCGGCAATCGGAAAGCCGCATGCATTACGAATTACTCAGTGTCGTGCCGATTAAAGAGAGCCTTGCGGTAGTCAAAATTCTGCAAACGCCGCTGGATAGCGATGGGCGACGGATGGAAGAAGCCACTACTACGCCAATGATGGTGATCGCCAAATCCGGCGACGAATGGGAGATGGTCGGCTTGCCGCTACCGCGCCATTGCTTGTTGTACGCAGGCAACAAGGAGTAGATTGACATGGGCAATAAACCACTGGAAATTAACCGCAACAGGGCTCATTGCCGATACATACATCAACATAAGGAGGTCGTGTGCAAGCGATCATCTCGGTAAATAATCTCACCAAAACCTACGCCTCCGGCTTTAAGGCGCTTAACAAGGTTAACCTCGATATCCGCCGCGGCGAGATCTTCGCCTTACTCGGCCCGAATGGTGCGGGTAAGACCACATTGATCAGTATTATCTGCGGCATCGTCAATCCAGGTGACGGCCAGGTATTGGCTGACGGCCACGATATTGTTCACGATTATCGCGCGGCGCGCGCGAAGATCGGCCTCGTGCCACAGGAGCTATCCGTCAGCATGTTTGAAAGCGTGTGGGACACGGTCAAGTTCAGTCGCGGCCTGTTTGGTAAAGCCCCCAATAATGCCTGGCTGGAAAAGGTGCTAAAGGACCTTTCGCTGTGGGACAAAAAAGACAGCAAGATCATGGCACTCTCCGGGGGCATGAAGCGACGCGTGTTAATCGCTAAAGCCCTGGCCCATGAGCCCCAGATTTTATTCCTCGACGAACCCACAGCCGGTGTCGATGTGGAATTGCGGCGCGACATGTGGGAAATGATTCGGGGCCTGCGAGACGACGGCGTCACCATTATCCTCACAACCCATTACATTGAAGAAGCGGAAGAAATGGCCGACCGTATCGGTGTTATCAACAAGGGCGAAATTATCCTGGTAGAGGATAAAACGACTCTGATGCAAAAACTTGGCAAAAAGCAGTTGTCTCTGCAATTGCAGCATCCATTGACTGCCATTCCTGCCACACTTTCCTCTTACCAGCTCGAGTTGAGCGCCGATGGAAACCAACTGATTTATACCTTCGACAGTCAACAGGAAGCAGACATCGCCGGTCTGCTGCGACAACTGAATGCATTGGGCATTGAGTTCAAGGATTTACAAACAAGCCAGAGCTCTCTGGAAGACATCTTTGTCAATTTGGTGGGAGGAAACGCATGAACATCCATGCCATAAAAGCCATTTATATTTTTGAATTAGCGCGCACCTGGCGAACCTTGATGCAAAGTATTGCATCGCCAGTGCTCTCCACATCGCTATATTTTATTGTGTTCGGCTCCGCTATCGGCTCGCGCATGGTTGAAATTGATGGGATCAGTTACGGTGCGTTTATTGTGCCGGGTTTAATTATGCTGTCACTGTTAACGGAAAGCATCTCAAACGCCTCCTTCGGTATTTATATGCCGAAATTTACTGGCACGATGTATGAAATTCTGTCTGCACCGATTTCGGCGATGGAGATTGTGGTCGGCTTCGTCGGCGCCGCCGCTACCAAATCCATCATACTCGGCCTGATTATCCTTGCCACCGCACGCCTGTTTGTCGACTTCACCATTGTTCATCCTGTCTGGATGCTGGGCTTCCTGGTATTGACCTCCGTTACCTTCAGTTTATTTGGTTTTATTATCGGGGTATGGGCGGATGGTTTTGAAAAACTGCAAGTCATCCCGATGATGATTGTGACTCCCCTGACATTTTTAGGCGGAAGTTTTTATTCCATTCACATGCTGCCACCACTATGGCAAACCATTACGCTATTTAATCCCGTGGTGTATCTGATCAGCGGCTTCCGCTGGAGCTTTTACGGTGTTGCAGATGTTAATGTGGGGATCAGCCTGGGAATGATTTTATTGTTTATGTTGTTGTGCTTGTTTTTGGTGTGGTTGATTTTTAAGACGGGGTATAAGGTTAAGGCGTGATACAAAAAAGGTGCATCGAATGATGCACCTTTTTTGTCGATAATACCTTATCTCGTATCGATCCGGTTACATCCGATAATTTACACCCAAAACAACACGCGGTTCTTGTGATGTGTAAGTCATTGTTTGACCTGCATATCCCAAATAACTGGTTTGCTCTTCACCAGTGATATTGATCGCCTCTGCCGTGAAGGAGAAATTCTCGTTGAAATCATAGGTGACATTCGCATCCCACTGGCCGTAATCGTCGAAGAATTCAGACGCACCATTCTCCAGACCAAGCACCCCAAAAGTTGAACGGAATGGAGAAAGGTATTCATCACGCCAGGTATATGCAATACGCGCACTGATTGAATCGTTTTCATAAAAACCAATCAAGTTGAAAGCATGCTCCGAAATACCGGGCAAACCAAGGTCACTGTGGGTCGAGGAAGATACGTCCGCAGTACTATCTGAAAAGGTATAGTTAAAGGTTGCTCCGAAACCATTTTCAAATGCTTTTTGCGCTGTAAGTTCGAGACCTTTTACACTACCACCGGACCCGTTCACCGTGCGACTTACACTGCCCAGATTTCCGCCGTCCGGACCGGTATCAACACCAAATTCCAGACGCGTTTCACCAGCGAGGAATGAATCAACCGCCTTAACAAAAGCACCGGCAGAAACCAACCCTAAATCATCAAAATACCATTCATACGCGACATCTGCCTGAGTGGCGCGATAGGGATCAAGACCGGGGTTACCAGAAGAACCGCCGGTAAACCGGAAGTATGTACCAAAATCCGGATCATCTTCACGCGTAAAGTTTTTCGCAAAACCTTTACCTAAGGTCTGTAAATCAGGCCGTGCGATAACACGCGATGCCGAGAAACGCAGTTTAGTTTCTTCCGTGGTATCAAGCACAAAGTTTAAGCTGGGCAACACGTCCCAATATTCTTTAGTCTTAACGGTAAATACATTATCGTCGAGCAAAACACCCTGACTGTTCCAGCTGTCTGTTGCGATGGACCACAAGGATGACTCCGGCGTTGTTTCAGCAGATGATACTTCGACTTCGGTTTGCACAACCCGCACACCAATGTTCAAGGTGTAAGGGACGTTATCACCTTCAAAATCAGCTTCACCGTAGAATGCGGTTGTGGATTCTTTTACATTCCACGATTCCAGGGGTACCTGAAACCATTGTCCAGGGGTGTTCGGTGTGATGGCATCAATCCAGCCTTCAACATCGGCAGCTATTTTGTTTGCATCTTCCATCATTACATTGGATTGATACCCACCGGAAGGGAAGAAGTTATTCAGCGCAACGGAACGATCAGGATTCATGAGATAGGTTTCCCACGGAATCACACCCGGCGAACCACCCCAGCGATTAAAATGGTTATTAGTAGCTGTGTCATGAGGGGCATCCTGATCGCCAGTACGGATAGCGGGGCCGTACAAAGCTTCGGCCATATTGATGCCACTGGATGTGGTAAGTTCAAACGCTTTTAAGCCGATGGCAGCATCCATGAAGTAGCCCCAGGGCCCGAAAGGCTGGTTGTCATCCAGGCCATCACCGTCGATGTCACATTCGCGGCCAGCTACGATTCCGCCATTACCACAAAGATCGTGATAAATCGCTTCCTGGATACCTGCTCCACCTAAGCCAGGATTAACACTCGGGTCAAAGGTACTGGCGGCAATCAGGTTGCCGTTTTCGTCGTAACGGTTCGGTGTCATCGCGCCTTCGGTTCTGCTGAAATCACTCAAATAACGCAGTTCGCGGAAATCAGCTTCATCTTCCGCGTAGCGGAAACCAAAGGTAATTTTTTTCAAGTGACCGACTTCAATATCGTATTCAACATCACCACGAACAGCAAAGGACTCTTGCTCAATGTCAGCACCCAGAGCCCAATGTGATTTATAAGTGAGGAACGAAGGATCATTCAACCAAGCCGGATTAGCAAAGGCAAAGGAAGGACGCGAGCCACTATTGAAACTGAACGAACGACTGGCAGTTCCCGTACCGACGTTTGCATTTGAGTGAGACCAGCCATTATCAGTTTCTCCGCTCCAAGTGGTCATTGCGTAGGGAGAAAACCGCGTATCGCTGTAGCCTGCACGCTGCTCCAATTCGGATTCTGCGTAAGCTACATCACCGCTGAAACGCAACTTGCCGCCATTATCATGCTTGAATCGTAAGGCGAAGTTATCAGCCGTGCCCTCACTGACTTCACCTGCTGAGTTGGTTTCTGCTCCAGGAACATTAAAGGTTGCAGATTTAACAATACCGATGGGATTGCTATTATCAATGACGAACGGCTGGCTTTCATCAATACCCGCAGCACCATCAGTATTCATGGGATGCTTCACCGAATATTGACGATTCTTTACCTCCAGTTCTGAATGGAACCAATCCAACCCCAGTTGCATCGCATCGGTAACATTCCACTGTAAGTTTAATGACGCACCGATACGCTCACGCTCAGCTTCGCTGTCAGTAACGTAAAACATACCCGGCGCAAAATAGGACTGACCCGCAGAACACATTATGGTTTCTGGATCAAAAGTTCCGCCTTCTGTACACCTGACAGCAGTATTCTCCCGGGAAAAGCTTTGGATAGAATCGTTATGAACAGTTTTCTTACTGGCACTTACAGAAAGAATCGCTGCGAATTTGTCATCCCAGTTATTTCCCAATACCAGGAAGCCTGAGGGCTGGGCGTCTTCCGCATCCAAGCCATAATCACCTTTAATATTGGCAGCGACCAATGGTTCTCTAAGATCAAATGCATCGCGGGTTTTTAAATTAACAACCCCACCTAAACCACCTTCTACTACCGACGCTTTCGGTGTTTTATAAACCTCAACACCCCCCAACAACTCGGATGGAATACCTTCGAGCGAACTATCGAATTCCTGCTTGGCTTCGCCCAATTGAAAATATTCCATTCCGGAAATAAATGTGCCGCCGTTAAGCAATGTAATGTTTTGGTCCAGCCCGCGGATACGAACTTTTGTACCTTCACCATTATTACGGTCGATCTGAATACCCGGTAAACGCTGTAGCGACTCCGCTATGTTTTGATCGGGCATCTTACCGATATCGTCCGCCGTAATGGCCTCGACTAATTGACTTGAGTTTCTCTTGACATCAATTGAACGCTCTAGAGAACCTTTGATTCCGCGCACTAATACCTCTTCCATCACTCCGGAATCGGTACCTTGCGCTAAAGCAAAACCACTAAAACCGGTCATCGCGGCTATGGTCGTCGCCATAATTTTTTTCTTGAAGTTTATTGTTTGATTCATGGAGCTCTCCTTTATTATTGGTAGGAATTATTTTCCCGGATTACGCACGCTTAACAGCAATGGGAAAGCTGATTAAGCGAGTTCACCTTCTGGGAGAAGGTAAATTCTCAAGTCCGAATAAGGGCCGGACAAACTTCATTATTTGTAACTCTCACCACTGCCCGATTCATCGTCAGTCGGGCTCATCACATGGCGAAAATCATCAGGCAGCGCTGACAGCGCTGTCACTTCAGTCAACAATAAGAAGGTGCGTAAGATAGCGTCCTGCCGTATTTATATTATTAATCTGTATAAAAATATTTTATGCAATAAGAAGCAGATATGAAACCGGTTACTCTGTGGCGCAGTATTAACTCACGCAGCTACTTTGTCAACGTTTTGTAAAATATAGCTTTGCAAACAACATGTTAAGTGCAAAGCGAGAGGAATAGCTTTAGCCAGGCACCCAGAAGGAAAAAGGCGATTGAGTAAACGATTACACGAAGAGATAAAAGGTTTTTAGCAAGGGTAAGAAGAAACACAGAGATATAGAAAGCCATTCATAGTCGCCAAATGGCCCACTACAGAAGAGGCTACAAGCGTTGTAATCCAACTTGGTGAATCTTATTAGTCAGAAACGGTTTGGTCCGGAAGAATTTAGTTCAAACCTGAGCTGATAAACACCTTTAAAAGCCGGTAATTATCAGATCAGGTCTCAGCTAGTACTGCCAATTGCATACTCGATTTCAGCGTGGCGCTCTGCAATATTGATTAACAAATTCTTGATGGGTTGGGAATTTACTTACTGCATCAGCAATCGTATTACGCGTATTGGTTAGATGGCTAACCAGCTCTTCATCCGACATCGTTTTAAATATCGAGTGATAGTGTTTAGGCATAATTCCCTGCCCCAGCATGACGTGCAACCATGAATCAAGCCTGAACAATTCGCGTTCTCCTTGAAAAGCAAAGGCATTTTCCCTGAACAGCTCAATACGGTGGGACAATGAATCCGGAATATCCATATATTTACAGTAGCGCCAAAACTCACTGTCCTCGCGAGCTGTGGCATGATAATGCAATATAATAAAGTCACGGATATTTTCGAGCTCAGCAATAGACTGCTGGTTATATTCATCGACTAAAGATTGAGTGACACCGTGAAACGGAAATAATCGCATCAATCTAACGATGCCGATCATAAACGTATAAATACTGGTTGACTCCAAAGGCTCAACAAAGCCACTGGAAAGCCCTAAAGCAACGCAATTTCGGTTCCAAAAAACTTTGCGTCGCCCCGTTTTATATTTAATGATTCTGGGCTCAGTTAATACTTTTCCTTGAACATTATTTAAAAGGTGCTGCCTTGCTTGATCATCAGACATAAAAGCGTCGCAAAAAACATTTCCGTTACCAACCCGATGTTGTAAAGGTATATGCCATTGCCAGCCTGCCTGGTGAGCTGTACAGGTAACATAGGGCCTGGCAGGCTCAACCGATTCAGTCTGCACGGGAATAGCGCTGTTACACGGCAACCAATGCGACCAATCTTCGTAAGGTGTTTTTAGGGTTTTATCAATCAACAGTCCAGCAAACCCAGTGCAGTCAATAAATAAATCTCCGTCAACAATTTCTCCTGATTCCAGCTGCAGCGCTTTGATGTCACCATCGGGGTGCTGCAGTACGTGTTGAATCTTACCTTCAATACGTTTAGCCCCTAATTTCTCACTAAATTGTCGCAAATATTGTGCGTAACGAGTGGCATCCAGGTGATAGGCGAAGTTAATCTTGCCGCTTTTTGATATGGAAAATTTATTCGCTTTCGCGGCCTGCACTTCTAAGCTATATTCTCCAAATTCCGCATTTATTCCTTTGCTTTTACCATGCAACCAAAAGTGTTGAAAACCAGCGAGATAACTACTTTGCCCCGTGGAGCCAAAGGGGTGAATGTAATGATCGCCAACCTGCCCCCAATTTTTAAATGAAATGCCGAGCTTAAAGACTGCCTCTGTGGCACGCATAAACTCTTGCTCGTCGATCCCTAACAGTGAATGAAACGTTCTCATGGGTGGAATAGTGGCCTCACCCACACCGACCGTGCCGATTTGATCAGACTCGACCAGCACCACATCCAACAATTTTCCAAGTTGCTTGGACAACGCTGCTGCCGCTACCCACCCAGCAGTACCGCCGCCTGTTATTACTACTTTTTTTACATTATTATTTTTCAAAGCTGGTCACTCACATTTCATTAATGATTGTTCAGCATAGATAATTCAATCTAGCGGTTCAACTTATTCAGAAGCAGAGCTCGTAATATCTTGCCTTTTGCTGCATCAATTTTCCCAAGATATCCTCGCGCTTGTTCGGGTAAGTGCTCACCTGCCCTTCCAGCGTCACCGAAGATGTAATAATCGAAAATATGTTTCCACGCCAGTTTTTCATGCTCAGGTTTATCGCGTAAGCTTAACAGTGCGTGATATAAAACATTTATTGCTGGCCCCATGTGTTTCGCAGAATTACTCCACCAATAATTGACCAACACATTGAATGGCTTTTGGCCCTCAACCTGATGCCACCACATGCTTGGGAGGTACAGAGCATCACCCGCCTCCAGCTCAGCGATTTGGCCATGCTTTATTGCTTCAGCGAACTTGGGGTATTTTGTGAAGTCAGGGTTAGAGAAATCAACCATGCTCAATGCCTGCCCGCCGGGAGTGGGCGACAAGGGCCCGGGGTAAAGATTAGCGATTTGATCGGGCGGGAAAAGTGTAAACTTACGCTTGCCTACCACACAGCAAGCTAAATTATCGGGAGCATCATAGTGACAACATGCGGTTGTACGATTTCCAATCCAAATACTTATACGGAGATCTTCAAGAGGATAATCTGCGATTGGCCTCGGGATAACAATGTCATTTTCGTTTCTAAAGCCGGGAAAGTGTGTATCAATAACATTTGATGCAATGTAGTAAGAAGTAGGGCTTTTCTCGGTCAAGCCTGCTTGTATAAGATCGAGGACCTCATCAATTTTCATTTGCCGGGTCTGGTAATTTAGCTGAGTACCCTGGGCATCGTAGAAAAAGCGCCCCTGTATTTCAGGTTGACCAATACAGGCGACTGAAGGGCGGCCATTATAATGAGACTTTAAGTAATCAATTGCACTGCTGTCTGATTTTCGCCCTTGCTCTACGAGCTTCCATTGGTTCACAAGTCCTTTAAGGATCACTGGTGTTTTAGACGAAAAAACGCTCTCATCTAACGTTTTATTTTCGTAATCAGTAATTACTGTGGTTTTAGTCGCAATCGTTGACATAATTAATTTTCTTAAACTTGGTTATAGCTATTTTGACATTACTATTTTTTGCTCTTTTTGATTTCTGTCAACTTGCGGATATTTGTCATAGACGTGATTACAGCGTAAGCCAAAGGTAAAAAGCCGAGCTTATTTAGCTTTTCCAATTGATCACCACCAAGCGCAATGAGTTTTTCCTCATTAATCGTGTAATTTCCGACTAGCCGATGCTTCTCACCATTATGTAAATCTATTTCGATATTAACAGGTTCAATTAAATCCAATTCCGAGAACAATTTAAACATTACATCTTGTATGGCTACGCCTTCGTGAATAATTTTTAAAATGCTCGCAATATGCTCCAGGTATGGACTATTGCCGCCATGCTCCAAAAATAGCGGATAACCATCGTCGTGGCCCACTTTGGCGTGGTCTAAATCGATATGAACTACCGGAGTATTGGTTTTGCCTGAATCTTGAGACTGTCGGCCGATTAAAAAGGGGCCCTTGGCAATAGCCGCAGGAATGTAATTCGCTGCCCATCCCGTGCGCAGACCGGGGTCTAAAAAAAGATTTTCACCTTGGCTTAGGCCTAACAGCGCCACGGCTTGGTATTTTTTCGTATCTGAATTCTGCTTGAATAAAATAGGGTACTCTTTTTGTAACTCAACAAACTCTGTTGGGAAAACCAAGGCATTGCTGACACTGTCCCCATACTCAGCACCAAAACGGGTAATCACTTTGAGGTTTTGATGCGCAACATTATTTAGTAATACGTTATTTGCCATTGTTTTATCACTAGACCTTCAAAAAATCATTTGACGTTAATGGAGAGGTGGAGACTGGTAACTCTATCTGCCGGGTTCAATCGACGGAAGTTAAAAAGCCGCTTTGCAGCGGCTTTTTAACTTATCAGAGATAAGGTGCTTTAACTAAATACAAAACATATTTAATTAAAAAGTATAACGTGCACCTATTTGATAGCGAGGACCGAGGTCACGCAAACTCTCCATCATGGCGGAGTTACGTTGATGTGTACGACTGTCTTCACCCGTCACGTTGAGGCCTTCGACAGAAAGCGACAGCGCGTCGGTAACCGCGTAACTAACGTTAAAGTCGATTTGCGAATAAGCCTCAACATACAATGGGTTATTCCCGGCGCCTCTACCCGCCCCAGAAATGTACTTATCACGCCAGTTATATGCGATACGAGCCTGCAAGCGATCATTCTCGTACATGCCCACAAGGTTGGCGGTATCACTTAAGCCAGCCAAATAAAACTGAGAAACACTTGGATCACCTAAGTTATCAAAGCCTACATCACCACGAACAATCGTGTAGTTAGCTTGGACACCAAAACCAGTGTCACCAAAGAAGTGCTGTACAGCAAGTTCAACACCATGAATTTTGGCTTCTCTACCATTATTTGGAACGGCCGTTCTGAACGTATATGTGGGATCACTGGCATTAGAGACAACATCCCTGGCAGCTCCGTCTTGGATCCAAAGGTTTTGATCCGTCGTTCCCGCGTAATCAACATCGCCAAATTCAGCAATCCAAGCTGCGGAATCCCTTCCCCCATCAGCAATAAACTCGTTGAACGCGATCATGTTGTGCAAGTTTTCATCGGTAACTGGAATACCACGGGCTTCGAGATCAGCGACCGCTGTTTCCGCACGAGGACCTGCTGTAGGATTCCGGATATCAAGCAACTCACGCATTTGTTGCTCGGAGCCAATAAAATTGAACACGTTTTTCTCGAACAGACCAACAGATGCATAGCTGGCATCGTCGTAATACCATTCTAACGACAAATCAAAGTTAGTCGACTCTAGAGGCAATAGAGCTGGGTTTGAGGCAGCCGCTGAAGGTGATGCACCCAACAACGTTGAACCGCCACCTGCACCAAAGTCTCTGAATGATACACCCAAGTCAGTCAGACCCGCTCTGGCAATCGTTTTACTGAATGAGAAGCGGCTAACTAAATCATCGGAAATATTGAGCGTAAAGTCGAAGCTAGGCAGTAGGTTGTCATAGCTGGCTTCAGCACCTATCAAACTTGCTGGAACAGAAGGATCCACCTGAATGGTGATGTCATTATCACTTGCCCAAATAGTTCTATAACCAGCTGATAGAGAGCTCGATGTGACATCGGTAGTCTCATAGCGTAAGCCAGCTAAGATGCTAAACGGCATATCGCCTAAATCACCACCTACCGCAAACTGGAAGTAAGCGGCTAGCATTTCTTCTTTTACACGATTGTCAGCCGTCTGGTTCATAGTCGCTGGCGCAACGTTGCTGTAGTCCCACGACCTGCCATTAAAGCTGTTGGTGCCCGTAGGATTATCGATAACATACTGGTACAGATCAGCAGCGTTAGCTCTAAAGCCATAAGCATTGGTCATGATGGGAGAGTAATCATCAAACTCGCCATGTAGATCAAAAGGCTGAACCAGATCGCCGAACTCACCAGGATAATTCGCGTCCCAGCCACCTAACGATTGGTCTTGCGCAGCGTAGTTAACTGTGTGAGATTCCATGTCCCGGGATTCGATACCGAAATCAAAGCGACCGTTATTGCTAAATTCAAAGCTCCCATCAAGTTTAACCTGGGTAACAGTCGATAACTGATCGGCGGTGCTCAGGTTGAGCATGGTTGAACCAACATCGCCAGCATCAACCATGCCGTTTTGGTTTGCCCCACGTCCAGGTATGGCGTCGTTATATTGGTTGAGATAGGTTGGCAAATCCCCGCCATACCACCACTCCCGCGAAACAACGGTAGGCGCGCCCAAGGCCACGCGTACCTGCCCGGTAGCACGACCGGTGGCATCGGCCGGCCCAGTACCACGGCTGTGCATTTCTGAGTCATGTACGTCCAGAGCTAGGCTTAGCGCGTCGTTGACTTGATACGCAAGGTTTAAACCAAAAGACTCCAGGGTATGGGTGTGCTCATTCCACTGCTGCTCAAACCCTTCATCTCTAGCCGCACCAGCTCTATCGAAGTAGTTCTCCCTAACATAGAGTGGGATGGCAACTGCGCTGTCATCGAACTCAACTTCCCGAATGAAGCCTTGCTGTTGCATCCACTGTCCGGATTGACCCAAATGCGTTTGAATTTCATTTTCAGCAAAGGTGTAGTCTGCGGTGGCTGTAAAATCTTCTGTAGGAGCAAACTGAACGGTTAGCTGCGCATTATCGCGGGTACGCTGAGTATCGGAAAATTCATAGCGGAGATCATCAGGGCGAGCGAACAACTGCCCGTCTTCTGGCGGATTAATTATCTCAGCATCAGGGCTCTGCCATAGTCCATTTTCTGCAACATCGTCACTATCCCATACACCGACGTTCCAGCCATTGATAAAGGCGCCGGTCATACCTGAGTCACGCTGTTGATGGCTAACGCTCAACCCAACACCGAACGTGGAGTCATCATTAGCCCAGCTGAACAGACCTGACAACTCAGGAGTAACATCATCACCAAAACGGTTGGTGGTATCGTGAACTGCTTTGGCACCTATACTTCCGGTAAAACCATCAGCATTATCTAATGGTCGAGCGGTTTTGATGTTGATTGTCGCACCAATACCACCAGTGGTGATACTGGCTTTACCGGTTTTGTAGACTTCTACGCCGCTAATACCTTCTGAAGCGAGGTTACCAAAGTCAAAGGCACGTGAACCGCCGCCACCGCCATTAGCGGTTTGCGCAGCCGGCATGGTACGACCATTCAGGGTCACCATATTGTTGCCCGCACCGAAACCACGCACGGTAACTTCTGCACCTTCACCGTTATTACGGCTGATAGATACACCGGTAATACGTTGCAGAGATTCGGCGAGATTGGTATCGGGGAATTTACCGATATCTTCTGCATTGATCGCATCAACAACACCCGCGGAATTGCGCTTGATGTCCATCGACGCTTCCAAGCTCGCACGAATACCTGTTACTACAACCTCTTCAATAGCGTCTTGCGCAAGCGCAACGCCGCTGAGGCCAGTTAAAGAGGTAGATGCAATAGCAGTGACGAGCAGTTTTTTCTTGAAGCTTTGTGTTTTATACATGGAGCTCTCCTTTATTATCATCAGGAATTATTCCGGTACCACGTCTCGCCCGACACAAGCACCATAGGATAGGCGTTATATCGCGCAAGTTTCACCTTCGGGGAGAAGATGAATTCTTTCCGGGAATGCAGGCGCCCGGCGGTGCTGTGTTAACTATTTTTCTTATTGAAGCGACCCCTTTTCTTATTGAGGGAACCTCGCATGGCTTTACCCTCTCAGGGTCTTTATGTAAGCCAGGCTCGCGTCGCTTGGTGCAGCAAAACTACTCTTTAATGACAGCGCTGTCAACGGTGCCATTGTATGAAATCCACAATCCTTGCATGAGGCTTTTAATGCATATTATCTCTCTGACTATAAGATAAAAAATGCCCTTTGCAAAGATGAAAATACATCACCAGTAAAAAAATATCATCTTATTATTGTGTTAATGACCATTTCGCTTGTTAAGAACATTTATCATAACGAATTGCAATTAGATAGGAGGATAGCAGACGTTTTCAATTAAAATCGAAAATGTTGAACTATGCGTCAAATTTTTCTTTACAAATCCTTAATCACCCATTGTCCAAATAAATCGTGTCAGTAGCGCAAATCAAATAGCAATGATTTTCATTTGCGAAATAATGGAATTGAATTTCACAATCGGTTTCGCTGTCCTTATTAACTGATGCCTTCGATCAATTAACTAATTGCCCAATCACAAAGTAATGCTATGACAACCCATGCCATCACAGCTTTTACCCCTCGCCGCCTGCTGGGTATCGTCATTCTGGCAGGCGGCGCGCTCGCCCTGGGCCATGAGTTATGGCTCACCATGGTATTCCATGACCCACGCGTTGCAGATGCGCTGCTGGCTGGTTTGATGGCTGCCGGTGCGACTACGGCCGGCACCTTACCGGTGCTTTTTTCGCGCCGTTTATCCGAAAAAATTATTGATACTTTATTAGGTTTTGGTGCGGGTGTGATGTTGGCCGCAACGGCTTTTTCTCTCATTATCCCGGCTCTTGAATCAGCAAAACTTCTGGGTTTCTCAGCCTGGCAAGCGAGTACAGTTACCGGCTCGGGAATCTTGATCGGCGGCGCTTTTTTATTGTTGATTGATCATCTCTTGCCTCACGAACATTTCATCAAAGGTCCGGAAGGTGTGTCGGCGCAAACCTTGCGACGCACCTGGTTGTTTGTATTTGCTATTTGTTTGCATAACTTGCCTGAAGGTTTAGCAATTGGTGTGGCGTTCGGTGGTAGCGATGCACTCGGTGCCGCAGCCCTGGCAGCCGGGATTTCAGTTCAAGATGTGCCGGAAGGTTTGGTTGTGGCGGTCGCGCTGGTGGCTGTCGGCTATTCGCGCCTGCGGGCAATTTTGATTGGTTGCGCCTCCGGGTTAATCGAGCCTGTCGGTGCAGTATTAGGTGCGTCCGTCGTGTCCATGTCCGTGCAGCTGTTGCCGTGGGGCTTGGCTCTAGCCGCTGGTGCGATGCTATTTGTCATCAGCCATGAAATTATTCCAGAGTCGCATCGCAAAGGGCATGAACGTTATGCAACGGGTGGTTTAATGCTTGGATTTGTTGTGATGATGGCATTGGATACTGCCTTGGGATAATAAAAAAACCCGCACAGTAGGCGGGCTTCTCTCGCAAATTATTTTTCGATGCGTTGATGATGATCGCGCTGATGCTAGCCTAACGCAGCATCGACGATCGTTTGCGCTTCACTAAGAATATCGCGCAGGTGCGATTCACCTTTAAAGCTTTCACCATAAATTTTATAGATATCCTCAGTGCCAGAGGGTCGCGCTGCAAACCAGCCATTTTCCGTTACCACTTTCAGGCCGCCGATGGATGCGTTGTTACCCGGCGCTTTGGTCAAAATTGCCGTGATGGCTTCGCCGGCGAGAGAGGTCGAGGTAATTTGTTCTGGCGAGAGCTTGGCTAGTTTGGCTTTTTGCTCCGCATTGGCGACTGCCTGGATGCGATCAGCAACCGGTTCGCCGTATTTTTGCGTCAAGTGTCGATAACAGTCGCCAGGGTCGCGCCCCGTGCGCGCAATGATTTCCGCAGACAATAATGCCGGTGCTAAACCGTCTTTATCCGTTGTCCATACCCGGCCATCGCGGCGCAAGAACGAGGCACCCGCACTTTCTTCGCCACCGAAACCGAGGGAACCGTCCTGCAAACCTTGCGCGAACCATTTAAATCCTACCGGCACTTCCAAAACCTTGCGGCCGATTCCCGCACTCACGCGATCAATCATTTGGCTGCTCACCAGGGTTTTACCTACTGCGGCTTCCTTGCTCCAATCCGGGCGATGCTGAAATAAATAATCGATTGCAACCGAGAGATAATGATTAGGTGGCATTAAACCCACACTACTGGTAACGATGCCATGGCGGTCGTGATCGGTATCACAAGCAAACGCGATATCAAAACGATCCTTTAAGCCAATCAATCCGTTCATGGCGTAAGGCGAGGATGGGTCCATCCGAATTTTTCCGTCCCAATCCACGGTCATAAAACGGAATGTTGCATCAACGTGTTGATTCAACACATCGAGATCAAGCCGATAGCGTTCTGCAATTGCGCCCCAGTAATTGACACCTGCGCCACCGAGCGGATCGACCCCCATACGGACGCCGGCACTGCGTATAGCATCCATATCGATGACATTGCCCAGGTCATTGACATAATTATTGAGGAAATCATAGCTGTGCGTTGTGGACGCACGCCGTGCACGTTCAAACGGTATACGCTTTACCCCTTGCAAACCTTGTTGCAGAAAATGATTGGCTTGCTTTTCTATCCAACCGGTAACCGCTGTATCCGCCGGGCCACCATTCGTCGGATTGTATTTAAAGCCACCGCCATTCGGTGGGTTGTGAGACGGTGTAATCACAATGCCATCGGCCAGGCCGGTTGTGCGCCCCTGGTTATACACCAGGATGGCCTGCGAAATTGCCGGGGTAGGCACATATTCACCGCCGGCAGATAACATCACCTCGACCTCGTTGGCAGCGAGAACTTCCAGCGCACTCACAAACGCCGGCTCGGACAACGCATGGCTATCAATGCCAATAAACAAGGGGCCGTTAACACCCTGCTCTTTTCGATACAAGCAAATGGCCTGGGTAATCGCCAGGACATGATATTCGTTAAAGGTTTTATCAAAAGAGGACCCGCGATGGCCCGAGGTACCAAACGCAACGCCCTGGCCGGGGACCGACACATCGGGTATTTCGCTGTAATAAGCGGTGACCAGTTTGGATACATTAACCAGAATTTCCGGTGGTGCGATATGTCCAGCCAAGGGACTGATCTTCATAGTTGATTCACTCAAGTGATGCTCCTTTTGTTATCGATGCATAACCATCCTAAATGATGGTGCAATATTATCTATTCGTTAACTAACACAAATTGATCATAGCTGTTAGAACCCGGAACTTTTTTGATCCGGCGCAAATCTGCTCGGTTAAACCACGCTAGACTAACGAGAAGCACGTATTTTACGCGCTTTCCTCCAAGGTAATCCAAGACGCTATTGAAGCATTGCAGGAGCGGTTCAGTGGAATTCAAAGACTATTACCAGATCCTTGGCGTAACCAAAACGGCCACGGCGGACGATATAAAAAAAGCGTATCGCAAACTCGCGCGTAAATATCACCCGGACGTCAGTAAGGAGGCCGACGCAGAAAAACATATGCGCGACATCAACGAAGCCCGCGACGTTCTGAGCGACCCGGAAAAACGCGCCGCTTATGATCAGGTAGGCCAAGGTTATCGGCCCGGTCAGGAGTTTCATCCTCCGCCCAACTGGGACCGCGATAACTGGGACGCCGGCTATGAATACAGCGGGCGCGGCTTCAGCGGCGCAGATACCGCCGATTTCAGTGATTTTTTTGCCAACCTCTTCGGTCAGGGTCGGCGTACCGGTGGTTTTCGGGAGCGCGGCAGTGATCGCCACGCCAAGATTCAGATCGATCTCGCCGATACCTACCAGGGCGCCACCAAAACAATCACGCTACAAACTCACCATGTCGATGAGCGGGGCCGCACGTCATTGAACGAACACAGCCTGAAGGTGCAATCCCCAAAGGCGTAAAAGAAGGTCAGCATATTCGTCTGAGCGGCAAAGGCAATCCCGGTGTGGGCGGCGGCGGTACCGGCGACTTGTACCTGGAGATTCATTTCAAACCAGACCCGCATTATCGCGTCGACGGAACCGATGTGTATGCCAGCCTACCCGTCACGCCCTGGGAAGCGGCCCTGGGAGCGGTGATTGAAGCACCGACACCATCCGGCACGGTGAAATTAACCATCCCCCCAAATTCACAGGCCGGACGCAAATTACGCTTGAAAGGTCGCGGTATTCCGGCTGATGAACCGGGAGATTTATACATGGAGCTGGCCGTCGTTTTACCTTCGGCTGACACCAGGAAAGCACAGCAGCTCTACGAGACTATGGCGAAGGAACTCAATTTTAATCCACGCAAATAGGAGCGCCTGACATTGAGTAACTCTGACACCTTACACGGCACATTAATTGATGAAATGACACTGACTTGCGAAGAACTGGCGCGCGCCTGCTGCGTCGAGCCACAGTGGGTCATCGAACATATTGAAACCGGCGTGCTCGGAAGAAGTGCGCGTTATATCGAGAGCTATCGCTTCACCAGTTATGATCTTAAACGCGCACGGCGCATGTACCAATTAGAGCGCGATTTTGATGCGGTACCGGAACTGGCGGCCATTGTGGTAGACCTGATGGAAGAATTGGAACAGCTAAGAAAAAAACAAGATTAATGTGACTGGATACAGCTTGTCAGGTGTTACCAGAGTTTTAAGCTATCCGCGTGATACAAGCCCGCGAGTCATTCGCGGGCTTCTGATTGAGCCATATATTAAAACAACAGCATGAGCACGGCATAACTCGATGCGCCGCAACCAAATGCAATAAAACTGCTTTTATTTTCTTCCGGTAGTTCTTCTTTCAATACATTCAACACCACCCCACCGGCAACGAACGCAAATATAACAGCGATCAGCGGTTCCGGTAGTTTTACCATCAGGCCCATCACCCAGCCAAACACTATTGCTGCAGTCAACAGCCAACGGCCCACATCGTGATAAGTGTTTTTGTGATGCTGGCGTAGAGCAAAGTCATTGACCACAAAATGCAGTCCCATTGCCACAGCAAAAAAACTCATCGCCCAGGCTTCCTGCTCTTCACGATGAACCAGCAAATAACCAATCAGTGCGTTATAAATGATAAATGATCCGATATGGAGCCAAAATACACCCCTGCTCGCTTGTGTTTCACTTGGTGTTTGGAACGCCCTGGTGGCGTCGCGTCTTGATGATTTCACTAAACGCTCAAGACCATAAAAAATAATCAACCCCACCAGAGACACCAGATACGCGTGATGCTCCATCCATGCGAATATGGGTTCGCTCTCATTAATCGTTGTTTGAGCCGCAGCCAGCTCAGGGAAGATGTGCATAAACACATAAGATACGGCCACACCACCCGCAAAGGAGAGCCATTTACTGCGTGGAATCGCAGGCTGATCCAGCAGCAACCCGGCGAAGAGATGAATAATGACAAAGATTATGACAATGGACGCTTGCAGCCATAGCATCTTGGTAATTCCTTTATCGAATTCGACAAATTTACCTTGAGACGCAGAGAGGACAGAAGTGTTCCTTTTGTTGGGGCTTTGTGTAGTGGCTTTTTGTAGAGCCGGCGGGCAGCATGCGTTGAGAAAAAGTGGCGCAATTTTTTTGCTATTCTTGATGTAAGCAGATATAAATACCGACAAACTCAACACATCTATGCTATAGGCAACGAGTCAATGGTTGATCCCATCTTTAACATCAACGATGTCATTCTCATCCTTACCATTGGATTAAGCTTGATCCTCGCGTTATTCCAACCGATTCTTCCATCGCGCGGCAAATCGACCAGAATTCTGCTTGCTACCTTTTTCCTGTGTCTGACATTTGCGGATATTGGTGTCCTGCTGATCTGGAATGAATACATACCCCGAAATCAGACGATCTCCGTGCTGGTGCCCTATTTTTACTGTGCCGCCTTATTATTGCGCGCACCACTGTTGATGCTCTACGTGCGCAGTATTACTGAAGAAAATTTTCGCCTGAAACGCATTTATCTGGTGCACTTGCTACCCATGATCAGCGCCATGGTGATTATCGCCGTGTTTGATATCGACATTGACCGCCTCAAGCTTGACACCTTCGGTATGGATCGCCTGCTGTACCATGTTATCGATGGCTTGTGGTATTCACTGAAGATTATCCCGTTGGCTTATTTTATTGCGGCGACTCTGACCGTGCGCAACTATCACAAGATGCTCAAGCAACAACATTCAGAATTGAACGAAACCGCGCTGTGGTGGTTGTACTACCTGACATTGGGGTTTGTATTTGCCGGCGTGTGGACACTGACACTCAGTGTATTGGCCTACCTCTACCGATTGCCGCTGGGGGTCACCGATAACTACCTCAATTTTGTACTGCTGATTGCGCTGTTTTACTACAGTGTTTCCCACGCGCAATACCTCACGACCACCAGGGATGATGATGAAGACAACCGCCAACCGGACGCGCCGGTGGATACCAAACCGCTGGATTCAACCATTCGCAAGATCATGGAAGGCATTAATGTTCAAAAGCTGTACCTGAACCAGAGTATCAACGTCGAGCAGTTTTCAGAAAAAATCGGTGTCCCTTACCGCGATGTGTCTTTTGCGATTAACAAAGCCTTTGGCACGAATTTTTTTGAGTTTATTAACTCCTATCGCATTGAAGAATCCAAGCGATACCTGAGTGATGAAAAATATATCGATATGACGATCATGGAGATCCTGTTGGAATCAGGGTTTAACAGCAAGTCGTCCTTCCAGCGTTTTTTCAAGCGCTTTACCGGCACTTCGCCCACCGAATTCCGGCGCGACGCACTGCAAAAACAATTACCCGACAAGGATTAACAGGCAATACCGGCGGCGTGTAATAAAGATATCGCTGGTTGAAGTTGCGCTTCATAGTAGCGCCATTGGCCGACAGACTTGGCAGAGATGGGTTGACGAACCTGCACCGCACTGGCAGTCGCAACAGGATGGCGATTCTGCTCAATATCAATACAGTTTTCCTGCCATTCCAGTCCGCAGAAATCCAGGAGTTTGCGAACCTCCGTTTCCGGCTGAGCTACTAGATTTTCATAGCACAGGGAATAACAGTGGTCAGGAAGGAAGCTCAAACAATCATTCATAAAGCGCCGGAATTGAATATAGAACCTCGCAGTTTCCTGCACACTTAATGTGTACACAAAAGTCGTATCATCAAAACTGAACAGCTGACGATAATTACTCATAATCGTGTCCAGCGGATGGCGATCGAGGATAATGATCTTCGCATGGGGCAAGGCCCGCGCGATCACGCCGGTATAGAGCGCGTTCAAAGGCAGTTTATCGACCAGAATATCTCTATCGCCTTTTAAATATTCTGTACTTTCGCAATATTGCTTACCGATTTCATACCCACTATCACCGGACAATTGGCTGAAAAAATCCGGGTCAATAAATTCGATACGGTTCAAGGCAATCTGCTTTTTCAGTGCAATAGAAAAATTGTACAGCTCGCCGCCAGTGGCGACACGGCTATGACTGGATAGAATTCTCTCTACCAGCGTGGTTCCGGTCCTGGGCATACCCACCACAAAGATACGCCCGCGTTCACCGTAGCCGGCAGCGTGATTGGCCCACCCGGATACCAGATCATCGCGCAAGGCGGAGAAAAGATGATCGTAGGCTGCAAAATCATAAGCCTCGCGAGCCTGTTTCTTTTGCTTGGCGGCATCGAGTACAGCGTAGGCCGCCTGGAAATTTTTCAGCGCCTCGTATTCTTTGGATAAAGCATGAGCAACACAGAGCGTGTCATCCGCGTCCTGCGTGGTGTCGAGCAGTTGGCTTAACCGCTCAATATGATGGTTATCCTCGGTGATCTCACCCAGGCTGGTTAGCGCAGCGTGAGCCTTGACGTAACCAGGTTTGAGCTCGATGGCTTTTTCATAAGCCTGCCGCGCGCCCTCGAAATCGCCACAGAATTTCAGGGTCGATGCCAGATTGAAATAGGTGCCCGGTTGGGCACCGCCCAGAGCAATCACTTTGGCAAAGTACGAAGACGCTTTCTGGTAACGATTCAGGCGATTAAAAGTAACCGCCATGATGTCGTAAGTTTCCAATGAATGCCCTTCAAGTTGCTCGGCAAGTGACAACAGTCGCAAGGCTTCCACGGTATCACCGGATAACACTAACGCGCGCGCAACGTAGGTTGTAATAACGGGATTGCGTGGGGCCAGCCGGTATGCGATCCCAAGCCACTCTGCTTCCTTTTGAAAATTTTTATGGTCGTAAGCAATGCGACTTATTAAAAACAGCGCATCGAGATGCTCAGGATGTTCAGCCAGAAACGCCGTCAACAGGTGATAGGCCTGCTGGTAATCGCCGTGAACGATAGCATGACGCGCAACGTCAATAGCTGATAAGCCGTTGGAATTTGACATCAACACAACCTCTGTACTCAAACAACAAAACCACAGCGTGGCCATCACGCTGTGGTTGTACTGCGACAATAATACCGCGACATACGCTGGAAAATTATTCCACCTGAATGACACGGCTGGTTTTTTCACCCAGCCGACTTCTCATCAAGATGTTAGCCACGCCCTGCTCCAGCTCCAGATATTGCGGATACGCTTGCCACTGCTTGCCGCCGTCCAGACTGTATTCAATCGCCAGCCCTGGCAGGCTGGTATTGGCAAGCAGAAGGCCTTTTTCCCGCACCGCGCCAGGCGGAGGCAAATAAAAATCAATCCCCGCGTGGTCCAGCTTCGGTAATTCTTTTTTAACCAGCGTGTGAACAAATTGCCGCCATTCTTCCCGGCGTGCTACACCGTCGGGCTTGTCCGACTCCCAGGGTGCTTTGTACCACGCACGTTCGGCCATAACCAGAAGTCGCGGAAAAATCATCTCCTGGAATTGCGCTGATGTGCGTACGGTCTCCGACCAGAGCTGCCCTTGCATACCGAGAATATTTTCCGGCTTTTTTAATGGCACATGAACGCGCCCAACCAGCGCATTCAGGTTATCAATAGCAGCACCGGTAAAGGTTTTATCGGCATTCGCGTATAAATTGTCGGGCATGAAGCCAAAGACTTTGGACAAGTCTGAGTAGCGTGTGGCCCAATGATAACCTCGCTCGCCGGCATGCGCTTCGTAGGGGTGGTCAAAATATAAATGGGTCGCTGATGAAATCACCACACCGTAGCCGGCATTAGCCAAACGGTAGGCGCGGTCAGACAAGCCCGACTCCCAAATATTATCCCAGGCATTGGCAATAACCTGACGATTTTCCAGACGCTCCCGTACAAAAACATTGTTGGGATCATACATCAAACCATCTTCCCAGCCGGCGAGTTCAAGGCCGCGTTTACTGGTTATCTGCGATAGCTTGCGCACGAAGTAAGGTTTAAGATCCGCCACGCCCATGACCTCATTGTCGTTGCTGGCAAACATCGCCTGGCAGGCAGGCGATTGCGTCCAGGAACCCACACCCACTTCATCGCCCCCCATATGAAAGATCGTCAGTTTCTGGCCAGCGGAACGATACATTTGTTGCAATTCATAAATGACTTTTTCGGCAAAATGGTAGGTCGATGGCAAGCACACATTGATGGCATTATCTGAGTAGGACTGCACCGTCAGGTACTGCGATTTATCATCAGGGTCGGACAATAAATATTGCTGCGCCGCTTCCACCTTACCGGCACGTTTTAATTTTTTATAACGTGCTTCCATGGCTTTTACGGCGGCGCGGGCGTGGCCGGGCATGTCTATTTCGGGAATAACCTCGATATGCCGCTGAGCCGCAAAGCGAATGATCTCGACAAAATCCGCTGTTGTTAAAAAGCCATTGCCGGCCGCTTGTGCATCAGGACCATTACCCAATTGTGTCAGCAGGCATTTTTCTTCAGCGAGATCAAAACAGCGAAGAGCACCGACCTCGGTCAACTCAGGCAGGCCGGGGATCTCAATGCGCCATCCCTCATCGTCCGTCAGATGAAGATGCAGCTTGTTGAGCTTGTAACGCCCCATCTGCTCAATCAATGACAAAATCGCCTGCTTGCCGTGAAAGTTGCGTGCGATGTCGTAGTGCATACCCCGCCAATCATACCGGGGCTCATCAAACACCCGCACCGCTGGCAGTGCGTGCTGTGCTTTTTGTTCGGCAGGAAACAAACTCATCAGGCTTTGTATGCCGTAAAAAATACCGCGACTGTCGCGCGCCGAAATCACAATGCGCGATCCCGTAATATCCAGCTCGTAAGCGCCGTCGACGTCAGACGCTGCACCCAGGTTCAGTTCTATCTGCCGTTCTTTTTTTACTGACGACGAGATATTCATCTGAACACCCGCATCCGCAAGCCGCGCGCGGAGGTAATCCACCTCAAACCGTAAACCGCCTTGTTCAACGATAGACCAACGGTTATCAACCCGTGTTTCGCCGCTGCTGTATTTGATTGTCTTGGGTGTCGGGATAATCCTGTGTACAGTGCCCGGTGCATCCTGATTATTGATCGCCAGGTTTGCCTGATAACGACTGGTGGACGTGACCACACCGTATTGGTCTTCAGGCTGATTAAAACGCAGATATTGTTCCGGGCGAGTAAAGGGCCTGACAAACGCCGTCAAATCTTCGGTGTCGGTGTTGGCAAACACAGCAGAGCTGCCGTCCGCCAAGGCGATAAATGCACGAGGCATAAAATCGCTGTAGCTACTGATATGCGCCCGTGCCCGATAATGGATTTGCAGCGACTCGCCGGGTTTCAATCCTTTGAATGCCGTGGTAGGTGAAACTTCATGGAGATCACCCTGAATACGCGTAATCGTAAAATCTTTATTGTCCGTAGCAAGTATTCTGCGCACGGAGTGAATATAGATCTTCCAATTTGACACACCCGCAGGCAGCGTGACATCCGACGTATTGTGAAGATGTATGGCTGCCTGGAACTCGCCTTCTTTACCAAAATTACTGATGACTGAGTATTCCAGCCTCGCGTCTTTCCCAAAGATTGATAGCGCTTCCGATGTCAGATTCACCGCCCAACTTTTATTCGCACTGACACTCGCACTCACGCTCATAACCAGCATGATTGCGAGCAGAAAAATTCTATACATGCAAAACCTCACCTATACCCTACAGAGGTCGGGCTCCACCTGAAAATATCCAATCCATCAAGGCCTCGTGAAATACTTCTGGTGGCACCCAACGTTTATCTATTGCGCGCTCAGGTTGCCATAAGCTTCCAGTTCAAACAGGGAGAACCCCCATTGCGGCAAGGCTTTTTGCGTACCATAGATGCGCACATAACGACCTGTGCCTGATAGCCCGGTCTGGTCGTTAACCAGTGCATTGTTGCCGGTGACGGAGCGCAGGGTGGTCCAGCTGCTGCCATTGCTGGACACCTGAATCTGATAAGCAATCGCGTAGGCGGCTTCCCAGGTTAATTTCACACGATTAATGTTGTAGCTGGCTCCGAGGTCGACCTGAATCCATTGATTGCCAGAATACGCACTGGCCCAGCGGGAGCTGGTGGTCTTGCCATCGGCAATACGATACGGCTCATAACCTGCCGCAATAAAAGACGATGCAGTCACGGGTTTATTTAACGCGAGATTCTGCGTACTGGTACCGCCGCAACTCGCGGCAGGAGACACCGTAGCAACCGCAGAGGTAAAGCTGGTGGGATTATTCGCGTCGTAGCTGATCACGCGCGCCGCATAGTCGCCGTAGTCCTGATTGCGCAGACTGGTCAGGGTAAGCGATGCGGTTTTTGAGCCATAGACATGAGCGTTATCACTCAGGCAAACCCCGTCTTTCATCCAGCAATAATTTTTGGCGGATGCCGAACTCGCTACCGATAAGGTAACGGAATCGCTTATACATGCCTGTTGATTAACAGGATTCGCCGTAATGTGATTGGGTTTGCCCACATTGATATCGGCAAAATGGTTGTACAAAAACCAGGTTGGTCCCATCACGTCCAGATTATTTTTCCAGGTCGCCGACAAGGCGTTATAACCATTGATCCAGGTTTTGTAGGCTTGATCGTTAGGGTGGGTCTCCAACCAAGGCCCCATAAAATAAGACGTAGGATCACCAGTATTGGCTGGTCCTTCATTGGAAAATATCGGCGCGATACGCACTTTACGGTTTGCGCCGGCCAGGTACTGAAGCCGTTCAATACCGTAGTTAATAATGTCAACATCGGTTTTTCGATAAAAATGGACCAGTATCCGATCTGCCGTATTGCCTAAGGCAACCCCTTCCGCTTCTGTAATCCAGCCGATATAAATTTCGCTTTCCAGATTGTGCGTCGCACCCAGCGTATTGAAATAATTAAGAATGCTGATAGCGTTATTAAACGCGGCGGCGCGGTTGGCTTCATTCCAGAATTCATACTCCAGATTCAATACATCAATACGTTCATTGGCAGCGTGGGTATTGTTGTAGGCAACCACCATATCCGCCGATTCCGCAGCACCCAAGGCTGCACCAATCTGATGAATGCCGTAATCCGCCCGTGCGCGTGAAATCAAGGACGCCAACTGACTCGCACGCGTGGATGTCACATCCATACCTTCGAGGTTGTACAGGATCAGATAGTTAACGCCGTTGTTGCGCGCGAAGTTCAACAGCGCATTTTCTTTAGTCGTATTACCCAGAATACCGGTTGTACCGTAACCTACAGCAACGTACATACCATTAATGCTGGTGCAATTGTCACCGGCATAAGCAGAGGGCGCTTGTGCTACCACGCTGCTACTTAATACAAAAACACAGCACAGGATTTTTATGTTGAGCAACCATGACGAGAGTTTATTTTTCATAGCCAATTCTCTTATCGAATGAAATGTATAGACCGGGCCGAACCTACATCACGAAGCGAAGCTAATACGGAAAAAAGCCCGACCGAAGTCGGGCAAGCTTTTGAGGGACTGGGTTTAAAACTTGGCACGAACGCCGAAGGTGTAGAGCGCACCGGTATCTTCAAAACCGATAAACTGGTTTTCATAACGCCCATACCTGCTCACGGTTTCGCCGGTCACGTTACTGCCTTCAACAAAAAAGGTAATACCGTTCAGCAACGCGTAGCTGGCACTGACATCAATTGCACCGTATTCGTCGTAGTGAACCGGCTCATTGCTGGGACCGTTGAATACACGCCCCAGAAAGGGCGTGCGGTAGTTGTAGGCAACGCGCAACTGCAAACCGTCTTTGTCATAAAACAGCGTGGCATTTCCTGTGTCGCTGATACCGGGCAAGGCAAAGGTTTCTGTTGAGCCCGCCGCACTTAACGAGGCACTGCTATTCACAAAGGTGTAGTTGGCAGCCACACCGAAACCGTTATCAAAGACGTGCGCCCAGTTCAGCTCCGTGCCCTCGATGGTTGCGGATTCACCGTTTTGCGGACGCGTCACCATAAAGGTTCGCCATTCGGGATCTTCTACCTCAATACCTTCAAAGACCTCCGGCAAACTCATGGTCACGATGAAGTCTTCAATCTCTTTGCGATAAAGCGCCACCGAAAATAAATTGGAATCGCCATAATAATATTCGAAAGACACATCATAATTGCGCGACACAAACGGCTTCAGGTTCGGGTTGTTACCCCGCGCGGTACGCGTTGATATGGTGGTTGTACTGTAAGACGTGTAAGGAGCCAAAGCTGTCAAGGTGGGACGCGTCAAGGTTTCACTCGCCGCCGCACGAATATAAAAATCATCCGTCACTTCCAGGCGCGCATTCAGCGAAGGCAACCAATTGTCGTACTCGTTATCCAGCGCAACGGGCGTGCCCGCTTCATCCGCAAATTGCTGTACCAGCCAAGGCGACGGCGGTTGACCCGGCTCTGAAATTTCACGCTCCAGACCAATCAATACCTGCGAGGTGCCGGTAGAAGTCAGCTCGGTAGCGGTGTAACGCACACCGCCGGAAACATACAACGGCATATCCATCACCACAAAATCAGACGCGGCTTCCAGATAAAAAGACGTTACATCTTCTTCAATCACATAGGAGTCGTTGGACTTCACCGCATCCCAACTGCTGCCGTTAGCAATAAACGCTTCTTTCGATGCGATACCTGCCGGTGTGTCGGCCCGCGTGCGGCCATCGATGTTTTCCGCCATCCAATTGCGATAAGCAACGGGATCAATCATATAAACATCGCCATCCAGCCCACCGAAGACATCGCCGGGGCTGTACACGCCGGTCACGATACTGTTGTAATCAATTTCCTGCTGGGTCGCGAGGCCGTGATACATACGGCGAATCAAATCGGGTGTTGCCCAGTACTCGGTGGCTTTTTCAGCAACGGTATTATTTGCACCAAAACGCACCGCGCTCAGGAAAGCATCCTCAAGCGGTTTCCATTCAACATCCACTTTAAATTCGTGGTTTTGGGCTTTGTTGTAGATACCATCGTTCGAGGTAATCCGCGCGCGCAAGTCCTGCATATTCGCACTGCCCATCTCCGGCACGACTGCCGCCGGGTCAGCGTATTCAATGCTGGGGATGCCGCCGTTGGACGTCAGCAAGTAACCCGGGCGGTCGAGGAATTCCAGGATGTACATGCGATCCAGACCGCGGTTATCGAGGATTGCATCCGACACCGACACATCCGCCGTCAGTCGCCATTCGTCGGTGATATTCCACTCGGCATTCAAGCCGCCGACGGTAGATTCCGTGGGCCGCTCGGTGGTGGTCAGCGCGTGGGCATAACCGGTGATGTTGTAACCTTCGTCATAGCCGTGATTGATCACGTTATAGAAGCCGTGTTCATCCACCTGATTCAATGGCGACAAGGTCGGCGCCCAGAGGTAAGAACCGGTCCAGTATTGCGCGGTGGACGTGTCGTATTTGGAGTGGATAACATCCGCCGTCAGCACCAGGTTATCGGTCGGGCGCATCTGGAAAACCAGATTACCGCCGATGCGCTCGCGGGTTTCATGGGTCACACCACGGTACAAGCTCTGTATGCGGTAGGTATCTTCTTCCAGGCCATCGCCGGAATACGCATAGCCACCGCCCCAGCCCTGCGATGGATTGGTAAACGTCAGAAACGGTTCTTCTGTGGTTTTGGAAATGTGTTCGTTGGTGACGGTGAATTTGTCGGTGGAACGCTCCTGATAGGTCACCGAGGCCAGCACGCCAAACATCTCATCGTTAAAGGTATTGCTGACGATAAACGAACCCTGCGGGCTGGTATCGCCGCTGTTCTCTTCGTACATACCTTTGATGCTGCCCGCAAAATGGAAGCCATCGAAATCGAACGGACGCGCGGTAACAATGTTGATGGTGCCGCCGAGCCCGCCCTCTTTCAGACCGGCATTGGACGTCTTGAACACATCCACCGTGCGCACCAGTTCAGAGGCGATAGTGTCAAAGCTGAACGCCCGCTCCTCGTTCTCACTCGCGGGTGTCCGCCCGTTAATCAGCACCGCACTGAAATCCGGCCCGAGGCCGCGAATACTGACAAAGCGCCCTTCCCCGCCCGCGCGATCAATCGCCACGCCGGGCACGCGCTGGAGCGAATCCGCCACGTTATTGTCCGGAAATTTACCGAAATCCTCGGCGGAGATGCTGTCTGACACCAACTCTGAATTACGCTTTTTATCCACACTGCGGCTCAAACTGCCCGCAATACCGGTCACGATGACCTCTTCCAATAAATTCGCTTCCGCGGGCTCAGTGGTCTGAGCCTGGGCCTGGAGATTGGCCATGGATGCCATAGCGGTAAGTACAGCTACCGACAAGGTCGACTTTCTAAACATACACTGCCCTCCTCCGGACAATTGCATTTTTTCAATGCTTAAAATTGTTCTGGGTAACGCTAAAATGCCATTACCTAGCTGTGGTGCAGAACCCCTGACCGAACAAACCACAAATGAAGTTCATGACACGCAGCAAGATCATTACCAAGGTGGGAAAAAGCGTCGACTCACTTTGACGGAAGTATGAAAAATGACCCGGAGCAGTTTTGTTGCATAAGTGAACCTTTAGGTAAGCTTTTGATTTTTAAGTGTATTTTAATGGGGGCGAGACATTAGGGCGTATAGCGGATTATGGCATTCACGATGAATGTGGATAAAGCAATACCTCGGTCCACCATCGTTTCGGAGCACCTTTTTGTCGCCAAAAGTATGCCTCCTTCACACCCGGTTCCGGCAGCTTGTGATAATCTCCGCGCCTGACTCCATCTACATTCATAAGGACTTGCCCCATGAGCCAACCCGCTTCTCTTGTTAATAAACGCTCCACCGTCTTAACCGCCAACGACGCAAAAAAGTTTGTCTTCTTCTCCGGCATGACCAAAGGCGCAAGCGGCCGCCCCATAAAGATCAACGCCAGCTTACTGCCCCATTTCATCTCCCTCGTTGACCCAAAGACCCACGATGGCCAAGCTGTCATCCACCACATCCAGGGCCTACGCGCCACCGCCGGTCAAGCCAGCAGTATGCAGAATATCAACAATGCTTTTGAGCACATGGACCGCGTGAAGAACGTGCAGATTTGCTACAAGATTTTGCAGCTGGATACGGGGAGCCCGGTGACGGTTTATATAACGGATATTCGGGCGGCTTATGTGGGGGATGGGAAGAAGGCTGGGCTTTATAACGCAACGAAATCGGGCTCAATCGCGGATGTCAAAGAGGCGAAGGGACCGATGATCTCAAGTCCAAAAGCCGTAATTAACGGAGTTTCGCCCTCCTTTATCCGGGCAGGCGTAAATGCGCTGGAAGTAAGTGCTTCCAGTTCGGTGGCTCTGTTCTACAACCCGGCACATGTCGTTAACGAACTTGGGAGTTGGCGAAACACCGCCCGCCAGGCAACTAACGCGAATTCCGCCGCGATGGCCCTTGCCGAGGTGCTGATGAAAAATCAGAAAAATCGCACCTCTACGCTCAACTGGTACATTGAGGGTGAAGGTACGAATCTGTTGGCCAAAGCTCTGGAAAAAATCTCCGGCGAGCTCACCCAGCAAAAATTTCGGTTCGTTAATCCAACGGGGGATGTTGTATCCACTATCAAGCAACTCAAACAAAAGAAGGCTCAGTTTGTTACTGAAAGCGACCTTATTTCATACAGTGGCAAGCGAGCTTCAGCAGTAGCCATTTCCAGTCAATTGCATCGCCTGGCATCCAGCATCGCCGTTGAAAAGGGCAAGCACGGTTTTGATCAACGAGAAAAAAATACCAAGAAAATGATCGCGGACCACTCGCGTGGTGGCTCAGCCATGGCCGGGGCAAATAATATGCTTAAAGCTGGCCAAACGACCTTTGTAGATATGCTGAAACAAGTCCAAGGGGTATTCTAAATGATCATGCAGATTCTTAGCCCGGATTATCAGAATTGCCCCTTAATTGTTTATAGCCTCGACGGAGTCGAACTCGTGTTGCGCTTGCCACAGCACGATGGTGACTACAGTCCGACGCTAGCAGCAAGCGACGTCGACATCCTCGACAGCACGCTCTATGAACAGGGAAGACAGCCGAATTATCATTATTTGATGTTAATTGAAAATTCCTGGACATATCGCTTTGCAAACTCGCCTATAGATGCCGGTCACATTATATTTAGCATGGCGGTAACGCATTGCAAAAATGAAGAGAATAAATCGTACAACCTCCTCAATAAAAAATCATTTTCTGAGTGGATACTTGATCGTTTGCAACAACACTATGGAGCACTTATTGAAGAAGAGATTTTAGAGTTAAAACTTAACGAACTTCCGATAATAGAAGAAGAGATGTGGCAGTACCCCAAAATTCCAGCGGAATTAACTTTCTTTGAGAAGGATGGTGGGCATTGGTGTTGCGGCTGGACCGGGCACCCCAGTATTGGCCAGCTCGATCCTTTTATCAGGTTCCCTATCAACAAATCTCATGCTGTGGAAATTGGAATTAGATTCGGCGGGTTTAATCAGGAATACTTTGACTCAAAGGAAGCTGTCGACGAAATAAAAAAAGCTTTGTTACTGGAGTTTCTTAGTCACATCCATGTCACCTATCCCTCAGAGTTGCTGGATGAAATGAGAGGAACCCCGGCATAGCGCCAGGAGTCTTGATATGGAAATTATCAGGCCTGATTACCAATACTCTCCCTTGGTTGTCTACAGCCTAGGTGGTGTGGAGCTGGTTTTCCGGCTTCCACAGCATTATGGCAATTATCCCCCTGTGGTCGCTGCAAGCGATATCAACATACATGATCATGATCTGTATCAAGGTTGCCTTCCGCTTCTTCGTTACTTACCGCTGATTGAAAATTCCTGGATGTATCGCTTCAAGGACTCTCCTATTGATGCATGCTCGGTAACTTTGTATATCGCGGTAGTTCGTTGTGACGATGAACTCCAGAAAAAATATGATTTTCTTAACCAGGAATCATTTTCTCGATGGGTTATTGATGCAATACAACAGCACTATGGAACGCTGATCGAAGAAGAGCTACTAGAGCTTAAGATGAATGATCTTCCGGTGATCGAGGAAGAGATGTGGCAATTTCCAAAAGAAACTGCCGATTTGGAGTTCTTCCAGAAATGTGGAGTAAATTGGTGCTGTGGTTGGACTGGGCATCCTAGCATGGGAAGCCTCGATCCATTTATCCGGTTGCCGTTAGCTAATGAATATGCATTGGAAATCGTATTTAGTTTTGGTGGTTTTAATCCCAACTATTTTGAGTCTATTGAACTTGTGGAGAAAATCAAAGAAGAGCTTGTGCAAGAGTTTCTTGAGCACGTTCATATCAACTATTCCCCCGAAACTTTAGCGGAAATCAGTTAGTAACAATCCAGCTTTCAGATCAACAATCGAGCGAGGAACTGCCCATCTTGCGATGGGCGAGGTAGAGACAAGCGGGATGCACTCGGCACATCCATGTGCCTCGCCCTGCGGGCGGCTTCGCCGTGCAAAACGGCTATCCTGCCGTTTTGTGAACCGCGCTTTAAGAACGATCCCGCCAATAATCTGCAGCAGAAAATGAAAAACCCCGCCTATCTTGCGATAGGCGGGGTTTTTCATTTTATTTGGTGGAGCTAAGCGGGATCGAACCGCTGACCTCAACACTGCCAGAAAAGTGGCCCGCGGAGCACATCTTATAGCAAATACCTATCGATAAAAAGCGACTTAATCGGTAGGAGGATAGCCAAATGGCTAAAATTTATGCAGTTATTGGCACAAAAGGCGGTACCGGCAAGACCAGCACATCAGTCAACCTGGCTTCGATCTTCGCGGACATGAACCAGAAGGTTCTGCTGATCGACACGGACCCCGCTCAAAATTTGAGCAAATACTTTAATATCCCATTCCCCGCTGAAGCCGGCCTAACGCGGTTGGTCACTAAGGCCGACCCCACCGGTTGTATCTCCCAAACCGGCTTCCCAAATCTCGATATCATCCTAAATGATGACGCCAAAGGTGATAAAGGCGGACCGATCCTGCCCTTTTTGCGAGAAAGCTCCAGTCATATTATCTATCTCAACCTCGCTCTTCAGACCCTGAATGGGGAGTATGACTACATCATTATTGATACGCAGGGGGCAGGAGGATTGGTTCAGGAGGCCGTCATCCTGGCGGCAGATGAGCTCATCAGCCCCGTCATCCCAAACTACCTAGACAGCACCGAGTTCATCACCGGAACGGTGGGCCTCCTACGCTCATTACTTCCCGCGCCTGGAATGAAGACAACGATTGCGGGTAAACCTCTGCCCCCTTGCAATGCAGTCATTAATAAGATGGGCCGTACCAGAGACGCACGGGACGTGGTCGAGCATCTGCGAAAAGAGTTCGATCAAGCCGGGGACGGTCTAGTGCGCGTATTGAATACGATCATCCCCGACCTGGCCGTTTACAACAAAGCTGCCGGCGCCTCAGAACCCGCTCACCACTTCGAGCCTGCCCGCCCATCCTATTCGCCCAGCGCGAAAGAAACCATGGTTAACCTCGCCTATGAGCTCCAACCAAAGCTCATCGGCACCGCTCCATTATGGGAGGTGTAGTCAATGGGCCACCAGAAGCTATCAATCAAAGTTCTAGCGAGCCGCCATCGGCACGCCCTGAATTTTCACCGTCCAAAAGAAAGAGGCACGTTTGCGAGAGCGTGTTTTTATTCCGCTTACCGTTGTTCCCGCGTTGCATTGCAAGCCGGCATTTTAGAAACGAATGGGGCTCCAACCGGGTTCTTCGGTGAGGCGTACCAAGCCTTGAAAGATAGAGGTTCGATCACGGAGGAGCCAAATGCTTAAGTTTAAGAAATTTCCCCGTGCCGCTTATAGAGATAACCGTTTCCACCGGTGGGCTAGTCGATTTGATGAACAGCTATTCGCTTGCGACTTTATTGAGTTCAGACACGGAGAATCACTTGCGATCGTTGTGCCAATAGGCTTCTACAACATGTATGAAGACGAGTTCGCCGGGCTGCGACCCGGGTTGTCGTTCGCGGGCAATCAATTTCGTGACCAAGCAGCACAATTGGCAATCGCTGATCAATCCCAGACGTTTCCCCTAACACCCGCTCAGCTGGAAGCGACAATACGCCAACTCTACGAGCGCTGGGTTAGCGAAGAAGCAGCGGATCTACTCAGACGGACTCAAGCGATTGGATTGAACATCAATAGCCGTAGCGTGCAACGCCTCAGAAACCAGATTGGGGGCATCGCCGCATGACGGACCAAAAACACCGGGAAAAATCCATGACGACTAAACGTAAAGCTAAAACTATCGATCTTAGCGAACGCCTTAATCGCCAGGCGAGGCAGGCAGAAATCTTATCTAGCGATCCAGCAGTGCCTACACGCATAACAGTCACGCTTGATGAATTGACCCCATACGACAGAAACCCTCGCCAGACGCGAAACCCGAAGTACGAAGAGATTAAAGAATCCATTCGTCACCGCGGACTTGATCATGCACCAAATATTACCCGGCGTAGTGCCGGTGAGCCGTACATGATCAAGGATGGTGGTAATACCCGACTCGAAATCTTGAATGAGTTATATCAGGAGACGGGTGACGAAAAATTCCATCGCATTGATTGTATGTTCCATCCTTGGGTCGACGAAGAGGATGCGATTGCAGGGCACCTGGTCGAAAATGACATGCGCGGCGGAATGCTGTTGATCGAGCGCGCGCTTGCTGCAAAAACGTGGAAAGCCATGCTGGATGAGAAAGTGAGTGAACCCATTTCTCTGAGGCAAGCCGCCGAAGCGATGACAGCACGTGGATGGAAAATGGATGCTGGCAATCTGTCAGTATTAATTTTCTCAGCTGAAGCACTTTTGCCATTAATTCCAGATGCATTGTGGGCGGGCGCCGGTAACCCTGTCGTTAAGAAAATCCGGTCGCTGGAAAAAGCCTACAAAGATTATTGGGAGTCGATTGAATCAGTTAGCCCAGAACCCCCTAAGGAATCCCGGCAATCCATCTGGCCGCGCACTCTGTCCGAGTGCGACGATATACAGTTTGATTTTGACTCTTTTAGAGACCTAGTAGATCTGCGTATCGGCGATGCACTGGATGTCAGCTTTAACACCGTGCGTGCCGAAGTGGATGCAATCCTGGCAGGTGGAAAACCTTCCGGTATCAAACCGGCTAACCCACTCTATGGGCGAGACAGGCTTGATGCAGCCAAACCTAGTGCAACGGAAAATACTAACAACGAAACCTTTGAACAGGTCGGCGGTTCAACATTCGCTGCTCCCTCTCAAGGTGCGACGTTAACCTCAGGGAGAACGACTGAAGTTGAAACTGCTACTCTTCCTGGGCCGAACGAAAATACATCTCACACGCCGCCGCCAGAGAATAACCCAACAGTTCACAAAACCAAGAAATCCAACCCCACCATCGAAGTCTATCGGGACCAAGCGTATCGCGCCGCTTTGGAACTCATGACAAAACTGGGGTTGGACCCGTTCATCGAGAAGATTGATGACGGGCTGGGTTTTCTAGTCATGCCGGTTCACAACGCACAAATGCTCAAAGGAAACCATCGCCGTTACTACGTGTACCTCGTAAATCTCTTCGTCATTACCTGCACGAATTGCGTGGAGCCGGCAGCACAGGAGAAGGCTTTCGCGCATTTGCCATTTTCTGTCGACACTTACCTGGATCACGTCTATCACGAACGTGATCCTAACGTTTCAGGACATGCCGTTCAGATGATGGTGAAAGATCTATTTGCATTGCAGTGGATGCGATCGTCTCCACATGCTGTTGGCAATCGCAATCATTCTGAAGCGATTCTTCTTTCACTCATTTCACAGATCGAATTCGCGGTCGCGGGCCTGCGTCATTTAACCAACGATGATGTGGGCCAGCTGTTCCAATGAATTAAAAAGAGTAACTCCGGGAGGCAAGAACACTGTGGGCCATGAAAATAGAACATCCACCAAATTATTGTATGCATTGAATCGTGAAGCGATTTGTGTTGCTGCATCCGCCGCACAACGATCCGATTTTTATTTGCTCCAGAGACTTGGCATCGATGAAAACTGTGTACCGCTATTGAAACGTATCGGTATCCACGAGCTGGATCGATTAAGAGATTTCCAGGCAAGTATTGTAGATATCCACTTTAACTCGCAGACGCTTACACAATTGCTCGGGCACTTACAGCGGGAAACGCAACAAGAAGAGCTGGTTGATCGGGCAATACGCCTGGGCCTACGCCAGCCTATGTTGCGCGCTCTTGCCGGTATATCCAGACGTGAATTTGAGCAGCGCCGCGCGATGCTGAAGATGCCCCCGGGCGAACCAGGCAGAATCGAATCATTGAACGAGCGCGACGAGCTGCGTGTTCTCAACCTTTGGCTTGCCCTCAAGAAAGATGAACCTGAACTCAACGATCTTGAACGGTTGTGCCGCGTTGCTGAAGAAACGACACTGTCCGCCGACCGGATCTGGAACGCCGTAATGGAAGGTATCTGATGGTCGACAATTCAGCGCTTACAAATATGAATCCTATGCAGATCAATCGGCAGATCGACGTTGCGGCCAGAAATTTACTGATACAACGTCGTCAGCATAAGGATGCCGATAGTGAAAGCGGAATGGGCGTTATCTTTACCGGCAACTTTCAACATGCGATGCCGCATAACTTGTTGTTCGATCCAATCCTTACGCCCGCTGATAAAACACTCTGGTTGATCATTCGTGCCAATATCATCAATCCACAAGCACCGGGATACATCCCCTCGCGTGACGAATTGTCCATTGCTATGGGCTGTTCAGCACCAACGATAAGTCGCGCGAGAGCCACGCTACGCATCGGTCGTTGGATGACATTCCTCAGGACTGTCAGGGACGATCAGCAGCGTTTCGTGGGCGACATTTATCTCTTACACGAAGAACCACTGAGCATTGCAGACACACTGGCGTTGGATGAAGGCTATGTCCGTTTTCTGGAAGACCAAACGCAAGGATCAAGTGCCTCCAAGAACAATCGCCAGCTTGCGGCTAGGGTTCTCGCGGATATTGACCGCTTGCAATCGTCGCCCGTCAGCCCGACGCAACGGGAATTAATGGAACAGCGATTAACGGTCGCAAGCACTTTGCCGTCAACAGACCCCCGCAACTCGCTGTCGTTTGCATTCCGCGGTGGCGATTCTGAACTGCAAGGGGACGCCAGAACGAGCCAGAGTAAAAATTTTACTCCGGCTTTTTCGACAATTCCGACGGAAAGTGCGGCAGAAGCCCCTGTTTTGGCTAGTCACAGTAAGATTTTTGCTACGGATGACGCGACCCAGAGTAAAAATTTTTCTATGGGTCGAAACAGCCAAGAAAAAAATTTTTCTCTGGACAGTAGTAGTTGTAGTAGTAGTTATATTAATAATAAATATATATCTACGCGTGCGCGTGAAGCGGATCTCACCGCGATGGATCGCAGTACACCGTCAGCGTTGTCACCTGGTGAACTGGCAAATCTCGGCCCAGCCGGCACGCTGCAACGACACCGTCTCGATTTTCTGGTTACTCCAGAATCCCGGTCACAGATTTACGTCTGGGGATTTCATATCGCCCACATCCCCGTTATTGCTAGGAAAATCCTGCGCTTACCTCTCGCTGGACAGCGTGAAGTCGCGTACCAATTGTTTGGTCGTCTTGTTGCTAGTCAACACGGCAAGACCGACCCGATCCAGAACCTTGTCGGTTTCACCCACTCGCTGATTACGCGCTACGAAACCGGAAACTTTTCGCTAGACGAATGGGGCGTACAAGCCAGGGAGGTCATTGAAGATCGTATGCCGTGGTATTTGCTGAAAAGTGAAGCGACCGATGCGATTCGATGACGGTCAGTTTGGGTGCCATAAGTTACAGCACTCGGGAGTGAATCAGGTGTTGTAAGTTACAACACTCAGGAAGTGAATCAGGTGCTGGAAGCTCCAGCACTCAGGAAGTGAATCAGGTGCTTGAAGTTCCAGCACTCAGGAAGTGAATCAAGCGCTGTAAGTGGTAGCACCCGGGGCGCGAGGTAGGTGTTGTAAGTTACAACACTCACGAAGTGGATCAGGTGCAGTCAGCGGCAGCACTCGGGGAGTGAATCAGGTGTTGTAAGTTACAACACTCAGGAAGTGGATCACGTGATGGAGGTTCCATCATTCAGGAGTGAGTCGGGTGCGGTTACTAATCGCACTTGGGAAGTGGATCAAGTGAGGGAAGCTCCCTCAGCCCGGAAAGTGAATCAGGTGATGCAAGTTCCATCACTCAGAAAGTGGAGCAAGTGAGGAAAGTCACCTCGCTCCGGAAAGTGCATCAGGTGTTGGGGCCTACAACACTCGAAAAGTAGATCCGGTGTGGGCGGTTACCGCACCCGGAAACCGGATTTGGAGACGGCTGTATGCAAATCGGTGATTTATCCGAAGAAGAAATTGCGTTGATCGATACGCACCGAAAAGCTGAAGCGGCGAGGAAAGCGGCGACGGATTTCCATCGCAAGGCTCTCTTTGTTGCGCACGATTTTGAAGAGTGGTCTGTGCGCAGCGACGAAAGGCTGACCATCTCAACATTCATTAACACCTTTGGGTATCAGGACAAAGATGGGTGGGAAATGTACGAGACGGTGAAACGAATCAACGAGGCTGCATGGCCATTGAGATGTACCGTAAACAGCATTGAACAAGCTCCGAAGCAAGAGACATTTCCCACGAAGGAAGATGCTTCCAATTTGAATCTGGCTGATCGCTTTGTAAAAGTTATTGCGTTGCTGGATGGACTCAGCAGAGAAGAAATATCTTGCCTACTCGCGAATATCGAAGACTGCTGGTGCAGCTACAGAAGTCATGAGCGGGCTGCGACGATTCAGGCGATGTAAGTTATATCGCTGTGAAATCACCGAAAGATCTGGCAATAGCACTACGGTGGAGGAAACCATGGCACATACGAATGAACGAATTCTTGAAAAGATTAAAAAGTGCTTGCGGCTGGCAGCATCGAGTGATGGCAACGAGGCTGCAACAGCATTGCGTCAAGCGCAGGCACTAATGCGTGAACATCAACTGGATATGAATGCGGTTGAGCTATCCGACGTCGACTCAGTTTATGCAAAAGCTGGATGGGGTCAGGAGCCGCCCATGTATTTTTCTGACTTGGTGCAATTGATTCGATTCACATTCGGAGTCGATGCTGTTTTTCACGTGAAACAGGGGAAGACGGATGAAGTGGAATATATCGGCATTGGAAGCCAGGCGGAACTTGCAGCCTACGCCCACGATGTGCTTCGTCGTCAGCTGGTACGGGATCGATCGGACTATTTAAAAACCCTTAAACGATTCAAGCGCGCAAACAAAACACGTCGCGCTGATTTATTTGCAGAGCAATGGGTTCGTTCGGTTCGCCATACGGTCGTGGCCTTTGCGCAAACCGAAGAACAAAAGCAATTGATCACTCGATACAAGAAAACACGTTACGAAAACTTAGAAACAGTTAATCCTCGGACGCACGACTACCTGGAGCGTGATTATGACGCGGCACGCGCTGGCTATGCGGCCGGAAGAGATGTACGCCTGCATCGCGCCGCTGGATACGATCAATGTGATTTGCTGG
Organism: Cellvibrio sp. ARAG 10.3; assembly: GCF_051846955.1. Taxonomy (NCBI): domain Bacteria; kingdom Pseudomonadati; phylum Pseudomonadota; class Gammaproteobacteria; order Cellvibrionales; family Cellvibrionaceae; genus Cellvibrio; species Cellvibrio sp. ARAG 10.3. The sequence goes on from NZ_JBPYCU010000016.1 coordinate 111,303, forward strand.
AGTGCAATGTATGAGCGCTGAGACAAAACAAGACGTCGCGCAGCCGCCGGTGAGTCTGCCGCGACAGATGCGGGACATTGCGTTGGACCTCTCACAACAAACTTGTAACGCGAACGCGCAGTTTGCGCGTGGATATTGTCGTGGTGGTGCAGTAGCGTTGATGCTGGTCGCGGACATGCTTGATCAAAATGACGCAGACCTGATTGATATTGAATCCCATTTTCTGACTGTGCTGGCAAGTCCACGGCTCCAACAAGAGATCTGCGACAGCGCATTTTAGACATAATTTTATTGAACCAGAGGAACCCGACATGAGTGAAGACGTAAACGAGTATGGAGCAGATTTGCTGGATGACATGGAAGAGGATGCGCCAGTCAATCGGCTCAACAATTCTCATCCCGATGGAGCGGATACGATCGTCTCGCCCCGCTCTGTCCGGGACAGACCCGGTCGATTGACGACGGAAGGAAATATCACACTCCACACGCGACAAGCGCACAAGCTGTTTTATGGGCGTCGCGCTGAGCCACAAAAGAAAATATTCCCTGTTGTTGGCCTGGTTCGATTTGCTTCAAACGTGGGTTCGATCTGGGCGGCCAGTGAAGCGGATGATCCGTATGCTGACCTGGCCTTGATCGAAATCGAACACGAATTTGAGGATGCCGAGAAAGTACTCGCACAATACGCCAAGTCACTCGACAATTTGTTGGCGAATGAGGTTGATGGGATCAATGTGTCGGTGATGCATTCCGCAAAGCCGGTTGTCCTGGATCTGCAATTCTTTTCACCGTGGTCGTATCAGGGCGCTCGCTTGCTGGCGAAGTACGACAAACTGGTGTTGAAATGTCTGACCGCAAAACACGTGGGTTTGATGTTCGACGAAGACTGGGAGCGCGTAGTTGTACGAAGCGGAACGCGAATTCGTGCGATGTTTCAACGCAGCCAGTTTTGGCGGGCGACTGGTGTGACCAGGAATGATATTGCTGCAAATAATCAAGTTGCCCAACGTGCGGAAGAAATTTATGCGAAACACCTGCAGCAGATGTTGGTGATGCCTGACGATGTGTTGCGTGGCGAAAAACGTGCGAGGATGGCTCCAAAAGTGAAGCCGGCACAGCCATTGGAGCAGCACGGGTGAGTATGGCGCAGACCATGTCGGAACCTTTGTGTGTGAACGGTTTGAAATCAGGACGGTAATATGGCGGTCATCTCTTTAAAGGGCCTTTTAATGGATAAGGGGACGGCGCCGAGCGTCCCGCGCTGGCGGCGGATTGTTGCGGGGCAGATGAACTCGGTGGCTCAGCTTATGGAAGCCGTTACGGCAGACTTCAGTGAAAATTGCACCAGCCCATGGGTGAGGCTCAACGCGGTGAAAGTGAAGACAGCGCCCTACTCCATAAGTAACACGCAGGTGCAAAACTTTCGCATGGACTTGCGCTGGCGCCTGACAGCATTGGGTGGGGATGTGACAGGATTGGGGGAATGGACAGCATGCGATTTGCTTGCAGATCGCGACGATGAACGCGGGCAGCAATTGAAAATGTTGTGGCAACTTATTGAGCGGGAAACACCCACAATGGCGCAACAGCTGCGCGTGTATGACGCGATCCGGCAGCGACTTCGCAGTGAGTACGTCATCTACTGGCGCATCATCGTCGCGCTGAACGACATCGCTGATAACGCGTCATGGATATTCGATCCGGAGTCAGCGCCGATTGTGTCCCAGGCGCGGGCCAAGTTACAAAAGCTGACCGAAAAGCAACGAATCGAGATAGAGATTTAGTGTGTGCGACACCAGTGCGTCACATCATTCCCGGACAGGATAGAAAAACGCGTACAGGTGTTACACAGAAAACCGGATGCAACCGTGTGTTGCATCGGTACAATACGTTTGACTGCTGTAGTTTCCCGGCTGCTGTAGTTCCCTCCCCAACAGCGGGGCCCAGGATGTTTTGGCCCCGCTATCTTTTTCAAACTGTCGCAACAATGTGTCA
>NZ_JBPYCU010000017.1:0-104048 GCF_051846955.1 Cellvibrio sp. ARAG 10.3
ATATGACGTCACTGACGGAAACAACATCGATCCTGCAAGCGCTCGAAGCGCTCAAAAAAGAAAAATGGCTGCCGCACTTGGAAGAACTCCTAGGGCGTTTCGCAGGTTTCGAGTATGAACAGAATGCGGCACTCAACAAAGAGTTGGAAGTGGTGCTGTGGGATATCGTCGCGGTTTTCCAGCGATCAGCGGATTCGCCGTACCTTCGGTTGCTCTATCGCCGCATTTCCGAGCTGGAGTGTTGGCACTATCGTGCAACGCGGTCAGAAACATCCGGAGAACAATCATTCTGGAATCCACTGGAGGAGAAATACATTGATTTCAAACAGGCCGGCAGCACGCACTGTTACATGGCTGACTCCGGTTATCCCGCGCGCGATGTGATTAGAAAGTGGTGCGAGCAACGACTGAAATGAAACTGCTGAAAACGCTGTTCAAACTGCCCCACGTTCTCCCGTTAGGTACATCCAATGCCCCAATTATATTCGATGAATTGGACATGCGCGCGCTCCCGCCACTACGGTCAACGACACTTCTGGAGCTTGTCGGGTTTGATGAACGGCTGACGCAGCTATATCGGACGGTGGGTATCTCGGAGAACCACTTCGACGTCTTGTATCGCCAGCCCGTGCACGCACTCGCTGAGGCGGTCCAGCTGGCGCCGGCGAGTGAAAACAATCACCACTGCGGTCCTGGCGGCCTACTGAAACATACGCTCGAAGTGACTGCTACAGCTTTACATATTCGTAAGAGTTACCAGTTACCGCTGGGCGGTAATCCCGAGGACATGGCCCGAGAAGAACACCATTGGACCTACGGTGTTTTCGTTGCGTGCCTGCTACACGATATCGGAAAAATTCTGACGCGTTTTCAGATCGTGTTGAACATGCCCGATGGTACACAGAAGCTGTGGAACCCGCACAGCGAACCCATCTACGAAACTGGCGCAGTGTCATACGGCATAGTGTTTGAAGAGTGCGAGTACAAAGCCCACCAGCGCATGGGCGTCACCTTATACTCAAGTATCATTCCACAAATTGCGAGGGCCTGGCTGGCGCAACATTCGGTCGTAATGTCACAAACACTTGCATCGATTTGGGGCGATACCTACGAGAGTCAGGTGATTGGAGATATCGTCACTCAGGCGGATCGCGCAAGCACCGGTGCAAACACTGATGTTACGAATGCGGATCTGCGTTTCCCCGGTGCGCGTGAAAGTCTGGCGGATCGGCTGATTCAAAAGCTGCGACAGTTATTGAGCGATGGCGCAATCAAACTCAACAAAGACGGCGGCATGGGTTGGGTTGCCAATGAAGATGTCTACCTGGTGTGTCGGCCGCTGGCTGAATTGCTGGTCAAGTCATTTGAAGACATTGGCGCAACAGGAATTCCGTCTGATCCTGTGCGCATTTATGACGTACTGCAAGAGCATGGTTTTGCGTTACCCACTTCGGATGGTAAAGCCATCTGGAAGATCGATGTGCAAGACAATCAGGGAAAATTTTCGCATACATTAACATGCCTCAAATTCAAAACCCGCCGACTGTTTTTACCCGTGAGACTGCCCCAGAGTTTTGATGGTGTTATCCGAATGTTTGCGCCAGATGATGACGCTGCGCCAGCATCAGTTCCGGCGCCTTTGCGCCAATCAGTTCAAGAAACTGCCCCAGAAAAACCGGCTACGCGTGAGCCTGCTCCAGCACCCGACATTGACACAGCACCAGCTGAGGCTGAGCAAAACATGCGTGAGGCTGGTACAACAGCGCCTGATGAGTATGGGACAGTTGCCCACGATAGCGATGTGACCGAATCGACTGGAGAAGAAACTGAGTCAGCCGCAGAGGCGGAGAACTCTGATCACGATGCGTTTGTACACAAGCCTCCGGCCTCATCTCCACCTCCACCGACGAGCTCACCAGGTGAGTTCAAGGACACGCCTGCCAAAGCGCCTAAACCAAACAAACAAGATCCTATGGCTTCGGCGAGCATTCGAATTACTGACTGGCATGAAGACGTCGCACATGAATTTTGGGAGTGGGTTTGCGAAGGCGTTTTGAATCGGCGTCTCGCGGCGAACAACACAACGGCCTCTGTGCACTTTGTTGAAGAAGGCGTATTCCTCGTCACGCCGCGAATTTTCAAACACTACTGCAAACACGCGAAGCTGGGAGAGGATTCCTACACGAAATTGCAGAAGCGCTTCCAGCGGCTGGGATATCACCGTAGAACCGCTCTCAGTCGCTTAAACGTCCACCCCTATCTCGTCGACACGGGGAACGGAAACCCCCCATCGAAATTGAATGGGTGGGTGATTCCCTATAACCGAGTCTTTCCTGAAGGCGCTGAGTTGCCCCAGCCCAACAAACTCCTGAAACCGGCCGACGCAGAACCGGTTCCAGCATCTGATGCGTAGAGTTGTCGCCAAAAGTTGCAAATTTATGAAAAGATGCTATTTATTCCCATTCGCGATAAGCAAGAATACTTTTTATGTGTTTTTGGGAGAGTAATTTGTCATGAAGATGCTGGATATCGCTCGGATATATGTGTCGGTGAACATCAATAACGATGATACGTCATCGACGGCGATGCGCGCCGCTCGACTATTTGACGAACGCACGGGCATAGCGGATATAGCAGAAATAGATTTCGCTGCGATCGGTCGTTTTAAAGCGGCCGTACTCGCTGTTGGAAAGCCGGTCACCTATAACGGCTATCTGAGATACCTCAAATTGCTGGGTAAATGGGCGCTGGCCGAGGGCTACTGGACGAGAAACTGGTTTGAGTCGGTCCGGAAATTGCCTGAGCCAGACGCGCCGCACAAGACGATCGAGCCGGAAGTTTTTGCGGAAGCAATGAAATTTCTACACAGTAATGAAGCGCTTCAGCCCGCCTGGTTCTGGCGGATCGTCATTCGGTTTTTGTACTTTACTGGCGTGCGCCGGCGGCAGATTGTTCATGTGCAGCTGCGCGATATCGATTTAACGAATCGAGTGCTTACGGCGAGTTATCGCGGCTCTAAAACTCAACGCGAGTGGCAAATTCCACTTGCGGACGAGGTAATCGAGGATCTTCGGTATCTCATCCGTCGAAATGAAAACGTACTGGGCAGAAGGATGCGGCCAGATGATTACGTGTTTAATGTCAGCCGGTTTTACTCTCGGTATAAATCTGATCCAGCCAGGCCTGGGCGGATGGATGGACCCCAATTTACGGGATTCATGAAGCGGCTTTCCGCCCGAATCGGCATGCGTATCGGGATGCACCGGATACGGCATACCTGCGCGACGGACCTTTGTGATTTCGACGACGATGAGAGTCCCGATTTGTTCGCAGCACAACAAATTTTAGGCCACACCATGTTGTCGACCACACGCGGGTATGTGAAGACAAAGGTGCACCGGATGAGGATGCGAATAAATAAGCTGGAATTTCCAAAACAAGGTAAAATCTAGGTGATTCAGCCTAATTTTTGGAAAAAGTTTGACAAAAACACAGATAATAGACGATATTAATTAGTGCCGGGCTCCGTTATGGGTCGCGCAGTCTAATACAGTCAGCAATGACTCACTTCTAAATTCCTCGCATATGCACCAATTCTGCGGGATGAGGTGGGGCCGCTACGGCCCCACTCATAGAATTGGTAGCTAGAGGCGGACTTGAACCGCCGACCCCAGCATTATGAGTGCTGTGCTCTAACCGGCTGAGCTACCTAGCCATACGTGAGGGCGCGTATTTTGGGGCGCGCTTGGGGGATTGTCAACCCTCGATTTAAGATTGGCTTAACCGGGCTTTGGGGGCTTATCGGTATATGGGGCGGGTATGGTGACTTGCTTTTTACCGTTTGAGGAGCAGGCTGGCCTAGCATTCTGGCGCTGCGGTAAGTTGCTATCCGCAGTATTTTTCTTTTGTATGAGTTTTGTACTAATTCGTTCCGGCTCGCTGTGGCCTCCATCGAACTGTTTTGTCCATCGTTCATCTCGCTTTCGACTTCCATGGTGCTCTTGAAATTCAAATGACCTATTACATAATCAAGTGGTCTGGTCCAGCTAATCCAGATACTTTTTTGCCGCCTTTTTCACTTGGTACGATAATTCCGCTATCCGCTTCCCTCTCATCTGTCGCATTTACTTGAAAACGTTTTCCGCAAAAATATTATTTTTTTCACGCAAGCACTAACTCAAAAAAATTATCCTGAAATCGTTTTCAGAAATTTGAAAACGATTTCTTTTTTTCAAAGCTTTGTTTTCTGCTGGACAGGTAATCCTGCACGTCTTTAAGATGATCTTCGTTGGGTGAGCAGTTTTCTTATAAGCAACAATCCGCTGCAAATGTTCCACCCGATACCTATGCATTAACTTACTCAAAAAGGGAATTTTTCATCTGACAACTATTGGCCTTTTTTCCAAAGTAATAAGAGTCGGATGATAAAAAATAATCCATAAATGAATAATTGGAGAGGTTCATGAACATCAAACGAGGCTTTAAGAAAAAAATTCTGGTAAGTGCCATCGCTTCTTATGCGGCAATGGGTTTGAGTGCTCAGGCACAAGCGCAGGCTGGCGATGATACGGTTGAGGAAATTGTTGTCACGGGCGTTAGGGGGGCTCTGACATCGGCAATGGACACCAAGCGTGAGTCTTCCGGTATTGTCGATGTGATTAACGCGCAAGATATCGGTAAATTCCCGGACACTAACCTGGCTGAGTCGCTGCAGCGTATTCCGGGTGTGTCGATCAATCGCGAAGGCGGCGAAGGAAAATTTGTGACGGTACGGGGTTTTGGTCCCGGCTTTAACGTGGTGACGCTGAATGGCCGTCAGCTGACCTCGGAAAATAATAACCGCGATTTTGAATTCGATACGCTCGGATCAGAAATGATTAACGCTATCGTAGTCAATAAGAGTGGTTCAGCGCTTGCTGATTCCGGTGGCATCGGCTCTGTTATTGATCTGCAAACGCCACGGCCTTTTGATGTGGGCAACAAGCTTGCCGGTACGGTCAAGTACAACTACGAAAGCCTCGCAGAAGAGGGAAGCCCCCAAGCCTCGCTGTTATACAGCGGCAACTTTGCGGAGGATACGCTGGGGATTTTATTTGCCTACAATCACTTTGAACGGGATTCGCGCGTTAATCGTGTAACCAACGCGAACTGGGCGCGGGTGGAAGCCAATTCGGGTTCCAATTTGTATCCCGATGCGTCGGAGTTGCGCTCCAACGCTAATCCGGATGGCCGTTTGTACTTGCCACAAAATCACTTTATCCAGGTACAACGCGATCAACGCACGCGCGACAACGCGAATTTGGTTGTGCAGTTTGCGCCCAATGATGATTTCACTATCACGGCAGATGTGTTGTATTCCGAGTTCGAGTTATTGCGCGATCAAAATATGCTGGTGCATTGGTTCGGCAGCCGCCCGGATTGGCGCGATGTTGTGGCGGATGAAAACGGCACAGTGACACACTTTATTGCGGATCGACGCGAAGGCGAGGGCGTTGTGCAGGCCACCGAATTTAACGCAATTAAAGAAAACCGCGAGTCCAGCACCTTGATGGGCGGGCTTAATTTTGCGTGGGATGTAACAGATACCCTGACACTTTCCATGGATGCTTATCGCTCTGAATCTGAATACGATGACCCTATGGGTTATGGTAATTCACAGGTGACCATGGGTTATCGCAACCGCCTCACCTGGGATTTGGGTGATGGCTTTATTCCCGCCATCTCCGGTTTTGAGTCGGGTACGGGTTCGGTTCCCTATCAGCCGGATGCTAACGGTAACTTGACAATTCCGAATGGCGATTATCTTGATCCCAATAATTTGCGGCCGGGCTTTACGATTCGTAACGGTCGTATTGTGGATGACACCATTGATCAATTCAAAATTGGCGGTGCATTTAAATCCAACGAAGCAACAGGATTGGTAAAAGCGGATTTTGGTCTTTCCATGAAAAGCCGCACCAAGGCGCGTCAACAATTTACCACCGGGCGTGGCTTGACAGAGCAAGAGGCCGCGACAATTGCGCAGAATGAACCGCGCGCTTACGTCGGCCCGGGTGCAACGCTGAATTGTATGTTTTGCGGTGGCGAGTTCTTCTGGACGGAAATTACCCCGCCGCAAGTGTCCGTGCTTGATGCGGGTTCTGACTTCCTCAGTGGTGTAAGTGGCAGCGGCAATATTCAAACCCAATGGTTGAAGTTTGATCACGATGAATTCCGTCGTATTTACGAGGGGCACGTTGGTGTTCCTTTCACGACGGTTAATGTGCCTTCGGAGTCTTACGACATTGAAGAAGACATTATGTCGCTCTACACGCAGTTGGAGTTCGCCGGTGATTTGGGTGGTTACCCTTACGGTTTCGTTACGGGCTTGCGCTATGAAAAAACCGATCTGACCATTACCGGAAATCTCGCATCGATTCTGCGCGTTGAGGCTGAAGGTGCGGAAGTGCTGAACGAAGTGCTTACGCCGGTCACGCCGACCAAGCTGGAATCGGATTATGCGATGTTCCTCCCGAATGTGAATTTCAGAATTGATTTCACTGAAGACCTGGTGGCGCGCGCGGCTTATTCTAAAACCATTACTCGCCCGTCCATGCAGGAGTTGCGTCCCAACCTGGAGTTCCGCGATCTTAAACAAAACGGACCCTATCCGGTTACGGCAGGCAACCCGGACCTGAAGCCGCTGGAGTCGGATAATATCGATCTCTCGCTGGAGTGGTATTACGGCTCCGGCAGCTACGCCTCTATCGGTGTGTTCTACAAGCAGGTGGATAATTTTATTGTTAACGCAACGAGTGGGCAGGTTTTCCTGGGTGAAGATGGTGAGCCTATTACTGACCCGGCCACCGGTAGCATTACCATCATTCCGCCCGGTGGTGCGCCGTCTGATCTTATCGATCCCAATGATCAGGTCATCGAATTTGCGGTAACCAAGCCGTCAAATGTTGAGACCGCTGATGTCAACGGTTACGAGTTGGCGGTGCAACACATGTTCGGTGAAACCGGCTTTGGTGTTGTTGCCAACGCGACTTTCGTCAATACCAATGCCGAGTATGATTTGAACAAGTTTGACCAGGGCTTTGCGTTGGTTGGTCTGAGCGATTCCTACAACCTTGTGGGTTTCTATGAAAACGATAAGTTTGAAGTGCGTTTGGCCTACAACTATCGCGATGGCTTCTTGCAATCACTGGATCAGGGCGGCGTAGCGGAGCCAACCTTTGTTGAGGATTACGGCCAGTTCGATTTGAGTGCGAGCTATAACCTGCTGGAAAATGTTTCTGTGTTCCTGGAAGGTATTAACCTGACGGGTGAAGAAACACGGTGGCATGGTCGCTTTGCCAATCAGTTCTTGCTGGCTGAAGAGAGTGGTCCACGTTATACGGTGGGTGTGCGCGCATCCTTTTAATCGCGCTTTTCAGTAAGGCGCAAACAAGGGCCTTTTCTATAAAGGCCCTTTCTATGAAGGCCCTTTCTATATTTGTGCATAAAGCCAAACATCCAATGTTGAACATATCATGGTAAATGACAGCGTAAGGCATGTGGTTATCGTCGGTGGCGGAACGGCTGGCTGGATCACAGCGGGTGTTCTTGCTGCAAAATGTGTGAAAGAACAGGGGCGCGATCTAACGATTACCCTGATTGAATCCCCGACGATTGGCAATGTGGGCGTGGGTGAAGGAACCTGGCCGTCAATGCGGACGACCTTGCAAACCATGGGTATTTCTGAAACGGAATTTATCCAGCAATGCGATGCCACCTTCAAACAAGGCGCACGTTTTAATCGCTGGGTTGATAATGCCGACACCGATTTTTATTACCATCCTTTAATGCTTCCCTATAATCTGGGGCCACTGAGTACGGTGACTCATTGGCTGGACAATGCACCCAACGCCGAAGGGTTATCTTATTCGGCGACAGTCTGTCATCAGGAGGCCATTTGTGAGGCGGGGTTGGCTCCCAAATCGATTACCACTCCTGAATACCAAGGCAACCTGAATTATGCCTATCACCTGGATACCAACAAATTCGCCGCGTTTATCAAAGCTCATTGCATTGACAAGCTCGGTGTTCGCCATGTGGTCAATGACATTGTTGATACTCGTGCGGGCGATGATGGCGAGGTAGCTGCACTGCAACTGGCTGATAGTTCTGAATTGGTTGCGGATTTTTATATTGATTGTTCGGGCTTTGCCGGCTTGTTAATTGACAAGCACTTCAAGGTTCCCTTCATTGATAAAAGCGACGTGTTATTTTGTGATAGGGCGGTTGCCGTGCAATGCCCTTATGGCGCTGACGGGCAATCCGCTATCGCCAGCCACACGATCTCCACAGCGACCGGGTCCGGTTGGATTTGGGATATCGGTTTGCAAAGCCGGCGCGGCATCGGGCATGTTTATTCTAGCCGTTATCTCAGCGATGAAGTAGCCGCACAGCAGTTGCGTGATTATGTTGGCGCTGCAGCGCTAGGTTTACCTTTACGGTTTATCAAGTATACGCCGGGCCACAGGGAAAAATCCTGGCAAAGGAATTGTGTGGCGGTGGGGTTGTCTGCCGGTTTTGTCGAACCACTGGAGGCTTCATCTATCTTGCTCGTGGAAATTTCCGCGTACTGGATCGCAGAAAAAATCCCGCACACTAAAAACGGCTTTGCGCGTTGCGAGCAGCAATTCAATGAGATTTTCCGCTACCGCTGGGATACCATCATTGAGTTTTTAAAACTCCACTACTGTTTATCAAAACGTAGCGATACGTCCTTCTGGCGTGACAACATCAGCCCGGAATCCATTCCTGACGCGCTCCTTGATAAACTTGATATGTGGCAAGCGCAATGCCCCTCGGTATTGGATTTTTTGAGCCGGGCGGATGTTTTTCCCCTGGAGAGCTATTGCTATATTTTATATGGCATGAAGTTCAAGACGGCTACCCATACGCCGAATGAAAAACACCTGCAACGACTCGAAGATAAAATCGTTAACCAGCGTCGACAGCGACAGGCGTTGATGAGCGCTTTACCGTCCAATCGTTCGCTTATTGAGGCGATTCATAAGCACGGCCTACAGAAGATATAAACCTATGAATGCAAATATTGATGTGCTGGATGATAAAACCCACGAAGATCTTCAGGTCGACTTTAAAGAGGCAAGAAAGTCGGCATATAAACAGCGACTGATTCCGGTGGTTGTTTCGGAGTTTCATTCGCTGATGTTTCACTACCCGATTGTTTTTGTTAAAGACGGCGAGACCGGGGCGTTTACCTGCTCGTTATTGCTGGGCGTGTCAGGGGAGGCGAGCCTGCTTGAAGACCAGGATATCACCAATGACGAGGTGCTACCGTTAAACGTGCGTCGGCTTCCGCTGGTTGCTATAGAGTCATCGGATGATAGCGGGCCGGTGATCGGCGTAAATCTTGATTCGCCGGGGGTGGGTAAGGGAGAAAAATTATTTGCATCACAATCTTCGGGATTGGAGTCTGCGGTGGCGGCGCTTGGGGAACTGTACCGCGGCTACAAAGACACCGATGCGTTTATAAAGACTGCCCTGGAACTGGGTTTGATCACCACGCTTAAAGCAGAAATACAATTTAACGGCAAACCCAGGATTGCACTGGAAGGGCTTTACGGGATTGATACCAATAAAGTGCCGCAGATCACCGACAGCGCTGACAAAGATAAATTTCTAACTATTGCCAATTTCGCTTATGCACAAAGTTTTTCTCTATACAACATGCGCAAGCTCACCTTTCTCACAGCTTGAATAATTTCTTCTGTTTGCTCTTCCTGCTTCAACGCATTTCTTTATCTCCCTTTCTAAATCTGCGCAGCATTCTGGTGTTGCGCAGATCAACGATTTATAAAATATCCTTCCTGTCAGTTTATTCATAATTAATTGGCTATAAAAAATAATACTCGGAAATCGTTTTCATAAAATTGAAAACGATTTCATTTTTTTCAGCGCCTTTTATTCTGTGTAAGCAGCCGCTAAGCTAAGGGCTGGGTTAATTTTCTAATCATCAGTCGACGTAAAAATAATGAAAAATTTATTATTGATATTGGTTTCTTTTATGCTTGTTACCTCTTGTTCTCATAAAAAGATCGATACCTTAGTGTCATCTCCCTCCAGCAATCTGAGTGTGGAATTTTTCCTGACACAAGAAGGCCAGCCTGCGTATCGCGTGCTGTATAAAGGGGGCGAGGTCGTGAGCAAGTCATTGATGGGCTTCAAGCTGAAGGACGCACCGGATTTGGCTAGCGGTTTCAAGATCATTTCTTCTGATGCCTCCAGCTTTGCAAATACCTGGGAGCAACCCTGGGGCGAAGAGCGCTACATAGAAAATCGCTACACAGAGCTGCGAGTTGGCCTGCAGGAAGTCGGCGATTTACAGCGTAAGTTGAATATTGTTTTTCGCGTGTATGACGATGGCCTGGGATTTCGTTACGAATTTCCGCAGCAACCACAATTGGGCTCATTCACCATTATGGATGAGCTAACTGAATTCGCGCTCACCGGTGATCACTCAGCCTGGTGGACGCCGGGCCAGGCGGGCAACCAATATGAATACCTGTACCAGAACACTCCCGTCAGCGAGATGAAGCTGGTGCATACACCGCTGACTATGGAAACGGCCGATGGGACGTTTATCAGTCTGCATGAGGCCGCCTTGTTTGATTATCCCACCATGAACCTCGCGGTAACGTCCGGCACATCCTTGCAGGCCGCTTTGGTTCCCTGGAGCAAAACGTCGGATGTTAAAGCGAAGGTAACCACGCCCTTTGCAACACCCTGGCGGACAATTCAGGTCGCCGATAAAGCCACTGATTTATTGACGTCATATTTGATCCTCAATTTGAACGAGCCGAATAAACTCGGCGACGTATCCTGGGTCAAGCCCGGCAAATATGTGGGTATCTGGTGGGAGTTGCATTTGGAAAAAGGCTCCTGGAATCAGGGGCCAAAACACGGTGCCACGACGGCGAATACAAAAAAATATATCGACTTTGCGGCTGAGCATGGCTTTGCCGGGGTGCTGGTGGAAGGTTGGAATGTCGGTTGGGATGGTGAGTGGTGGAATCACGGTGGCGATGCGTTCGATTTCACCAAACCCTATCCCGACTATGATGTGGATGAAGTTACGCGCTACGCGAAAGAAAAAGGTGTTTACATTATTGGCCATCACGAAACCGGTGCATCCACGGATAACTACGAGCGACAACTGGAAGCAGCTTATAAATTTCTCGAAAAATACGGCATGAAGACGGTAAAAACCGGATACGTGGAAACCGGAGAGTTATTAACAAATGGTCATTACCATCACGGCCAGTTTTTTGTTCGCCATGCACAAAAAGTTACCGAGATCGCGGCCAAGCATAAGGTGATGGTCGTTGCTCACGAAACGGTAAAAGATACCGGTGAGCGCCGCACCTATCCGAACTTGATTTCGCGTGAAGTGGCACGCGGCCAGGAGTACGATGCCTGGGCAACCGACGGTGGAAATCCGCCGGATCACACAACGATTCTGCCCTTTACCCGTATGCTCTCCGGCCCTATGGATTTTACGCCGGGCGCCTTTGAATTGACCTTGCCCGACCGTCCCAACAATCAGGTGAACACGACGCTGGCAAAACAACTGGCTTTGTATGTGGTGATTTATTCGCCGGTACAAATGGCATCCGACCTGCCGGAACATTACGAACAACACCCGCAAGCGCTGCAATTTATTAAAGACGTTGCGGTGGATTGGGAAACAACGCGGGTATTGGGTGGAGAGATCGGCAAATATGTCAGCATCGCCCGCCAGGAGCGTGACAGTGATAACTGGTTTGTCGGTGCCATTACCAATGAAGATGAGCGTGACCTGACAGTAGCGCTGGATTTTCTGCCCTCAGGAAAACGCTACACCGCCAGAATTTATCGCGATGCAGATGATGCGGATTATCGCTCCAATCCTGCAGCATATGTTGTTGAGACACGGCAGGTATCCGCAGCGGATACACTGGACTTGTATCTGGCACCCGGCGGTGGCGCCGCCATCAGTTTGTTGGCTGAATAAAGTGGTGATTATTAACCCATAAAAAATTTACGCAATGGTATTCCGGTCCCCAGGTGCATACGCCGACCTCCGGTACCTTGAGCAGAGGATTTCAATAACCTGCTTCTTCTGTCAGGTTGCGATGTCGGTTTACAACTCTGCTCTTTTTTATAACCCGATTGGTGGTGCCGGATGTTGCGGCATCACCAATCCATCTGGCCGTAGGGCTGGATAAACTTCTTCCTCAAGTATGCTGACCAGGCCGGCAGGGCTTAGGCTTTTTCGCTATTTTGCGACTCGGTTGCCAATAATCAGGTGCACAAATCCCCGCAGCTGGCTAGTATCAAGTCAGCTCCTATGGCACATTTCCTGTCATCGGCAAACAATAAGATTTTCCCAACACCCCTGTGCATGACAAACCTTCTATAACAAGCTGAATGTGGGGATCGATATGATCGGTATTAAAGAAATTGCCAAAGAGGCCAACGTCTCGCCCGCCACCGTCTCGCGGGTGCTCAGGAATCCTGAGCTGGTTGCAGAGGCCAAGCGCAATACGGTTTTGGAAGTCATCAAGCGTACCGGTTATACGCCGAACAGTTTGGGGGTAAGCCTGCGCAAATCCAAGACTTACAATCTGGTTGCTGTCATTCCCGACGTGATCAGTGCCTTTAATTATCCGGTCATCCGCGCGATAGAAAGCATTGCGTTACAACACGGTTATTCATTGTTGCTGGGCGATACCCAGGAGCAGGAAAGCCGCGAGCGCTCGTTCGCTGCCATGGCCCGCTCGCGCCAGGCCGATGGTATTTTATTATTCTGCTCGCGCTTGCCCTTTGATATTGATCCCGCGCTTCCACTTGCTGACCAACTACCGCCAATGGTTAATGCCTGTGAAACCGTATCGGTTACCGGCTTGCCGAAAGTGAATATCGACAATGCTGCCGCCGCTGAAGATGCGGTAAATTATTTGCTCTCCCTCGGCCACCGCCGCATCGGTGTTGTCGCCGGCAACATGACCTCACCCAGCACCCTGGACCGCCTGCAAGGCTATCGCCGTGCGCTGCAAAAAGCCGGCTTGCCTTACGAAGAAGAATTGATAGAAGTGGGTGACTACGGTTTACAAAAAGCCGAACAGGCCACACGCAAATTGGTCGCGCGCGAAAATCGCCCCACTGCGATCTTCGCATTCAGCGACGAAATGGCCATGAGCTGCCTGGCTACCTTGCATAACCTCGGCTACAAAATTCCGCAGGATTTTTCGGTGATGGGCTTCGATAATATCTCCTATGCCCAATACTGCTATCCCGCCCTCACCACCATCGCCCAACCCATGACGGAGATCGGCATCGCCTGTATGGAATTGCTACTGCCCCAGTTAAATGGCGAGCCGATGCAGGAATGCAACAAGATACTGCCGCACAAGTTGATTGTGCGGAATAGTACGGGGGTGGTGGGTGGTTGAGTTCGTTATGTAATGGGCACAAAACTCGTATCAATCACCTTACTCAACACCTGCTCACTACCATTCACCAGCACATGGGCCGTGCAGTTCATGCAGGGGTCAAAGCTCTGAATTGTGCGTTGAATATCAATCGCGGCAAAGTCATCGGCAGTGCGAAAACCGGTTTCCAACAGGGGCGTATTCAGTAGTGCTTTTTCCATCGGCCCTGGTGTACGGGCGGGTGTGGTGGTACCGGCGTTGATGCGTGAGGGGATGGCGATCTGGTAATTCTCAATCTGTTGGTTTTTGATTACCGCCCAATGGGCGAGGAAGCCGCGGCTGGCGCCCCATAATCCCACACCGAATTGTTTGGCCTGTGTTTCATGTATGTTTGCATCGTCTGCGGTGCGGGTTTTTGTTTCGCCGGCGGCGAGCAAGCGGCAAGCGTTGTCAATATTTTCCTGCGTGACGGCCAGATTAAACGCGAGTGCGTAAGCGCGCGCCCGATTGCGTGCGAAGGTGTTCCAGATGTCTGGGATATGCCATTCAAGTTCGAGGGCCTGTTTGGCAGAACCGCTCAGCAGGAAATTCAGACTGGAGCCTGTGGCGTGGAGGTAAGGACTCGTGGGAATTTTTTGCGCAGCGGCGGTGAGATAGAGACGCGCATAAGCGCCGACTTCAAAGTTGTGTCCGCGCCAGGTCAGGCTTGACCCCCAGCTATAAGCGTTCGTATTGGTATTTTTGATGGATTGGATTTTTTTATTCCAGGGGTGACGCTCGCTGATGGCGTTACCCAACGGGTCTTGTTTGATCAGGTCAGCATCAGAGATGTTTGTGCGGGTTTGAAAGGAATAATCCAGGCTCTCTTCCATCCCGGCATTCAGTTGGCTCAGTGAAATACAGGCGAGTTTACCGTTGATAACTGCTGCTGGTGTGGACCAGCGATATTGCCCCCAGATATCACACGTTTGGTAGCGGCCATCATAGTGGTCTGGATGATCCCATTGACCAAAGTCCAGTAGCGAGGCATCGCTACGTCCCAGGTCTTCGTAACGCGGGTTGGCTGTTAACATAAAATCAAAAATATCATCCCAGATAGCGGCCGCCTTTTGGCTGTATTCCATGAAGGGTTGCAATAGCTTGCTGAATTCGGCGAGTTTATGTGCGTCGGCGGTGATACTGACCCCGCCGGGAATAATGGATTCAGAGTGTGGATATTTTCCGCCCAGCAGAACGTAAGCCTGGCGGGCCAGAGACACCATCTGCAAAGCTTCCCGGTAGAGTGATCCCGTGCCCTTGTTCAATTCAACCATGATGTCACTGATGCGTGAAAAGCCATGCATGTGCACAAATTGACTCTTGCTTTGTAGCGCCCTGGTCCAGATGTCCGGGTTGGTTTTTTCAACAACGGCCTGGGAATAATCCGGCCCTGCCAGCACAAATAAATGCATGCAGTTGTCGCTCAGGTATTGGCAACTGAGCAGTAAATTCCGTAACACAATCCCGAACGGCGGCGGCTTTATACCTAGCGCCATTTCAAGGCAAAGCGCAGACGCGGTGGCGTGTACTCCGCCACAAATGCCCGAGGCGGTGGCGCTGACCAGTCCGACTTTATCCAGTGCGCGTCCCGGTAGTAAGGATTCGTAACCGCGAAAAAATGTTGCTGCGGATGCGGCCTCAACGATGCTTTTATTATCCAGATCCACACGGCAATTTACCGCCAAACCACCTTCCAGGCGGTTCATCGGATCAGCGCTGTGTGAAAGGCTGGCAAGGTGTTGTTGTTTTACCAGCTCTTGCATGCCGGGGCTCAGCCGCGGTGCGTGAGCATCCCGCTGTTGCTGCTTGGTGGTATTGATGAATGCCGCTAATTCCAGTTCCATTGCGTGCTCCGTATGTCAGGCTTCTGCGGTTAAGTGTGCTTCTTCAACTTCCCAATCCGGTGCGGCGATATGGCCATACCAGGCTTTTTCCGGTGCATCACCATAAAGCGCATTCCTGACCTTGATCCAGATCTGGTTGCCCCAGTCGTAATGCCAGTACAGGATAGGGTCGTTGAGAAAACCTTCGCTGCGCAGTGCCCAATCCATCAGGCGGCGATTCCACAAGCGTTCATCGTCGTCGGGGATAAGTCCCTGTTGCCATTGTTTTTCAAAATAATCCGTCGTGCTCGCGTCAATAATTTCTTCAAAACGGGTGCCCATGTTCATCCAGTGGCCGGTGCTTTTCTGGCGCAAGGTAACATCGATCGAGGCGCCGGTAATATGAATCGGAAAGGTACGGGCATCTTGCGGATTAAAGTTGCGCGGATCGCGCAAGTAGCCCAAGGCATATTGCCGCCACATAGCTTCATCGCCATGGGGAAGTTCGCGACGACCACGTTCGTAAAAAAACGTCCATAAGCCACGTTGGCATTCGATGGGACGATAAGCATCCAGTATCAACAGTTCAGCATTGTAGGGGGCGAGTAACTGATTGGCGCGCGCCAGTTTTTCAGCAATGGTTTTTCTCAGCCAGCCTTCCTGGCGCGAGCCTTGAATTGGCTTTTTATAAGGTGGATTGCTGCCGTCGGTAATAGCGTGCCATGACAAAAAAGGCAAATCATAATGCTTCAGGTTGACCAATGGTTCCTGGTAGAACGGCGATTGTTCATCAATCGGGATGTGAAAATGCGGTGCGCGAATCAGTTGCAAATCGACTAATGGAATCGTGTGGTCAATGTCATACATACCTGGTCGTCCTTTAGGTTATGAAGCGTCGAATATTTCGCTGGCATTGGCCAGCACTCGCATCTTGTCAGCGAAAAGCGGGCCGCTGTAGCGTCGCTCCAGTAGCGCCAGTGAATGAATTTTCCGGCGCGTTGGTTGATCAATGGCATTGATGAGATAGCGAAAATTCTCCGCAGTTTCATTGAACAACCGGCCGAGGCAGCGTGCAGTGGGTGAGGTCTGCGGGTCGCACAACAAGCGCGCAAATGTATCGAGCGATTGCCATTGGCTGCTATTGATCTGGTATTCAATATCGGGATAGCGATGGGCCAGAGTTTTATCAACGGTAAAAATATATAACCAGATACAGTTGCGCACCTGGAGCTGCTCAAACCGCGCTTGCATAAATTGTTGCTGCGTGCCGGTCACGTTGATGTCGTTGATAACGATCACCGATTTGCGCTGGAACTGGGTTAACAGGCTTTTGCTGTCAATATGTTGTTGAACGCGCTGTCGTTCAGCGATGCGCTCTTGCAGATTATTCCTGCTGTAGTTGTTGTAGTGTTTGATGTCTTCTGCGGTGCGAATCTCTACTTGCTGTGGACTCAGGCGTGGTTCTACCAACGGAATATAATAACCCCGTTGTTGCAGCGCATCCTGAATCTGCCGTGCCATCAGGTTAGCCGCGGCAGGCAATTGATAAAACGCCGGTGCGGTCAGTATCCATTGGTCCTGTTGAAAGCTGTTTTTTTGCAACACGTCGAGCGCCAGTTGGCTTAACGCTTGAGAAAAAAAATGAACGTGCGGTAAATAGCCAAGCTTCATACCGGGATAGTGGCGATAGCGCGGCTGGTCCAGCATCAAGGGCAGTGAATTGACATCTTCCAGTGAGTGGATGTGGCTTGTCCGGCTTGATGATTGCGTAACGGATCTTTCCATTGGTGTGCGCGTCCGGGGCGTTTTTATTCGTTGTTGTTATACGCCGTCGTTACCACACAGCGTTGGCGTGGCAACGACGGTTTTCAATTACCGCTAGCGGAGATCAAAGGCTGAGCTTTTAATCATCTTCCTATTAATCGCTTGTTTTTGCGCTGCAGGCAAGGCACTGGAAGGCACTGCATCCAGCTCCTTACCTTTTCCGCCCACGCCGTTTGCCAGGAAGCTGAAGTCGCGCCCAAGTTGCTGCGCGGCGCCGTGGCAGCCCTGACAACCACCCATGCTGAATTGTGCCGCCGGGACCGGTTGGTTTTGTTGCACATTGAGTGATACGTTATTGTAAGTGGCCGGCGGTGTTGAGGTATTGAGTTTCGGGTCAGGATAAACACATTGTGTATTGCCTATGTCGCCGCGGCAATTTACAAAATATTGTTGGTTCTTATCCTGTATGCCCTGCACAGGCACGCCGCCATTTAGCAAAATGCCGGTGAATAATTGAATGCCGGGTTGGCTACTTTCCACCACGATATTTGCGAGAAAGTAGTTGCTCGCAGTGGAATCGCTGGTGGGGATAGCCTGTACGCCTTTGAGACGATAATTGGCCCAGATATTATCCTGGTCCAGACTTTTGATCAGCGCGTTCACCTGGTTGTTCACGTCGTTAACTTCCTTGATGATCGTATTAGGTTGCACTACCGTCGTGTAGTCTTGCGAGATGGCGCCGGCATCGGGTAAGTCGTAGGTGGTTTGTTTATTTTGTTGTGCCGGTTGGCCGGGCGCATTGATTGAATAGGCTCCCGTTACGGTAGCCGTGTGCGGATCATCGCTCGGTGTCTGGTAAGACAAGTTGTTGTAAGTGGTCTTGTAAGCCGGGTCGGTAATCTTGTTGTTGCTATCGCGGGTTACCGCATCCACATGTTCAAAGGTGGTAAAGATAAATTCCTGATAGTTGGCGGTCTTCTGGATGATATGTAGGGCGATCAACGCGAAGGTATCGGTATGAATCGTCGGTACACCACTGGCATCCATGATGTAATAGGTCGCGCTGGCCTGATGATAATTTTGGGGATTGGAATTTTTAATATCCTTAACCCGGCGCCAGGCTGATTTCACTTCTACAACACCGTCAGGAAAATCCCATGACACAGAAGAGCTGGGCGCTTTACGTGCAGGATCGAGCGCGTAGCTTGCTTCAATTTCGTTAACCTTGGCCATAAATAACACCGGGAATTCCGGTGCATAGGAATTCTGGTAGTACAGGAAGTTCTGGCTGATCTGGTTGGTTTCATCCAGGTAAACATAATTTTGACCTGACACGGTTAACGGTACCGTCTTATCACTGTTGTCGGTGTAAAAGGTGTAGTACACCGGCAGTTGCTGAATCGGTGATGGAGGTTTTTGGCTGGTGTAAAACGGAAAGGCTTCGGTGCGATGATAAAAACTTTCGAAAACCAGCGGGTTATCAACACCGGGTGAGGTACCGGTATCAATAAAATTATTCTTACCATTGCCTACTGCGCGACCCTGACCGCTGCTGAGTGTGGCGCTGGTTTGTTGTGTTGCGGCAATAAACAAGCGCCAGGCGTAGTTGGCGAACTGGGTCTGGTTAGCGCCGCTCACCAGGTCGGCAGGAAAATCTGTGACCGGTTTGGTCAGGTCATTTTTGGTAATGCTGTCACCGTTATCCGGTGTTGCAGAAAAAGCCGTGTGTGCGGCAAAAGTTAATAGCAATGCGCTGGTGATTTTAAGAATAAGAGGTTGCGGTTGCATTGGATTAATCTCCATGAAGATGTCATTGATCGGCTGTTATCCACCTCAAGCCGTTGCTTTGTTCCACTCGTGGTTGTGGGGTATTTCACCTTTGGCGAGAGGTGCAATCAGTTCAACGGAAAAACTTTCACCCAGAGGCGCCACCCAAATGCGGGATGAAAGATTGACTTTAAAGAGTTCAAATAACTTGTCATCGTCTGCGCGGGTTTCGCTGTATACTCGACGGTCAATCAATTGATAAAACTCAATGGGCACGAAATCTTCGCGCAATTTTACATGGGCAGTTTGTTGCCCATCACTGACCCACCATTCAAACTTCATTTCGCTGTTGCAGCGGTTTACGCAGTTTTCATTTTGCATGACCGTCAGGCAGTCACGATCAGCACAGCCCGTTACATAATTGAGTGAGTCGAGCACGCCGGGGCCGGGGTGACCGCTCACCACAACAAGATTGTCGCGGCTCCATAATTGCTTTTCCGATAGCGCCAGAGCCGCAACCTGCATTGCGCGATAACCCACCGCCGTTCCCCACCAGAGCGAACGCTGGTGTTGTGCGGTGGCTTCCTGATAGTCGAGCGTGAGTAACTTGCCGTGGTCGAGTACACGGATCAATAATCCTTCTGCAGGAAGATGATCAAGAGAGGAAATAGCGTTCATGAGAAGATCCTTTTTAAGCGTAATAAAATGACCGGAAGATTTAACGGTGCTAACAAATGCGTGGCAGTTGTTCGCCCACCAGCATGTCCACTATGCGTTTACCCCCAAAGCTGGTTTGCATATGAACGCGGCCGGCGCGACCTTCGGCCAATACTGAACCAATGTCGGCGGCGTCCTGGCCGAGTGGGTGCGCGCGCATGGCGGCCAGAGCGGCAGCGGTTTCCGCTTCGGGCACCACGGCAACCAGTTTGCCTTCGTTGGCGAGATATAGCGGATCAAGCCCGAGTATTTCGCAGAAGCCTTTGATCTCAGTGCGAATCGGTGTACGCGCTTCATGAATTTCAATCGCGCAGCGCGAGGTCTCGGCAATTTCGTTAAGCACGGATGCAATGCCCCCGCGCGTCGCATCGCGAATAAAACGCGTATTGGGCGCCGCGCGCAGCAAACTTTGAATCAAGGTATGTAAGGGCGCGCAGTCACTTTCTATGGGGCAAGAGAGTTGCATATCACCGCGCGCGTTGAGGATCGCGGCACCGTGATCTCCTAAAAAGCCGTTCACCAGAATGTGATCGCCGGGGCGGGCTTGATGTGCACCCAATTGATAGTCTTTATGGATGACACCTACACCGGCAGTATTAATAAAAATTTTGTCGCAACTGCCGCGCTCCACAACTTTGGTATCACCCGTCACGATATGAACGCCTGCGGCTCTGGCGGTGGCGGCCATGGACGCGACAATCTGGCGCAGTGTGTCAACCTGCATGCCTTCTTCGATAATCATGGCGCAGGTTAGATACAAGGGCGTGGCGCCCCCCACAGCCAGATCATTGACGGTGCCGCAGATCGCCAACTTGCCAATGTCACCGCCGGGAAAAAATAATGGATCAATCACGTAAGAATCGGTGGTTATTGCCAGACGGTCGCCGTAGCTCGCCAGATCCTCCAGAGAAAAGCGTGCCTGGTCTTCCAGTGTATTTAACGCGGGGTTGCTGAATGCATCGATAAAGACATCATCAATCAAATCGCGCATGGCTTTACCGCCGCCACCGTGAGCCAGTGTAATAACATGACTGACTAACTTTCCCTGACGAATCCGGGATGTTGGCGAGTTTTCGTCAATCGGCTTTTTTTCTGCGATATTCATACTCTGAGCTCCTCAATGTCATCTTCCATTTGCACCGCATCAATGCGATCACCGCCGTACAGGTAATAGGCTGCACAGGCGCCTTCGCTGGATACCATCAGTGCGCCAACCGGGGTTTCCGGCGTGCAGGCTTTGCCGAATACTTTGCATTGCCAGGGTTTTATTGCCCCTTTCAACACTTCGCCACACTGGCAGGACTCGGGGTCGGCAATCGTGACGGTTTGGGTGGAGAATTTTTTCTCGGCATCATAGGCGCTGTATTGTTTATTCAGCTGCACGCCGGAGTGATCAATGGAGCCCAGGCCGCGCCACTCAAAAAATTGGCGCAATTCAAACACCTTGCTAATTGCTTCCAGAGCCATCCTGTTGCCGTGTTCCGGTACGATGCGGTTGTATTGATTTTCCACTCGCGCTTCACCAGCTTGTAATTGCTTCAGGACCATCCACAGGGACTGCAAAATGTCGAGTGGCTCGAAGCCCGCCACCACCACCGGGCGATGGTATTGCTCGGCAATAAAACTGTAGGGCTGGTTGCCGATTACCATGCTCACGTGGCCTGGCCCGAGGAATCCGTCGAGTTGTAAATCCGGCGAATCCAGCACTGCCTTGATGGTGGGAATAATGGTGATGTGATTACAAAACAGTGAAAAATTGGCGATGCCTTTTGCTTCGGCCTGCAGCACGGTCAAGGCTGTGCTGGGCATGGTGGTTTCAAATCCCAGGCCGAAGAAAACCACTTCCTTATCCGGATTCTTCTTCGCAATGCTGAGTGCATCCAGCGGGGAATACACCATGCGCACATCGGCACCGTCCGCCTTCGCTTCAAGCAAACTTTTTTTCGAGCCGGGTACGCGAATGGCGTCGCCAAACGTGGTGAAGATGACATTGTCCTGTTCGGCAATGGCGACACAGTCGTCGACGCGGCCGCGCGGTAATACGCAGACCGGGCAACCGGGGCCGTGAATTAATTCGATACTTGGCGGCAACATATTTTCAATGCCGTACCGAAAGATGGAATGGGTATGGCCGCCGCAAACTTCCATGATGTAGGTGGGGCGCTGTTGGTTATCCGCCAGCGCGTCGGCAATCTCGATAATGTTGCCAAGCAGAACTTTTGCTTTGTGTGGATCGCGAAATTCATCAACGTATTTCATCGCCGGTCTCCTTTGTATTTATCTTTCCGCGCGTATCAGCCAGTAAGGTATGCACCAGATCCCACAGCACGTGGTAGATAGCTACATGGCATTCCTGTACACGGTGAATGCTGGTGGAATCCACAATCAGGCAATGGTCCAGTTGCAGTTTGGCCATTTCGCCGCCGTTGCCACCGGCCAGCGCAATGGTGGTTGCTCCAATCTTTTGTGCCTGCTTCAGTGCCCGTATCAAATTCTCTGAATTACCACTGGTGGAGACGGCAATTAGCGCATCATTTTCTTTAACCAGGTTTGCAACCTGCCGGGCATACACATGCTGATAACCTACGTCGTTAGCGATGGCTGTCATCACGGTTTTGTCGCAACTTAAATCGTAGGCGGGCAGGGCTGGTCGCCCTGTCGTGACCGGGTGTAAAAATTCCACGGCGATATGCGCGGCATCGGAACTGGAGCCGCCGTTGCCCATGGTGAAAAGTTGCCCCTTGCGGTTGTAAACCCCGGCGATTGCCTGGGCGCACTTCACCATGGCCTGCGCGTGGGAACTGAAAAATGCTGTCACGACGCGCTGGTGTTCGGCGATTTTCTTGTCAATGGAATCCAGCAGTGCATGGTTCAACACGGCGGCGTCGGATGGTGTGTTATTGAGGAACGGATAAAGCGCCTGCAAGCTGGCGTTATTGTCGGAATGATTCATCAGGATTCTCCCTCCTGAATTGCGGCCATCTCTTCCTGCATATTGCCCAGCTCCGTGAGCACCGCGAGCGTTGCCTGCGCTTCGGCTTCATTGATAACACTCATGGCGAAGCCGACATGCACGAGCACCCAATTGTCGAGATATTGCTGGAGGTCCGTATTCGGTTCGGCAATGCAACTGAGATTAACAGCCCGCTGGATACCGCCGACATCGACAATGCCGACCTGTTGTTCCGCGTCAATAATGCTGACGATCTTGCCTGGTATTCCTAAGCACATAGTTCTTCCCCTGCTGGTTAACTCAGATTATTGTTAAAGCATCTTTGCTGCTGCGATGACTGCTTGTCCCAATGCGATGCCGCCATCGTTTGTTGGGATATGGGTGTGTGTAATGCCGCGCAGCTGTTGTTTTTCCAATGCGTGTTCGAGCCCCTGCAACAGGATCGCATTCTGGAAACATCCACCCGACAAGACGACGTCAGCAAAATGAAACTCTTTATGTAATTGCTGGATAAGGTGCGCAATGCTGTCAATTAATCCGCGATGGAAGCGTGCAGCAATGACGTCGGTGGATTGCTTTTTCTGAAGGTCATTCAAGAGTGCCGGCCAAAGGCTGGCGATATTAAGCTGGAGTAAACGATGACCTTGCGCATCGTTTATTTGCTCCAGGCGTAAGTTATAGGGACGATCAACCGTGTTATTGAGCACGGCGTCAGCGTCCGTCATCATCTCTAATTCGATTGCGGCCTGGCCTTCAAAATGCACCTGTTCTGCACACAGGCCGAGCGCACCAGCCACGGCGTCAAACAGGCGCCCCATGGAACTGCTCAACGGACTGTTGATCTGTTGTGCGAGCATTGTGTGCAGCGTAGGTAAAGGTTTGCCTGCAAAAAAAGCGGCTAGCGATGTATCGCCATACAAGGTCACAAACGTATCCCAGCTCATGCTGTTGCAGATCTGCGCATAGGTATTGCGCCAGGGCTGTTTGATGGCTTGCGCTGCTCCGGGCATGGCCACGGGTTTAAGCAAAGCCACGCGGCGATAATCGCGGTAAGTTGCCAACAAAAATTCGCCGCCCCAGAGTTCGCCTTCATCACCTAATCCCAGTCCGTCCAGTGCAATGCCCAGGACCGGCGGATGATCAAGGGATAGATTATTTTCAGCCATGGCACTGGCAATATGGGCGTGATGATGTTGAACCTTTATGAGCTCCAGCCGTTGCTGTTGGGCGTCACGCTGCGCGAATTTGCTGGAAAGATATTCGGGGTGTTTGTCAGCTACCAGGTGCTGCAGATTACAAGAAAATATTTGCCGATACAGTTGCAGATTTTTTTCGAAGTCAGCAGCCGTTTCTACCTCTTCCAGATCGCCTTGATGTTGTGACAGGATCGCCGCGCCCTGTTTAACCAGACAGAAGGTTGACTTCAGTTCGGCGCCGTAGGCGATGATATTGTCGGCGCGCTCAAACCCGGCCGGTAAACTGATGGAGCGAGGGGCGTAGCCGCGCGCGCGGCGCAGGACCCTGACGTTATTGCCCACGCATCGCACGACAGAATCATCAATACGATTGGCGATGTCGCGGTTGTGATAAACCATCAGGTCGGCAATATGGCCAAGTTTTTCCAAGGCTTCCTGGTTATCAATAATCTGCGGTTCACCGGAGACATTACCGCTGGTCATTACCAGCGGGCGATCAAACGCCCGGCACAGCAAATGATGTAGCGGCGTATATGGCAGCATAAAACCCAATAAATCGGTTCCCGGTGCAATCGCAGATGAGAGCATGTCAGGGCAGTGTGACGTTGCGTGTCTTCGCAGCAGCACAATCGGCGCTGCACTACTGCACAACGCGGCTTGCTCTGCTTTAGAAATCTCGCAGTAATTACGAATGTTTTCGAGATGGCTGCACATAAGTGCAAAGGGTTTGGCATAACGTTGTTTGCGTTCGCGCAAGCGCTGTACGGCCAGATGATTGGTGGCATCGCAACATAAATGAAATCCACCCAAACCTTTAATGGCGACAATCTTGCCCGTTTCAAGCGAGTCAGCGAGGTGGTTCAGGATGTGCTGTGTCTGTTCGCGGGGATCGCCGGAAAGTGTAAAGGACGCTTCAGAAAAATGATGGAGTAATAATGTTGGGCCGCACTCATGGCAGGCAACGGGTTGCGCATGAAAACGTCGATCCAGTGGATTACGGTATTCCGCTTCGCAGGCTGCACACAAACTGAAAGGTTCCATTGTGGTATTGCGACGGTCGTAAGGAATACCCTGGACAATGGACAAACGCGGGCCGCAGTGCGTGCAGTTGGTAAAGGGATAGAGATAGCGGCGTTCAGCCGGATTCAGGATTTCTTCCAGGCACGCGTTGCAGGTGGCGGCATCCGCTGATATCTCTGTGCGCCCGTGGGATGTGCCGGATTGGCTGATGCAAAAATTTTTATAAGACCATTGCGCGGCTGTTGCGCTGCATTCAATTGAATCAATTCGAGCGAGGGGCGGAGGTTCTTTTTCCAGCCGTTGTAAAAAATTGCGGATGTCTTCCTCAATTCCAGTCAACCGAATAAGTACGCCGTCAGTATCATTAAACACTTCGCCTTTGAGTCGATGCTCAAGCGCCAATCGATAGACTGTCGGGCGGAAGCCCACACCCTGAACAGTACCTCTGACTCTGACTTCACGGTTTTCCAGTGCGATATTTACCACAACTGGTTACCTCCTTGGTATAGGCAAAAGGGCCATCCGCCTTACATCAGAATACTGGCAGAAATGAAAATGCGCGTTAACAGGACGGTCAAGGTTTTCCCGTTATCTTTATCAGAATACGTGTTTCTGATGTGACCGTTGGTATAAAACCTTGAGCGTAACGGCCGAGATGTAAAAATTACTATAGTCACCAACATATAGAAATTACAGAGAATTACCTGAAAAATTTTTTAAATTAAATTTTTTACTCGTCCATTGATGGACGCTTATCATTTTTTTAAATGATGTGATTGAACGCATGATTTTTTGTTTATTAAAAATGTAATGAATTCCGCCAGAAAATAATCTTGCATCTCTATATATGCGAAACAACAAAAATAATAATTCTGGCGACAAATATTACAGGAGATTACACCGGCTGGTGATTGGAAAAAAAGCCGCTACAGTTGTACAGGAATGTGAGTGGTAGCCGTAACGATATATCCATACAGACAAATACCCACGGAGGGTAATCATGCTAAGAACACGTCTTTTGTTGTGCAGTATTTTTTTTGCAACGGCGGTTCACGCCCAGCCTCAATCACAAATTAAACAGCTTGGCTATGTCGATGCCGCCTGTTCAATTTCACCCAAAGAGTTCAATTCCTGGTTTGTGAACGGATCGATCAGTAAAAATGGTCTCGTGGGTTTTGCAGATAGTGTGAATTTTCCAACCGACAATACCAAGTGCGATTTTTACAAGTGGGCGCACCAGATGTTTTTATGGATTACGTCCCCGGTAAACGGTGGTATTTTGTTGGATACCGCCACCTTTTACGATATGTATACCGATGGTGTTGATGCCTCCACGGGCAATACGATTTATCGCTATGTGTCCAACAGCCCCGATACTGTCAATAAGGGTTTTGCCTTGCGTGATACAAAACCGCAAGCGATCCAGCCGGGCGGGCAGGCCGGCGGCAGCGATACCTTGCTTTCGCTCAATGGTTCGCTAGTGTATTTTGCTGTTCATGCCAATGATGTTTATGCCTGGTTTAATACCGCGCTCACAAACAACAAATTACCAGCCACCACGCCATTCCCAACTACGCAAACAGAGCTGAATGCGGTGCTCAGTTACGCGAATAGTCAAGGCGCGAAAATCGGGGATGGCAATGCACTGACAATGGAACTGAAAACCGCTTGGATCGATGCGGCCACCGTGAGTAATGTTGCAGACTATGTCACTATCGTGGCGATGGTTCCCAATTATGTCAAAACCAGTGATACCCAATGGACAATCAGTACTGCAGCACCCACCGTACAAAAAACATTGGCCTTGGTTGGTATCCATGTGGTTGGTCCGGTGCAGGGGCATCCGGAGATGGTGTGGGCGACGTTTGAACATCGCAACAATGCGCCGGACAACACCTTCTATTTCAATGACCTGTTCGGCAAAACCCAATCGGTGCCCTATAACTCCACCGGCCAGTGGAATTTTATGGCAAACGGCGGCAGCCAGACCGGTGCACTGGTGGCGCAGATGACCGTGGATTCGACTAACGGCAGTATCAATGCGACCCCGGGAAATAAAATTCAGGCTAACAACGTCTACCGTGTTAATCCCTGGGGTAATGCACCTACCCAGGATTCTGCGGAAAATAACAGTGAATTGATTTCTCTGAACCTGGACATCCTCGTGATGTTGGGCCTGGTAGGCGATGTGCGCAGCAATTATTTTCAGGTGGGTGCGGTGTGGACGAAGGACGGCTCTATTCCGTCTGGCCCGACAGATTCCGAATTAATCGGTTCACTGCTGTTGGCCAACTCCACGATGGAAACCTATCACCAGCAGGGAACTGCAACATCAGATCAAGGCTGCTTTGGTTGCCATTTTGCTTCAACCAGTACCGGCACCAGCCATGTATTCAGCCTGGCCAATATTCCGTTGGTATCGACCGGCCCAACGGCCAAGAAAAAATAAATCAGTATTGAAGAGGAAACAAACGGCACCACGGAGGGTGCCGATGTGTTAACTGGCCAGCGTATCCAGATAGTCCATGGCGGCCTCATAGGCACTGCCATCCAGTCTCCGGCCATCGTAGATCCCGTTAAAAAATGTCAGGCATAAATTAGCGGCGTTGATCGGCATATTGTCCCGTTTTAAATAGGTGTCCAGAAAGGAGCGATTATTCTGTTTGGCAGCATCCAGCAAGATAGGGCTTAACATGCCTACGTCGCGCAATAGGGGTTGTTTTAGCATCTTGTGGATTTGCGTTAAAAAAATGGTACCAAAGGCGCTGTGGGATAATTGCTTCCACTCATTGATGACCTGGTTGCAGGCATAACGATAAAAGTCGAGAAATTCATTGCCGCGGTCCATCACAATGACGGCATTGTTGACCCGCTCAGAGACAATAATTTTCTCTCCTTCTTGATGGACCCAATGCTCCTGGCAAAACAGAAATTTACAGGCAGGAAGTTCAGACAAAAAATGGGCGGGATTATTGATATACACATCCGCATCAATCCAGATTACCCGATCATAAGTACCCAGTAGCTCCTTGGCCAATTCCAGGCGTGCCACATCGGATACCAGATGACGCTGATTGCCAACCGCCGACCGTAACCGGGCGGGCGCATAATTAAAAAACTCGTCATCATAAAAGTGGTAGGCAAAGCCCCGCAGCTTCGCCCAGCCGGACACAGTCGCCAGACATCGCGCCATCCAGTCGGGTACATCGGTGGTGCGAAATGATTGATACACCGCAGTCTTCATGAAAATCGGCTCCATTGCATTAGCATGATTGCGGAGTTGTGACTCCACAAGCCGGTGATACTAGCCGATCCTTGACCAAAATGCCTTGCCACCTGTCTCGCTTGAATGATCCACGAAGCCGCAAATAAAAAAGCCCCGATATTGCTATCGAGGCTTTCGAATGTGGTGCCCAGGAGAGGACTTGAACCTCCACGGCCTTTCGGCCACCAGCACCTGAAGCTGGCGTGTCTACCAATTTCACCACCGGGGCAGGGAGTGCTCGGCGCTGTTTGCCGAGGCCGCGAACTATAAATATCCCCTCTTGGGTTGTCAACGGGCTCCCCCCGACTTTTTAGCATTTTATTTATGCCAAATTGTAAGGATTCCGCGTCTTTTCGTGTGTTTGCGCAGCACTGACCCTATAATCAGGCTATCTCCGGGCTTGTGATATGAATATCGCAGCCCTATTTCAGGTCTAACCGCTTTAAACCCCATCTCCAGGGACCCTAACAGGACATTTATTTTGACGAAACGCAAACTGCCCAAAGCCGACCCTTTTGCTCAGCGCGAGGCCGACAAGTACGAAAACCCCATCCCCAGCCGTGAATACATCCTCGAATTGTTAGATAAGGCGGCCTATCCCGTTACTCATGCCGAAATGTGCGACTTGCTGAACCTGACCGGGGAAGATGAAATAGAGGCGCTGCGCCGCCGCCTGATCGCGATGTCGCGGGACGGGCAACTGATCAGTAATCGCCGCGACGCCTATGTTCGGCCCGACAAGATTGATGTGGTCCGTGGCCGCGTACAAGGCCATCGCGATGGCTATGGCTTCGTGATCCCCGCCGAGGGCGGCGAAGACATCTACCTCCATAACCGCCAGATGCGCCGGGTGTTCGACGGCGACGAAGTGTTGGTGCGCCTGTCTGGCCAACAATATCGCGGCAAGGAAGAGGGTGCTATTGTTGAGGTACTGTCGCGCAATACCAAGCAGGTGGCCGGGCGCTTCTTTAATGAAGAAGGCGTGCAGTTTGTGCGGCCGGAGAATGTGCGCATCACCCAGGACATCATGATTCCTTTCGGTGCCTGGGGCGGTGCGGAGCCGGGGCAGATCGTGGTGGTGGAGATCACCCAACAGCCGGATAAAAACCGTCTGCCGGTAGGCCGGGTGATCCGCGTGCTGGGCAATCACATGGCGCCGGGGATGGAGATTGAACTGGCGATCCAGTCCCACGGTATTCCTAACATCTGGCCACCGGCGGTTGAAGCTGAGGCGACCGGCATACCCGCCGAGGTGCAGGAAGCCGACAAGCTGCATCGTATTGATGTGCGCCACTTGCCGTTTGTCACCATTGATGGCGAAGACGCACGCGACTTTGACGACGCGGTGCTGTGTGAGCGCCGCAAAGGCGGTTGGCGTTTGTACGTGGCTATCGCTGACGTGTCGCACTATGTGCACGTTGATAATGCGCTGGATAAAGAGGCGTGCCTGCGCGGTAACTCCGTTTATTTTCCCGACTTTGTGGTACCCATGTTGCCCGAAGCGCTGTCCAACGGCTTGTGCTCACTCAATCCCCAGGTGGACCGACTGTGCATGGTGTGCGAGATGACCATCACGGATGCCGGGAAAATCTCCGGCTATCAATTTTACGAAGGGGTGATGCACTCCCACGCGCGCCTGACCTACACCCAGGTGGGCGAGATCCTGGAACACGGGGATGACAACCAGCATCCTCTGCGCCAGCAGTTCCATCACGTTTTGCCGCAATTGCATCGGTTGCACGATCTCTACAAATGTCTACGTGAAGCGCGTGACGAGCGTGGTGCAATTGATTTTGAAACGGTCGAGACGCGTATCGTGTTCAATGAAGAACGTAAGATTGAGCGCATCGTGCCGGTGCGTCGCAACGACGCGCACAAATTAATTGAAGAATGCATGCTCTGCGCCAACGTTTGTGCGGCCAAATTTATACAGAAGCACGATCTCACCGGCTTGTATCGCGTCCACGAAGGTCCGACAGAGCAGAAGCTGGATAACCTCCGTGAATTTCTCGGCGAGTTGGGCTTGTCTTTGTCCGGCGGTGATACACCGACCTCGCTGGATTACCAGGCCTTGATGGAGCAACTCGAAAACCGCGCGGACAGCAACATGATCCAGACCGTCATGCTGCGCAGCCTGCGTCAGGCGATGTACCAGGTGGAAAACCTCGGCCATTTCGGTTTAGGTTATGAAGCCTATACCCACTTTACCTCGCCCATTCGTCGTTATCCGGACTTGTTGGTGCACCGCGCGATACGTTCGGTTATTCGCAGCGAAACGCCGTCCAAACAGGTCAAGCGGGCCGAGGGCGCCAGGTTGCTGAACAGTCGGTTTATCTACCCTTATTCACCGGGGGATATGGCGGGCCTGGGTGAGCACTGTTCCATGACCGAGCGCCGCGCCGATGAAGCCACGCGCGATGTGGTGAGCTGGCTCAAGTGTGAATTCCTGCGCGATCAGGTGGGTGAAGTGTTCCCCGGTATTGTGAGTGCGGTGACTGGTTTTGGTTTATTTGTTGAACTGAAAGAACTCTTCGTGGAAGGGCTGATTCACGTTACCGCCTTGCCGCACGATTATTATCGCTTTGAAGCGGCGCAGCACCGGTTGGTGGGTGAGCGCACACGCAAAGTGTTCGGCTTGGCTGATGAATTGATGGTGCGTGTGGTGCGGGTGGATCTCGACAATCGCAAGATCGATTTTGAGCTCGAAACCGTCGTGGCGCGGCGGGCAAAAACCGGCAAAAGCAAGCCGGTAGAAAAAGCCACCAAGCGCGGTAAAGCGGCGCCGGCCAAACAAGCCAAGGGTAAGAAAACTTCCGAAAGTCGCCCTGCTGCAACAAAGGCTCAGGCGACCAAAACCAAACCGGAAAAATCGGCGACCAAGGCTGGCCAGAAAAAATCGGCGACGGGCAAGGCAAGCGCAAAATCAACGCCGGTTGATGTAGCGCTAACCAAAACCCGTCGCACCCGAGCGGATTCAATGGCAGGAGAGACGGATGGCAATCAAGATCAAAAAACTCGGCGCACGACGAAGGCAGAATCAGTTCCTGCGGCTAAAGCAGGTGCGTCTGCTAAAGGCAAGTCAATTTTTTCGGCCGCGGCAGCTGGCATTAAAAAAGCGCTGGCTAAACGTAAGAAGGAGAAGTAGGGCGCAAACAGAAGTGATTTTATGTGCGGATCATAAAGAGGGGGCCTAGAACCCCGTCGGTTATTGGCTGGTATTTTTTGAGGCTCCGTTTAAAGATAGCGATGAAAGATAACGAATGAAAGATAACGAATTGATTTATGGTTTGCACGCGGTGCAGGCCCTGTTGAAAAGTGCACCGCAACGCGTGCAGGAATTGTTTCTGTTGCAAGGGCGCAACGATCAGCGTCTGCAAAAGATTGCCGCCGCCGCCCAACAGAATGAAATCCCAGTTCAGCAGGTCAGCCGCACCAAGCTGGATGAGTTGGTTGATGAAGAAAATCACCAGGGCGTTGTCGCACGTTGTACGCCAGGTGAGAACCATGACGAAGCTTTTTTATTCCGGATGCTGGACAATCTCACCGAACCGGCCTTCCTGTTAATACTGGACGGCGTAACCGACCCGCATAACCTCGGCGCCTGCATGCGCACCGCAGAAGCCGCCGGTGTTCACGCCGTGATTGCACCGAAAGATAAGTCTGCCGGTTTGACGCCGGTCGCGCGCAAGGTGGCCTGTGGTGCGGCAGAGGTCTTGCCGTTTGTGCCAGTGACTAACCTGGCGCGGACCCTGAAAAAATTGCAGGAAGCGGGGGTGTGGTTATTCGGCGCGGCCGGTGAAGCAAAACAGTCGGTTTACCAGTCCAACCTGACCGGTCCCATCGGCATTTTGATGGGCGCGGAAGGGGACGGCTTACGGCGCCTGACCCAGGAAACCTGCGACCACTTAATGAATATTCCGATGGCGGGAACGGTCAGCAGCTTGAATGTGTCGGTCGCGACCGGTGTGTGTTTATTTGAGGCAGTGCGTCAACGTCAACAGAAGCCCTAACCTAAACCTGGCCTAAAAAACCTAGCCTAAAAAATAAGGAAGCCTATGCGTAAAACGATTATCGCCTTGAGTGTGTTGCTCGGTTTGGTTACAGGTTGTGCGCCGGAAGTCGGCAGCCCCGAATGGTGCAAAAAAATGAAGACCAAACCCAACGGCGAATGGACCATGAACGAAGCCAAGGATTACGCCAGCCACTGCCTGTTCAAATAGCCCCAATTTCTCTTTTACATCGCCCCACGTAGGTCGGATTAGCGCAGCGTAATCCGACAACCTTCCATTCACAAACCCAAGAGCATGTCGGATTGCGCCGCGATGCGGGCAATTGGACTCTACGCGGGTCGTGCTCTTCATCAACCTCATCTGGAACAAGTTTTGCCTCGCATTTTTTATCACCATCCGAGGCAAACACCATGAAATCCGCACAAGACTTTCTGCTGGCTGCCAAGCATTGCGAGATTGATGCATTGGAACAGCTGCGCACGACGTGTGAGCTGGTTACCGGGCTTAGCGAGTTGATCCACAGCTTGCAGCGCGAGCGCGGCGCCTCCAATGTGTATCTCGGTTCGTCCGGTATTCGGTTCAGCCAGGTTTTGCAACACCAGGTTCACGAATCCTCCCGCGCCGAAAAAAAGTTGCGCAACCAGTTTTCCCGCCTTGACCAGCACCTTGGCAGTGTTCGGTTGTTCAGCCGGATTGCGTCTGTCTTGCACGGTTTTGAAACACTGGCGCGCTTACGTGATCGGATTCGGGCCGTCCAGTTATCCTCCCGCGAAGCGACCACGGCATTCAGTCGCCTGATCGCAGGTTTGCTTGCCATTGTGTTTGAAGCGGCTGATACCGCAGCCGACCCGGAGGTGACCAGGCTGCTCGTGGCGATGTTTAATTTTATGCAAGGCAAGGAACTATCCGGGCAGGAACGCGCGGCCGGAGCGATGGGATTTACCGCCGGCTTTTTTACGGCGGAAGAGCAACAACGCATGGTGTATTTGCTGGATGCGCAAGAGCGCTGCTTCGATATCTTTAGCCAATTCGGCCCGGCTAAGGTGCTCGATGCCTGGCGTGAATTGGCGGAATCGCGTTTGTGCGCAGAGTTAAAAGCCTTGCGCCAGATCGCCCGAAAAGCCAGTGATGCGCAACCTGTCCCCTCAGAATTGGGTGAACTCTGGTTTGAGTTGGCCACGCAACGCATCGATAAAATGAAGTTGATTGAAAACCAATTGGCCGATGCGTTGGTGCAGTTATCCGCCTACAAGATTGTTGAAGCCCGCGCGGATTTGCACAGCCACAAAGATGTTCTCGCTGCTTTTAATGAGACGACAACGCCACCCCTGGTACCTATGGCGGTGTTGCTGGATTCCTCCATGATGGGGCTCGGTGCGGTACTGCAGTCGCAAAAACTGAGTGTGGAAGATATGAGTCCCCACCTCAGTCATTCTCTCTTTGATCTCGTCCAAGCCCAGGCTCAACGCCTGCAATCCGTCAGCGATGAATTGTCAGCTGCGAAGCGGGCGTTGCACGAACGCAAACAGATTGAACGAGCGAAAGGCATATTGATGGCCCATCGCGGACTTACAGAAGAGCAAGCCTACAAGATGCTGCGCCAGTCAGCGATGGACCAAAGCCGGCGAATGGTGGATGTTGCCGAGGCCATTCTGAATGTGGCAGATCTGTTACAGGAAAAACGTCAGGTAAATATTCCCGTTATCTAGTTTCTGTGCGCGCAACCTGTGCAGTTTTCCGGTTTTTTGCGCGCTGCTGGTGCATGGATTGGTAAGGGAAGAATATTTCAGGTGTTGTTTAACTATTTGTTTTTAAATGATTTTTTAGGTTTTTAAAAACTTGGTACGCATTCTGCAATATTCAAGTCAAGGATTCGGAAATTCTGAAAGTCAGCAGAATTAAACGAGTCAAAGCAGCTAAATCGATGATGATCTAGCGCTGGTTTTATCCAAGAGTCAACGGGCAACGGTGCCACATACGTTAATTGCTTGCGCGGTAATTAACTTTGTGTGGCACCGTTTTTTTTCGCTTAAAATTTGGCATCAGGGGCAGGCGTAATGGGAAAAAAATCTTCCACAATGATCGGCGGCAATGATTTCAACAAGCGCCGTAAATTTTTAAAACACAGCCTGACGGCGATCGGTGGTGCAGCGGTATTAAGTGGTTTACCCAAAGGGCTCGGCAGCCTTGCCTGGGCCGCAGGGGGCAGCCTGGAAACCACCACCGCAAAATTGGGTTTTATCGCACTCACCGATGCCGCGCCATTATTTGTTGCTGAGGAAAAAGGTTTCTTCAAGAAATATGGCATGACCGATGTGCAGGTCATCAAACAATCTTCCTGGGGCACCACGCGCGACAACCTGGTGCTCGGCTCCCAAAATAATGGTATCGATGGTGCTCACATCTTGTCGCCCATGCCTTACCTGATTTCAGCGGGCGTCGTAACACCGAACAATATTCCTACACCCATGTACATCCTCGCGCGCTTGAATCTGGGCGGCCAATGTATCTCGGTCGGTAAAGAATATGCGGATTTAAAACTGGGCACCGATTCAACACCGTTTAAAGCTGCGTTGCAGAAGAAAAAAGCCAGCGGTAAACCGGTGAATGCCGCGATGACTTTCCCTGGCGGTACGCACGATCTATGGATTCGTTATTGGTTAGCCGCAGGCGGTATTGATCCCACCAAAGATATTTCCACGATTGTTGTTCCACCGGCACAAATGGTGGCCAATATGAAGGTGGGCAGTATGGATACCTTCTGTGTGTGCGAACCCTGGAACGAACAGTTAATTAATCAGAAGATTGGTTACACCGCTAATACCACTAGTGAACTCTGGAACAATCATCCCGAAAAAGCCTTCGCCATGCGCGCCGATTATGTTGATAAAAATCCTAATTCAACCAAAGCCTTATTGATGGCCGTGATGGAAGCGCAGATGTGGTGTGAAAAAGCCGAGAATAAGGAAGAAATGGCGAAGATCTGTTCCGGCCGCAAATGGATCAATGCGCCTTATAACGACATTATCGAACGTATGAAGGGTACCTTTGATTACGGTAACGGCAAGGTGGTGGAGAACAGTCCATTTCAGATGCGTTACTGGAACGACTTTGCTTCTTACCCTTTCCGCAGTCATGACCTTTGGTTCCTCACGGAAAATATGCGCTGGGGTTATTTCCCTGCGTCCACTGACACCAAAGCTTTGATTGATAAAGTGAACCGCGAAGATATGTGGCGCGATGCCGCGGCAACATTAAACGTGCCCGCTAGCGACATTCCCACTTCAACGTCTCGTGGTGTTGAAAAATTCTTTGATGGCAAAGTCTTTGATCCGGAAAATCCAAAAGCGTATCTGGATAGTCTGGCAATCAAATACATGAGCTGAAGTTGAATTGCCAGTGACAAGCGGAGGTGATGTATGAATTCCAGGGCCAGTATTGATAATGCATCGGCTATGCCGTTGACAGTCAATAAAACCGATGCCGGGGCGATAAAAAAATCCTTGTCGAAGGCGGCGGGAAAGTGGAAGGATTTTCTCCTTTCACGCTTTTTGCCGCCGCTCATCGTAATGACTATTCTGGTAGCGATCTGGGAAATAACCTGCTCTGGCCCGGATGCATCCCTGCCATCGGCATCGGCGATGGTTGAACAAAGTTGGGAATTGATTGTTCATCCGTTCTACGACAATGGCGGTAACGATGTCGGTATGGCCTGGCAGATTCTCGCGAGCCTGGAGCGTGTCGCTTACGGCTATCTCCTTGCGGTGATAGCGGGTGTGAGTCTCGGTGTGCTGGTGGGGCAGTCAACCTGGGCGATGCGCGGCCTGGATCCGGTGTTTCAGGTGTTGCGTACCGTGCCGCCGTTGGCCTGGTTACCTTTATCTCTCGCTGGCTTTCAGGACAGTCATCCCTCGGCAATCTTCGTTATTTTTATTACGGCGATCTGGCCCATCATCATCAACACCTCGGTGGGCGTGCGCAACATTCCCGAAGATTATCGCAACGTCGCACGCGTGATTCGTTTAAACGGTTTTGAATATTTTCGCCAGGTGATGTTGCCTTCGGCCGCGCCTTATATCTTTTCCGGTTTACGCATTGGTGTCGGGTTATCCTGGCTGGCGATTGTGGCAGCGGAGATGTTGATCGGTGGTGTGGGCATCGGCTTTTTTATCTGGGATGCCTGGAACTCCTCGTTGATCAGCGACATTATTCTGGCGTTGATCTATGTCGGCATTGTGGGTTTTGTGCTGGACCGGATGGTGGCATTTATCGGCAACCGCGTTACCCGCGGTACATCGGCGAGCTAAGCGCGCAAGAGGACTTGATGATGGCTTCCAGTTATTTGCAAATTGAACAGGTGGCGATGGATTTTACACGTGGCGATCTCACCAGCCACGTATTACAAAACGTGAATTTAAAAGTGGAGCGAGGCGAGTATATTTCCATCATAGGCCACTCCGGTTGCGGTAAGTCCACGGTGCTGAATATTGTGGCGGGTCTATTGCGCGCAACCTCCGGTGTGGTGATCCTTGATGGCAGGGAAGTCAATGACCCCGGCTCGGATCGCAGCCTCGTTTTCCAGAATCATTCACTCTTGCCGTGGCTGACGGTGTATGAAAACGTGGCGATTGCGGTGAATAAAATCTTCAAACACAGCAAATCGGCGGCGGAACGTCATCAATGGATTTTAAAGAATCTGGAGATGGTGAATATGAGCCATGCGCTGCATAAACGGCCAGCAGAAATTTCCGGTGGGATGAAGCAGCGTGTGGGCATTGCCCGTGCGTTGGCGATGGAACCGAAGGTGTTGTTACTGGATGAACCTTTCGGTGCACTGGATGCACTGACCCGCGCACACTTGCAGGATGAAGTCATGCGCATTCAGTCGGAATTAAAAAACACCGTATTAATGATCACCCACGATGTGGATGAAGCGGTATTGTTGTCGGACCGGATCGTCATGATGACTAATGGGCCTTCTGCAACCATCGGTGAAATTCTGGATATCGATCTGCCTCGGCCGCGCAATCGCATCACCTTGGCTGACGATCCCACCTACAACCATTACCGCCATCAGGTCCTCAGTTTCCTCTATGAAAAACAGCGCAGGGTGGATGTGGCGGCGATAGCCTGACGGGATGCCAAATGCATCGCGATTTTTACCGATGAAATTGCCATCAATTCGCTCGCATGTTATACAGACCGCTCAATGGTGCAGCAGTGCTCTCGGTCATATCTCTCCGATGTCCGACGGCGGTGCGCGCAGGCAAGCAGGAATCTCTCCCACAAACGTTTTCTTCGGGTGGATGATGGAATGGTCAACCTCGTCGGGTATTCCTTTGTCTTCGTTGATTGGCACAGCGGATTGAACGGGCCGGTTACCCTTAACCGAGCACCACAAAAAATACTGCCAAATCAGGAGAGCATGATAGATCGTCAAGGTGGCCTGGTCCGGTATGCGGTCCGGTGCTTTTTGCGTGGGCGTTTAATGCGCCTGTTTATCATGAGGATTAACAATAATGAAAAATCCAATCGTGCTATGGCTCGCCGTTTGTGCGAGTGTGTTTTCGGTCAATAGCTTTGCTGTCAATTGCGCTAACCTGCCTGTCTGGTCCAGTACCGGTGTGTATACCGGTGGTACTCAGGTACAACATCTCGCCAAAGCCTACGAGGCTAACTGGTGGACCCAGGGACAGAACCCGGCCTCTCATTCCGGCCAGTGGCAGGAGTGGGATTTATTAGGTAATTGTGATGGTGCGACCTCATCCAGTTCCGTTCCTGCGTCATCCAGTAGTATTTCATCCAGTGTTTCATCCGTCATTTCCAGTTCGGTGGCTAGCAGCAGCTCTTCCGTCGTGGGTGGCAATTGCGCGTCGCCGCAGTATGCGGCTGGCACGGCGTATTCTGCCAATCAATTAGTGCAAAACGCTGGCAGTGAATATCGTTGCATGATTGCTGGTTGGTGTTCATCGACGGCAGCCTGGGCCTACGCGCCGGGTACCGGCATGCACTGGGATGATGCCTGGGATCTGGTGCGCAGTTGTGGTGCCGTGTCCAGCTCCAGCAGCCTTGTATCATCATCAAGCTCCAACAGTTCAGTAATCAATTCCTCCAGTTCGTCATCCATGCCCGGGGGCGTCCGTGCACCGGGCGACAGTAGTCCGCTGCCGCGTCATGCGCTGGTGGGCTATTGGCACAACTTCAATAATGGCAGCGGCGTTATTCGTCTCGCGGATGTGGATGACATCTGGGATGTGATTGTCGTGGCCTTTGTGGATGATGCCGGCAATGGCAACGTTGCTTTCAATCTCGATCCTGCACTGAACAAAGCCCAATTTATCGCCGACATCGCGGCTAAGCGGGCGGAAGGCAAGATCGTGGTGCTGTCGTACGGCGGCGAGAAAGGCACGGTCACGCTCAACAACGCCACCAACCTCACCAACTTCGTCAACAGCACCGCTGCCATCATCAATGAATATGGTTTCGATGGTGTGGATATTGACCTGGAGAGCGGGGCGGGGGTGCTGCACGGTGCGCCGGTGATCCAGAACATGGTAGCGGCGATCAAGCAACTGCACAGTCGCTTCCCCAATCTGTATGTTTCCATGGCGCCCGAACATCCTTATGTACAGGGTGGTCATGTGGCCTATTCCGGTATCTGGGGCGCCTACCTGCCGATGATTGACCAACTGCGCAATGAGCTGGATCTGTTGCATGTGCAGTTATACAACAACGGCGGGCTGGCTACGCCCTACGCCGCCCAGTCTTACCAGGCGGGCACGGTAGACATGATGGTGGCATCGGCCCTGATGTTGATCGAAGGTTTCCCGCTGGCCTACGGCTCGGCCGGTAACTTCACTGGATTGCGTGCGGACCAGGTCGCCCTCGGCTTGCCCTCCGGCCCGCGCGCGGCAGGTTCCGGCCAGGCAACCACGGCTAACATCAACCGTGCGGTGGATTGCCTGACTCGCCTGACCAGTTGTGACACCGTGATCCCCAGCCGGGCCTACCCGGAATTTCGTGGCGTAATGACCTGGTCGATCAACTGGGATGTGAATGACGGGCGTATCTTCTCGATCCCGGTGGGAACTTTCCTGGAAACACTGCCTTAATGTTTTTGCTGGCAGGATGGGGCGCTTAGGCGCCCCTTCTTATTTATAAATGTCGGGTTACGCCTTGCGGCTAATACGACCTACAGTGCCCTTTTCCCCTGCTTATTTTTCATCCTTGCATCGCTTTCGCAAAGTCTCTAGAATGGCGCGCCCTCATTTGGCCTGGGGTTATTCGGGCCTCTCCTTGTCTCACCGCGATCGGCGGGAGACTTTAACCCGTAAGGAGCTAACATGCGTCATTACGAAATCGTGTTCATGGTCCACCCGGACCAGAGCGAGCAAGTTCCAGGCATGGTGGAGCGTTATACCTCTACTGTGAAATCCAGCGGCGGTACTGTTCACCGTCTGGAAGACTGGGGCCGTCGCCAACTGGCTTACCCCATCAACAAAATCCACAAAGCTCACTACATCCTGATGAATATCGAATGCAGTGAAGAAGTGCTGGAAGAGTTGACCACCAACTTCCGTTACAACGATGCCATCCTGCGCAATCTGGTGATTCGTGAAGACGAAGCTATCACCGAAGAATCCATCATCATGAAAGCCGAGAAAGAAGGCCGCGAGCGTAAAGCCCGTCCGCCCCGCGCTGACCGTCGTGATGAAGAGTCGGATACCGAAGAGTCAGATGATGACGACATGGATTCCGATGAACTTGAAGAACAAGAGCAGGGGGTTTAACAGATGGCACGTTTTTTCCGTCGTCGTAAGTTCTGCCGTTTCACCGCTGAAGGCACCAAGCGTATCGACTACAAAGATATCGAAACCTTGAAAGCCTATATCACCGAAACCGGCAAGATTGTTCCAAGCCGTATCACTGGCACCAAAGCCAGATATCAACGTCAGCTGTCGTCCGCGATCAAGCGCGCGCGCTACCTGGCCTTGATTCCGTACACTGATAGTCACGAGTAAGTTTAACCATGCGTGCGCTGGCTGAGTTCATCATGCGCGGCCGCACGCAAGCTGCTGTGGTGGCCGTTCTGGGCACCGCAGTACCCGTGCTGACGCCGGCAACTATTGCATTGGTGTCGTTGCGCAAAGGAATCGGTAATGGCTTGTTGATCCTGTTATGGGGTTTGCTGCCGATGCTGATTTCCCTGGCGATGGGACAGATGCAGCCGCTGATGCCGATCCTGGCGATCAGCGGTTTAGTGGTGACCTATGTTACCGCCCTGATATTGCGCAACAGTGTGTCCTGGCCCTATACCCTGATGGGATTAGTGGCGTTGAGCACCCTGGCGGCCTTGCTGCAATTGGTGCTGGTGCCGGATTTACTGGCCCAACTGACCGCTTCCCTGGCTGAGTTTGTCAAACAGCTGTTCAGTGAGGTGGAGCCGTCCACGGTGGAGATGCCTGGCCAGACGTTTGTGGTCGGCATGATCGCTTATGTCACGGCCATGGGCAGTTTGTTCGGCGTCATTGTCGGGCGTTGGTGGCAAGCGGCGCTGTACAACCCGGGCGGTTTTGCGGAGGAATTCCAGCAGTTTCGCTTGAATAGCCTCCAGGCGGTTGTTTGTATGGCAGCAGCCGTTTACTGCCTGACGCAGTCGCCGGACTACCGTTCCTGGGCCACGCTGTTTGTGTTACCGCTGCTGGTCATGGGGGTGGCAATTGTCCACCGCTTTGTGGCAGTCAAGCGCATGGGTACGCCATGGTTGGTCGGGTTTTATGTGCTGGTGTTCCTGTTGGATGTCGTCGCACAGTTGCTGGTTATCGTGGCGTTTTTAGATACGTGGCTGAATTTTCGCGGGCGGTTTAAGCCGAAGCTGTAGCTTAACCTCACAAGCAATGCTCAGCTGCCCGTTAGATAAATGAAAACTGAGAGGGTAAACGAGATGGAAGTTATTCTGCTCGATAAAGTAGGTAAATTAGGCAAGATCGGTGACAAGGTTTCTGTTAAGGCGGGTTTTGGCCGTAACTACCTGTTGCCGCAAGGCAAGGCTGTTGCTGCAACAGCAAAAAACGTTGCTGAATTTGAAGAGCGTCGCGCAGGTCTTGAAGCTGCTGCAGCTGCCAAGAAAGCCGAAGCTGAAGCACGTGCTGCCAAACTGGCTGAATTGTCAGTCACCATCGCAGCTAACGCTGGCGACGAGGGCAAACTCTTCGGTTCTATCGGTACTCGCGACATCGCTGATGCGATTACTGCTGCCGGCGTAGAAGTGACCAAATCTGAAGTGCGTCTGCCGGAAGGTGTGCTGCGCGAAGTAGGTCAGTTCGACATCGACGTTCAACTGCACCCGGAAGTCATCCAAACCGTCAAACTGGCGGTGGTTGCAGAGTAATCGCGCTACTTGATGCAGTGCGCCAAGGTTCTCGACGGACCGGGGCATACTGACAAGCGTGACGAAATCGGGCACTATCGACACCCCTTCGGGTTGTTTGTAGTGCCCGATTTTTTATTTCAGTCTTTCAAATAATTCCGTAGTTTATTGCCTATGTCTGAAGCATCCTTTGAACTGCCCTCGGCGGAAGCCGTCGCCCAAAAGACTCTCTTGCCCCACTCTATCGAGGCGGAGCAGGCGGTTCTGGGTGGTTTGATGCTCGACAACAAGCGCCTGGATGCGGTGCTTGAGGTGATCTCCGAGGTGGACTTCTATCGCGAAGACCACCGACAGATCTTCAAGATGATGCAGATCCTGCAGGAAAACGCCCAACCGCTGGACGTAATTACCCTGTCGGAAGAACTGCATCGCCATGACCAGCTGGAGCGTGTGGGCGGCCTGGCCTACCTGGTCGAGATGGCCAACAACACACCCAGTGCCGCGAATATCGTGGCCTATGCGCGCATAGTGCGCGAGCGCTCCACCCTGCGGCAGTTGATTGCAGCGGCCCAGGAAATCAGCA
The DNA here is from genome assembly GCF_051846955.1 of Cellvibrio sp. ARAG 10.3. Classification (NCBI taxonomy): domain Bacteria; kingdom Pseudomonadati; phylum Pseudomonadota; class Gammaproteobacteria; order Cellvibrionales; family Cellvibrionaceae; genus Cellvibrio; species Cellvibrio sp. ARAG 10.3. The sequence goes on from NZ_JBPYCU010000017.1 coordinate 41,974, forward strand.
AGTCCAGCTATAACCCCTCCGGCCTCGACTCCGACGACCTGCTGCAACTGGCCGAAAAGCGGGTTGCGGAAATTGCCGAAGATCGCCCCAAAGAGGGCGGCCTGGTGGGTGTTAATGACCTACTGAAAGCTACAGTGCAGCGTATCGACGAGCTATTCCGCTCCGGCAGCGACATTACCGGAGTACCCTCGGGTATTGCCGACCTCGATACCCGTACATCGGGCTGGCAGCCGGGTGAACTGATCATCCTTGCTGCCCGTCCTTCTATGGGTAAAACCGCCTTGGCCCTGAATTTCGTTGAAAGTGCCATGTTCAGTCAGAATCGACCGGTACTTGTGTTCAGTATGGAAATGCCCTCCGCCGCGATGGTCATGCGTATGATGTCGTCGGTGGGCCGTATTGATCAGGGACGGATGCGCAACGGTAAGTTGACTGAGGAAGACTGGCCCAAACTGTCATCGGCCGTGGCCAAGATGAAAGACAAGCTGTTATTTATTGATGACACTCCTGGCCTCAGTCCCCAGGAATTGCGCGCCCGCGTGCGGCGCATAGCCCGCGAGCACGGTAACCCCGGCATGATCATGGTGGACTACCTTCAGTTGATGCAGATTGCTGGCTCCAGCGAAGGACGAACCCAGGAAATCTCCGAGATTTCACGCTCGCTTAAAGCGATTGCCAAAGAATTTGATTGTCCGCTGATCGCGCTCTCCCAGCTTAACCGGGGGGTGGAGCAGCGTCCCAATAAGCGACCAATGAACTCAGATCTGCGGGAGTCCGGTGCGATTGAGCAGGATGCGGACGTGATCCTGTTTATCTACCGCGATGAGTACTACAACGAAGACAGTCCGGATAAGGGTATTGCGGAATTGATTATCGGTAAGCAGCGTAACGGTGAAATCGGTACCTGTCGGGCAGCGTTTATCGGTAAATACACCCGCTTCGATAACCTGGCGCCGGAGTATTTTCAGAATGATGGTTATTAATTGATCAATCTATAATTTTTCTGTCTAACCTGCGACAGGGAAAAGACGGGTAAAAAATGTACTTACCCGGCGCAAGAGTGTATTATCGCGCGCCCGGATGTGGGGTCTTTGGTAACAGTTTGGGTGTGTCCGTTATGACGATGCAAGTGTTTCACCACATTCAATCACTGCGCGAAGCGCTGCAGCAGGAACGTCGAGCGGGCAAGCGTATCGGCTTTGTGCCCACGATGGGTAATCTGCATGACGCCCATATCGAATTGGTAAGGATTGCCCAGCGCCACTGTGATGTGGTGGTTACCAGTATCTTTGTTAACCCGTTGCAGTTTGGGTTGAATGAAGATTGGGATAAATACCCACGTACCCTGGCGGCAGATACTGCGCGCCTTGAAGCTGCCCACTGCGATTACCTGTTTTGCCCTTCCGACAAGGAAATCTACCCCAATGGTATGGTCGAGCAGACCCGTGTCATCGTGCCTACCATGACAGATGTGCTTTGTGGCGCCAGCCGGCCGGGCCATTTTGAAGGCGTGACCACTGTGGTGGCCAAGTTATTCAATATCGTGCAGCCTGATGCGGCAGTATTCGGCACCAAGGATTTCCAGCAATTGGCGGTGATCCGCCGGATGGTGGAAGACTTATGTATGCCAGTCAGGATTATTCCCGGCGATATAGTCCGCGAACCCGATGGTTTGGCCATGAGTTCGCGCAATGTGTTTATCACGTCGGACGAGCGGCCGCGGGTCGTGCAGTTGAATCGCAGCCTGAATTGGATCAAAGAGCGGATTGTGGCCGGTGAAACGAATTTTATAGTCTTGGCGGATGCCGCGCGCAAACAGATTGAAGACGCTGGGTTTCGTGTGGACTACATCAGCATCTGCAACAGCCATACCCTGGAGTTGGCGGCTCACGATGATCGCGACATCACCATCCTCGGCGCCATGTACACCAGCGGTGCCCGGTTAATTGACAATGTTTCAGTGGTATTGGGCTGACAGTCGTCAGTTCCAGTAACAAAAGCAGGAGGAGTGTCATGCTCTCACAAATGTTGAAAGGTAAGTTGCACATGGCCAAGGTCACCCAGGCGGAGCTCTGGTACGACGGTTCCTGCGCGATTGATGCCGACCTGGTGGCATTGGCCGGCTTGCGTGAGTTCGAGCAAATCGATATCTATAACGTGAACAACGGTGAGCGTTTTCACACCTACATTATCCTGGCCGAGCCGGGTTCCGGGACCATCTCAATGAATGGTGCGGCAGCGCGTAAGGTACAGGTGGGTGACCGGGTGATAATCGCGACCTACGGTCACTATAGCGAGGCGGAGCTGCTCAATTACAAGCCCAAGCTGGTTTATCTCGATGAAAACAACCGTGTCGAGCGCACAACCAATACCATTCCTATGCAAGTTGCCTGATCCTCACAGATCTGCTGCACAATCTTTCCCAAGGGCCGCTTAGCGGCCCTTTTGCTTGGTGCGTTTTATCTCTCTGGATGAGTGAATCTTTGCGTTCCCCGATGTCGAAACTCCAAGAACGTTGCAGATGCTAAGGAGTTGAACCATGTCAGAACGTTATGAAAAGCAGCAGGATGAGAAACAGCACGGCAAAAAACCGTCCGATAAAACAACCGGTATCACTCAGCCGACCCGCGACCAGGAGCGGGATACCAGCCAGCACCCCACCATGCCGCCAGGGCGCAGTGATCTGGCTTTGAAGCGTTACGAAAACCTTAACGAGAAACAGGACGAGCACAAAGATCACAGTCTGCAGGAGCAGGCGAAAGAGCGCGCCAAACATCCCCACGATTTACATGCCGGCACCCCCTACGACTGGGAGGATCTGGATGCGTACCAAAAGGAGCTTGAGCGACTGGATCGGGAGGGACCAAAAGGTTCAGAAACACCTTGATAGTGACGGGTATTTGCTAATCGGATGTGGGGGGTTAAAATGGGACAACGTTGTCATTGTCCCTGCTGTCATCAGCTGTTAAGCTAGCTCACCTTAACTTGGGTCTGTCCAATAACAACATAACGGCAGGGAGATATTACCGTGTCCGACGTCCATCTTTACCCCGTCCCCGAACATTTCAAGGCTGGTGCAGCCATTAATCTTGAGCGCTACCGCGCTATGTATGCTGAGTCGGTTAACTCGCCCGATACTTTTTGGGCGGAACAGGCCAAGCAATTTTTGACTTGGCAGCAACCCTGGACCCAGGTCACGAAAAGTGATTTGCGTAAAGGTGAAGTTGCCTGGTTTATCGGTGGCAAGCTTAATGTCAGTGTGAACTGTATTGACCGCCATCTGCCCCAGCGGGCCAATCAAACCGCCATCATCTGGGAAGGTGATGACCCTGCCGAAGACCAACTCATTACATACGGTGAACTGCATACAGAAGTGTGCCGGTTGGCCAACGCCTTACGCGCGCGCGGCGTCAAAAAGGGCGACCGCGTTTGTATTTACATGCCGATGATTCCCGAAGCCAGCTATGCGATGTTGGCATGTGCGCGCATCGGTGCCATCCACTCTGTAGTGTTCGGTGGTTTCTCGCCTGAGGCGTTGAAAGATCGGATTCTCGATGCTGATTGCAGGGTGGTTATTACAGCAGATGAAGGTGTCCGCGGCGGCAAAAAAGTCCCGCTGAAGAAGAATACAGACACAGCATTGGCATCCTGCCCGAATGTCCATACCTGTCTTGTGGTACGTCGTACCGCTGGTGATATTCAGTGGAAAGAAGGGCGTGACATCTGGTATCACGATCTGGTTGATCAGCAAAGCGATGTTTGCGAACCAGAGCAGATGAATGCTGAAGACCCGCTGTTTATTCTTTATACCTCGGGGTCGACAGGTAAGCCCAAGGGAGTGCTGCACACCACCGCCGGCTATCTGTTGCAGGCGGCCATGACCCATAAGTACGTCTTTGATTACCAGGAAGGCGATGTGTATTGGTGTACCGCTGACGTGGGCTGGGTAACCGGCCACAGCTACATCGTATATGGCCCGCTGACTAATGGGGCAATTACCCTGATGTTCGAAGGGGTGCCGACCTATCCGGATGCCTCCCGCTGCTGGCAGGTGATCGACAAGCATCAGGTCAACACCTTCTATACCGCCCCGACCGCCATTCGCGCACTCATGGGTGCGGGTAATGAGTGGGTGACCAAAACCTCCCGAACGTCATTGAAATTGTTAGGGTCTGTTGGTGAGCCTATCAATCCGGAAGCCTGGGAATGGTATTACCGGGTGGTCGGCGATAGCCGCTGCCCGATCATGGATACCTGGTGGCAGACGGAAACCGGCGCCCATATGCTGACCCCTTTGCCTGGTGCGATTGATTTGAAGCCAGGTTCAGCGACGGTGCCTTTCTTCGGTGTACAGCCGGTATTGCTGGATGCTGAGGGCAAGGAAATCGAGGGGGCCGGTGAAGGTAACCTGGCAATCAAGGCGGCTTGGCCGAGCCAGATTCGCAGCGTCTACGGCGACCACCAGCGTTGTATCGACACTTATTACAGTACCTATCCGGGCTACTACTTTACTGGCGACGGCGCGCGCCGGGACGTCGATGGTTATTACTGGATCACCGGCCGCGTTGACGACGTGCTGAATGTGTCCGGCCACCGGATGGGAACGGCGGAGGTGGAGAGCGCCCTGGTGCTGCATGATGCGGTTGCTGAAGCGGCGGTGGTAGGTTACCCGCACGATATTAAAGGCCAGGGTATCTACGCCTACGTCACCTTGATGAGTGGTGTGGAGCCTTCTGACGAGCTGCGTAAAGAATTGATTGCGTTGTGTGTTAAGGAGATTGGTGCGATTGCCAAGCCGGATATCATCCAATGGGCACCCGGTCTTCCCAAGACCCGTTCAGGCAAGATCATGCGACGTATCCTGCGCAAGATTGCTGCCAACGAACTCGATAACCTGGGTGATACATCTACCCTGGCCGATCCGGCAGTCGTGGATGAATTGATTCGTAATCGTGCGAACAAGTAAGTGTTAACGGAGCCCGGCAATAGCCGGGCTCCTGCTTAATGCTCGAGGATCGCCAGGTTCTGGCGCGCCCTCTGCAGCAACTCTTCAAATGTCTCCCCCGGTTCAGCGCAACACACGACATATTCGATGTCGATCCGCTGAACAACTTCATCGCCGGCCTCATTGGTGATGCCAATATGCTCCACATGCATCAGTAGCCGGTGCACGATTTCTTCGGCGTTTTCTTTTTTCGTGTTTGGCAGAAACATGGCGAAGCGCCGACCACTGAGGCGTGCGGCTATATCGTGGCTGCGGGTGTGACGAAGCAGCAAACGAGCGACCTGGGTCAGTACAGCGTCACCGGCCTGGTAGCCGAGGCTGTGGTTGGTGTCCTGCAGATTGGCAATGCGCAGGGTAATCAGCGCGGCCGTTTCATCGTGATGTTGGGTGGAGAGCATCAAATCCGGGCAGGTCGCAAAAAAATAGCGGCGGTTATAGAGCTGGGTCAGTTGATCCACCGTGGCCAGGCTGTGCTCGATCTTGCGGTAACTGCCCAGTAGCAAACGGTTCAGGCGATAGGCTTTGCCAAGTTCAAACAGGCCTAAGGATGCGGCCAGCAGGCCACCGGGCAACCCCACAATCTCCAGCCAGCGCACCAGCAGCCAATCGCTGTGAACCAGGGTGTTGAGTAATTCTTGCCAGGCACCGAAAAACAACAATCCGAAGCCGACCATCAATTTCACAATAATCGGGCGGCGGATCGGCAATTGCGCGGTAATACACAGCAGGATAAATGCTGCGATGCAGAAGAACAGGTTGCGCACCGCCAGATGCATATCGACGCTGCTCAAGGGAATGCTATCACCGCCGGCAAACACAGCAACTGCCCAAAGAAACACCGCCACCAAAACCAGCAACAATGTCACCAGTGCAATTGAAAAATTACTCCACATAACTTCACCGATATATGGGAATCATCGTAAATTCAGCATGGCTTGCGCTGAATTATCTCGGGCATAATAAGTCCAGTGCCATCGAGTCCTTGCATGATGGCTGTAGTCGATTATAGCGGTTGCGCGTGAATTACAAGCGCAGCTTTGCTGCTGGAGGGTGCATTAATGAGCGAGAAAGACAAAGATCACGAGTTGTTCACACAACAGATGCAGGATGTGGAGCCGATTCGGGTACCGGAGACCGTCGCCCTGGCTTCCGGCCATAACGATAAACTGAATGCCTCCTCTCGCCGCAAAGCGGCGCTCGCCGAAGATCCACGCGACAAGAATTTTTTATCTGGGGAATATGTTGAGCCGGTCGATCCCTTGGCTATCCTTGAGTTTAAACGCGACGGGGTTCAGCACGGGGTATACAAGAACCTGCGCCTGGGCAAGTATCAGATTGACGCAAGGCTTGATCTGCACCAGATGAAAGTCGAGCAGGCTCGTCTGGCGGTCTATCAATTCATCAAAGACTGCATGGCCAACGATATTCGTTGCGCGCTCATTACCCACGGTAAAGGTGAAGGGCGTGAGCAGCCTGCGCTGCTAAAAAGCTGCGTTGCTCATTGGTTACCCCAGTTCTCCGAGATACTCGCTTTCCATTCCGCCCAGAAACAGCATGGCGCCAGCGGGGCAACCTATGTGTTGTTGCGTAAAAGCGAGAAGAAAAAGCTGGAGAATTGGGAGATGCACCATAAGAAGCGGTGAAAATAGGAAATTAAGAGGTTTCGGATCGCTATCTGGAAATATCCACGGATTAAATGGAATTTGAAACCTTGTGGGAAGTTTTCCTGCTTGATAACCTGAATGAGGGCAAAGATATGCAATGTACAACCTGTAAATCGTCCCCGCTTGAACCGAAGGAGCTTGAACCGGGTTTGCTAGTCGCTGCCTGCGGGCAGTGCGAAGGTGCATTGGTGTCGTTGATGAATTATCGCTTCTGGCTGGACCATTACGGTGGTCTTGCTGAGCCGGAAACCCTGCCGGTTCTGGATGTGCCTGATGAACAACCGGGCGTGCGCACTTGCCCTAAATGCAGCCGGTTAATGACGAAGTACCAAATGGGCGTGAATTCCGCGCACAAGATAGATTTGTGTGCGGCCTGCGATGAAGCCTGGCTGGATAAGGGCGAGTGGCAATTACTTAAGCAATTGGATCTCCATGGCAAATTGCCCAGGATCTTTACTGACGCATGGCAACGCAATATTCGCAAGGTGCGTCAGGAGGCATTTCACCAGGATCGTTACGAAAAACTCTTGGGGGAGGAAGACTTCGCCCAGGTACATGCCTTCCGCCAATGGCTATATCGTCATCCGCGCAAGGAAGATATCAAGCAATATTTATTGATAGCACCGGAATAGTTTTCTATCCAACAATAGAATAAGTTTGATGAGAACTGATTCATCAGTTCTCATCTACATCATCCATATCCACCTGGCCAGACATAGCGCGGCGGATGTGCGACCAGGACATGCCGACCGCAAGCAGGGCGGCAACCAATATTTCGCTGATCCAGGTGATTGGTCCTGCTTTATCCAGTTTGATCCAGCCCCAATACACCAAAAGCCAAACCAGACAAGCGAGAAAAGCGCTCGCCAATATCAAACCCAAAAAGCCCAATGAGCGCAATGTGGCGCGCAGATAAATTGCCCAGCCAATCAGCAGGATTAATCCTGCCAAGGCAATGTAAGGTGTTGGTGCCGACCAATTGGCAGAGAGCCAATGGTAATAGGAGTAGCCGCTGGGATTGTACGTGGCGAACACTAACAACAACGCAAAGATAAAACGAATGCCGACGCCGGCGGCGGAGATGGGCTTCATAAAAATTCCTGACCTGAAACGTTGAATAATTAATTGCTAAAGTTTGTCTTCTTGATGCGGTGCTGTTTGTTCCTTGAGAACGTCCTGGACGAGCACCCATGGTTTTATCACCACAGCCCAGACCAGAGCATTCTGCTCATACCAAATTTGTGCTTGCTTATCTCTCACACTGTCTACCAATGCGGCGTCCATCCATTGCTTTAGTTGTGCGGACTGATCCCGCGCAATAACCCGCGCAACCTCGGTAAGGTCGAGGCTTGAATCGACGGCGATTGCTTTGCCGCTGGCAAAGAAGCGTTGCAGTTCCCGCCAGGGTATTTGTGCGGTTTCCAGGTTTATTTTTGCCTGGACAATGTCATCGGGAAGGTATTCATCCATCATGCCTGGTGTTTCCGTGTGATAGCTTGTGCGACTTTGGAGCCGTTGGTTTTTCCGAGCGATTCACAGATGTTGTTGCCGGCAGCAATCAATTTTTCCAGATCAACGCCGTGAATAATACCGAGACCATTCAACAAATAAACCACATCTTCTGTTGCGACATTCCCTGAAGCACCCACCGCATAAGGACAACCGCCCAGCCCCGCGACCGAGCTGTCCACAACGCTGACGCCGCACTCCAGCGCGGCATAGATATTTGCCAGTGCCTGACCGTAGGTATCGTGCATATGGACCGCGAGTTTTTCCACGGGAATATGCTGTATAAGTAATTCGATTAATCCTTTGACCTGGCCGGCCGTTCCCACACCGATGGTGTCACCCAGCGAAATCTCATAGCAGCCCATGGCCAGCAAATCCCGGGCGATTTTTACAACGACTTCCGGGTCAACGGCGCCGCTGTAAGGGCAGCCGACCACGCAGGAAATATAACCGCGCACGGGTATGTTATGGCGTTGGGCTGCCTCCATCAGTGCTGTAAATCGCGTAAGGCTTTCGGCGATAGAACAATTAATATTTTTTTGGCTAAAGGCTTCGGAGGCTGCTGCAAATATCGCAACCTCGTCAGTGCCCGCGGCGAGTGCGCGCTCGAAGCTTTGCAGGTTGGGTGTTAACGCAGCATAAGTCACACCGGTTTTGCGGGTAATGCCGTCGAACACTTCAGCGCTGTCGACCATTTGCGGCACCCATTTAGGGTTAACAAAACTGCCGGCTTCAATATAAGACAGGCCCGCTGCGGACAATTGATTGATGAGTTGAATCTTGGTGTCAGTGGCGATGGTTTGCTTTTCATTTTGCAAGCCATCGCGGGGGCCGACTTCTATGATTTTGACTGCTTTGGGTAATGCCATAATGTTTGATTGCGTTGGTTAGAACGTTGTCGGATTACGCTGCGCTAATCCGACCTGCGGATGGAGTTTGATATTAGTCTTCGCCCCAGCGGGGCATCAGATCTTGCTCAATGCCTAATTGGTCGAGGATGCGGGCGACAATAAAATCAATCAGTTCGGTGATGGATTGCGGTTGCATATAAAAGCCGGGGCTCGCGGGAAGAATGACTGCGCCAAGCTGCGTGAGCTTGAGCATATTTTCCAGATGAATCGCGGAATAGGGTGTTTCCCTGGGGACCAGGATTAATTGCCGGCGCTCCTTCAAGGCAACATCGGCGGCGCGCTCAATAAGATTGTTGCTGGCGCCATGGGCAATCGCTGAAAGGCAACCACCGCTGGCGGGGCAGATCACCATGGATGTCGGTGAACTGGAGCCTGATGCAACAGGAGAAAACCAGTCGTCTTTGGTAAAAATTTGCAACTGGTCTTCATCCGCACCGAATAATTTGCTAAGCATTGCCTGTTGCTCTTCGAGAGTCTCCGGCAAGTCCAGATCCGTTTCTGTGCGAATCACAACCTCCGCTGCGCTGGATAACAGCAAATACACTTTACAATCCGCTGCCAATAAACATTGCAACAAACGTAAACCATACTGGGCGCCGGATGCGCCAGTCATGGCCAGGGTGATGGTGCGTTGTGTCATGGTCGAATTCCCCGCTGTCCTTAAAAATGTTGGCCTTATATGAAACGATATTAATTACAACGCGTGCTTTTTTAATTGCTCAATCATCTTTTGATGCACGCCGCCAAATCCGCCGTTGCTCATAATCACAATGTGGGTATCCGCTTCGCTCAGTGAAATCGCACAGTGAATTAATTCATCCAGGTCGTGAAGTAATTTTGCCGGAACGGGGCTGGTATTTACGACTTCATCCATCGCCCAATCAACATTCGGCGGTTGATACCAGAGTACGTCGTCGGCGTCAGTGCAGGCTTTATTTAATGCGTCTTTATGAACACCCATACGCATGGTGTTAGAGCGCGGCTCAATCACGGCGATAATTTTCTGGTCACCCACTTTAGCGCGCAGGCCGGCGAGGGTGGTTTTTATCGCCGTGGGGTGATGAGCGAAATCATCATAAACTTTTATGCTATGGATATCGGCTAAACATTCCATGCGCCGCTTTACCCCGGCAAATTGTTCCAGGGCTTTGGCACTGATCTCTGGTGTAACACCGACATGACGCGCGGCGATCATCGCCGCTAAACCGTTATTGACGTTATGCAAACCGGTCTGCGCCCAATGCACTTGCGCCACTGCTGTGCCTTCATGAAACACGGCAAATGCTGAACCGTCTTTCTCCAACAACTCCGCCCGCCACTCGACGGAGGTATCACCATCGACAGAGAATTTTTGTTGCGGTGTCCAGCAACCCATGGCCAAGACTTCATTAAGCGCCGCATCATCCTGTGGCGAAATCAGCAAGCCGTTATTCGGTACCGTGCGCACTAAATGATGAAATTGTTTTTGAATGGCTGCGAGGTCTGGAAAAATATCCGCGTGATCAAATTCGAGGTTATTGAGAATTACCGTGCGTGCATTGTAGTGAACAAACTTGGAACGCTTATCAAAAAACGCGCTGTCGTATTCATCCGCCTCCACCACAAAAAACGGCGTCTCACCCAAGCGAGCAGAACTGGGAAAGTTTTTCGTCACCCCGCCAATTAAGTAACCCGGCGCCATACCCGCGTATTCAAGAATCCACGCCAGCATACTGCTGGTCGTCGTCTTGCCATGCGTACCCGCCACCGCCAACACCCACTTCCCCGGCAACACATAATCACGCAACCACTGCGGCCCGGACGTATAAGGAATCCCCTGCGCCAACACATACTCCACCGCCGGGTTCCCGCGACTCATCGCATTCCCGATCACCACCAGATCCGGCGCCGGCTGCAAATGCACTGGGTCAAAGCCTTGCATCAATTCAATGCCAGCTTGCTCCAGTTGAGTACTCATGGGGGGATACACATTGGCATCACTGCCGGTCACGCGGTGCCCGAGAGCTTTGGCAAGTTGCGCGAGGCTACCCATAAAGGTGCCGCACACGCCGAGAATATGGATATGCATGTCAATCGCTCGTAAACCCGTAATGGGTGCGAGCTTATCACTTAAGGTGGTGGGGCAAAAAGGCTGGCGATGATCAGTTTTAGCTCTAAAGACTTATAAAAATGACTTTAGAAAGGTGACAGCTTTATCGGGCGGCGCGTAGGGCATAGCGGAGTTGGGGTGCGGGACCATCACCGACAGGATGTCGGTGCTGAGCCCCCATGGATGGGTTCACGGCGTGTCCCGCACCCCAACTCCGCTATGCTCGTTCTCATTCAATGAACGAAAATTAACGTTCTAATATGCCATTCACGAAATCAAGAATCGCTTTATCCTGGCAATTCTCAAAGAAACATGCCTGGAATCGCTCGCCAGTTACCGCCGTCTTCACCAATTCCGGATCAAGGGACTTCAAGCCCTCCAGGTAATCCTTAGTCAACGCATTTTTAACACTGCTCAGAATCCCCGCATTACGCACCTGGGACTCTTTACGCTCCGCCGGATAACCCTGGCCGCGCACGCCGCCAAATGCCTTCTCAAAGATATAACGGATGTTCAATTCCGCGCCCCAGCCAAAGCCTTTGGCAAACGGTAGCGCGAGCGCATTGCCATTGTTGATCTGGGCGAACAGGTAGGCGTCGGAGGGATCGATACAGTAGCCGCACACGACGCCCGGGTGGGCATTTAATGACATCAGTGCGCCTTGGCCGGTGCCGCAACCGCTCACCACAAAATCCACGGCCTTTGAGTTCAGCAGCAGGCTGGCCATGATGCCGAGGTGGATGTAGGTCAGGTAGTGGTCGTTGTCGTCGCTCATGCCGACGTTGTAAACGGTGTGACTCTGCTCAGCGGCAACGTCTTTCAGTTGTTGCAGGACAACGGCATTCTTGGATGCCTGGCTGAATTCATTCATCAATGCAATTTTCATGGTTGATTCTCTCTCTTGGTTAAACGACGTAAATCGGAGGGCAGGCTCGTTGGCGCTGCTTTATTGATGTGAGGGTGTCTATTGTAGAGGTTTAGACCATGGGATGGTACCGAGCCGGGTGGTTCGGTCGTAAAGGAGTGTGAAGGGAGGTACCTGAAGCAGCGCAGCGGGCGGCGCCCGCCGGAGATGCTAGGCGACTTTCGCGGTGGCGACCGCTGGGGTCAGATAACGCTGGCGTTTATTGGCTTTCATCAGCGTGAGGTCACCCATAAACAAGCCATCGACACAGTTACCGAAATCCGAATCCACGCTAAATGCCAGCAATTGGTAACCGCCGTCTTCATATAACGCCGCGTATTGCTTGAACAACACCGGCAATTTATGGCCCTGCTCGGAAAATTGTTGTTGCAGGTAATCGAAGCCCTGATCGCGATCCAGGGTGGTAAAGATTTCGCTGAAGGCTTGATAGGTTTCTGGCTCAATAAAATGCGGATGGCTGCCTTCCGCGAGGGGCGCGGGGGCGCGGTAGTAACGCTGGTAGTAAAACACCAGCAAATCGCGCAAGGCTTTCGGGTAACTCGCACTCATGCTGACCGGGCCCAGAACATAACGCACCTCGGGGTGATGTTGCAGATAAGCGCCCAAACCCTGCCATAAATAATCCAGGCTGGCCTTGCCCCAATATTCCGGGTTCACAAAGCTGCGGCCCAACTCAATGGCTTGCTCAAGGTACTGGTTGGCGCCAGCGCGGTAGTGAAATAAATCGGCGGTATACAAACCGCTGATGCCCTGTTCATGCAAAATGCTCGCGCAGTCCCCCAGGCGATAAGCGCCAGCAATAGTGAGCTTATCTTCATCCCACAGCACCAGGTGGCGGTAGTAGTGATCGTATTTATCCAGGTCGCGGCGGCTGCCGGTACCTTCACCCACCAGGCGAAACGTCTGTTCACGCAGGCGGCCGATTTCGCGCAACACCGTCGGATGTTGACGGTAATCGCATAGATAAATGCGATGATTGTCGCGGGTGGCGCCGATCAGCGTGGCCGTTTTAAATTCTTTTTTGAGTGCACTGCGATCTTCCGGGTGCGCAATAGTTTTCTCGGTGACAAAGATCGCTTGCTTGCCTTTGCCAATTTTGTAGAGGTGTTTTTTCAGGCGTTTAATCAGTGCTTTGTCGGCGAGTTTATTGGATTCCAATGCATGATGTGGAATCACTTCGCCAACGCGAAATTTAATTTCGCTGGAATGTTTGTTAAACATTTCGTGGGCGAGCAGGGCGGTAGCAAAGGGTTTGAAGATAAACGAGGCGCTGTAAAATAGCAGAGAATTTTTCGCCGATACAAAAATCGGCAGCACCGGCGCTTTGGCTTTACGTGCAAAGTGCAGGAAGCCCGCTTGCCATTGACCGTCGCGAATGCCCTTGGGGCTTGCGCGCGAGACTTCACCGGCCGGAAACACAATCACCGCTTCTTCATTGTTAAGTGCTTGCAGGATGTTTTTGTAACTCTGGCGATAGGCAGAGCGCGTCATATTATCCAGCGGTAATAGCAATTCACGCAGCGGCTCAAACGCCATCAGCATATCGTTGGCGATGATCTTCACATCGCGGCGCACTTCGCTCACCAGTTTTAACAGGGCCAGGCCATCCAGCGAACCAATCGGGTGGTTGGCGATGATCACCACCCGGCCTTGTGCGGGAATATTGTTCCGCTCCCGGTGAGGCACGCTGTAGCTGAAGTTAAAGTAATCAAAGATGCGTTCGATAAAATCCAGACCGCGATTGCCTTCGTTATCGTGCAAGAATCGGTTGATCTCCTGCTCGCGGGTGAGCTTGCGCAACAGCGTCAGGGTGGATTTGCGGATCAGTGGTGCCTTGGTGGCAAAACCGGGAAATTTATTAACGACTGATTGTTCAATGTTAAGCATGGCAGCGAACCTGTAGGAGTGAACGTCCACAGGTTATGACGGCAAAATGACGGTTGTGTGATGAATGTGTTGCGGAAATGTTGCAGGTGGGTGATGCAGGGATTGTTGTCGGCTTACGCTGCGCTAAGCCGACCTACGGGCTAAGTCGACTTACAGATAAGCCAGTGCTAAACCTTTACGAGTTGTTCTTCCTGGCGGACGAGCAATTCGCTGTAGGGGGCCTTGATGGTGGCCAACTTGCCGCTGTTCACGTCCACTTCAATGTGCGCCAGCAAAGTGTCGTCCAGCAAATGGCGACTGATGAGGATGTCACCGCGCTCGGGATGGATAGGGTCTTGTTGTTGGGCCACAAAATCTTTCAGCAATACGCAGTGACTATGATTTGCCGGACGCGCAACTTCCTGGATAGCCGCTGACAGCTGTAGGCGCGGACTGTTGGCGCGGGCGCAGAGATTGTTCAGCAGTTGTGCGCAGCACAGCGCGCGAAAACTGCAGTCATACAAAGCTTCGCCAATGAATTCCACCATCAGCGTGTCGTTGTCCAACAACTGGCGCTGGCCGTTGTACAAGGACAAAACTCCCTGCAATTGCTTTTCAAAGCGACGCAGCACATTGGCAAAGCCCTCACTATTGAGTTGCTGATACAGCCTGGTGAGGTTGGTGATGCGGATTTGCAAACGCACCGCAACCTCCGGCGGTGGCGGGGGTTCTGGCGCGAGGGGTTTAAGGGCTTCCAGCGGGACTTCCGGAATGGTAGGAATCTTCTCCACCACGGTGGTGACGATCTTGCCGGGCGAGGGCAATTTATCGCGCAGGCGCGACCACCACTGCCGCTGGATCGACCACCAGATGGTCCAGAGCGACACAAATACCGCTGCCGCCCAGATGCTCAGGAAATAATAGTCGTAGCGCGAATAGCGCGGGACTTCCAGGGTCACTTGCAGGTAACCGGCGATATTATTGTGCAGGGCGATGGGTGCGGTAAAACTGTAGCGCTCACCTTCGATAGGCTGGTTGGGGTTATAGCCGGTTTGCACCAGCAGTTTATTTTCCACGTTATGAATGGTCGCACCAACCACGGTGGGAGACTGGCCTACATCCAGCAATACAGCCTGCAGGCTGATGAGGTCTTGTGTAAGGGTTGCATCCACCGCTTGCCGCGCCGCACTGCGAGCCAGGGTCTGGCCGTAGTAATGAATTTGTTCCTGCTGGTTGTGATAGGTGTTATGCAGATACAGCCCGGCGCCCAGAAAACCGAGGATCAACAGCAGGACGCTGCACAGGAAGAGTTGCGGATAGGATCGGTAAGTCGTGAGTAACGGCATCGGTATCTCAAACGGCCGGGGCGATCCCCGTGCATCCAGCTGATTGTCAAAAGTGAGCCGCATTCTAGCCTAAAGCGGCTGGCTACTGTAGCGTTCTCATTTAGGCTAGAATGCCGCCCCTTGATGAGAACCGGCTGATAAAAGTGAGCGAACGTGAAAGAAATCCTGTTGATTAACGTCTCCGGCGATGACAAACCCGGCGTCACCTCGGCGATCACGGCGGTATTGGCCCAGCACCAGGCCACGATCCTCGACATCGGTCAGGCGGTGATCCACGATACTCTGGCCCTGGGCATCCTGGTGGCTCTGGAAGTCGATGCCAATACCAAAGCGGTGATCCTCGACGAAATTCATGCACGGACCCAACCCCTGTCAATCCAGGTGCGCTTTCAACCGGTCTCCCTCGAAAGTTATCAGCACTGGGTCGATCAGCAGGGTAAGCCCCGCCACATCGTTACGCTCCTGGCGCGGCAGATCAATGCGGCCCAGATCGCTGAACTGACCGACATTACCTTCAAACACGGCTTGAACATCGACAGCATCAATCGGTTGTCCGGCCGCATCCCGCTCGACGCGCTGGAAAATCATAGCAACGCCTGTGTGGAATTTTCTGTGCGCGGCACACCGGAAGACCTTACCGCGCTGCGTGCGGATTTTATGGATTTGTCCGCGCGCCTGGATGTGGACATCGCCTTCCAGCGCGACACCGTGTACCGCCGCAACCGCCGTCTGGTGTGTTTCGACATGGATTCCACGTTGATTGAAGCGGAAGTGATTGATGAGCTGGCGATTGCCGCCGGTGTGGGCGAGCAAGTGATTGCCATCACCGAAGCCGCGATGCGCGGCGAGTTGGATTTCAAACAAAGTTTTGCCCGGCGCCTGGCGTTATTAAAGGGTCTGGATGAATCCGTGCTTGAAGGCATTGCAGCCAACCTGCGTTTGACCGAAGGTGCAGAAAAACTGATTTCTTCCCTGAAAAAACTGGGTTACAAAACAGCGATTTTATCCGGCGGGTTCAATTATTTCGGGCGCTATCTGCAACAACGTCTGGGCATTGATTATGTGTACGCCAATGAGTTGGATATTGTTGACGGCAAGGTAACCGGAGATGTTGTCGGTACCGTGGTAGACGGCCAGCGCAAAGCTGAGTTGCTTGCCATGCTCGCACAAAAGGAAGGTATTGCGCTGGAGCAGGTGATTGCCGTGGGCGATGGCGCGAATGATTTACCGATGTTGAGTGTGGCCGGTTTGGGGATTGCCTTTCGCGCCAAGCCACTGGTGAAAGCCTCGGCACAACATGCGATTTCTACGCTCGGGCTGGATGCGATTTTGTATTTGTTGGGCTTTCGGGATCGGGATAAGTTGTTGTGATGGGATATTGTTGGATGGGGTTGTTTAAATGGAATTGATAGGATTTGATAGACGCGTTGATATCGGTTTTATTGGCTTGTGCGGTTGTCGGATTACGCTGCGCTAATCCGACCTACGTGTGCGATGCTTTGTAGGTCGAATTAGAGGCGCAGCCTCGTAATCCGACATTAATCCCATCAGACACCGCCAGTCTCTATCACGTCTCCATATTAAAATCGTAACTCATATTCTGCGTCGGCTCTTGCAGGTAATGCCCTTGAATATAATGCGCACCCGCTTGCCACAAGGTCGACAGCACGCTGGCATTTTCCACAAACGGTACGATGGTGATTTTATTTTCACCATGCAGCTGCTCAATCAAATGAATCAGTGTTTCCGGGCTTTCCTTATTATTCTGGATATCCATGGTAAATGAGCCGTCGATCTTGATGACGCTGGCCGGCACATGCTTGAGGGTATTAAACGGATTCAATGAACAACCGAAGTTGCTGATCGACATAAACGTTTTCAGTTTTTGCAAACCTTCCGCAAAGGACTTGGCTGCATTCAGGTGGTTGGTTACATCCACTTCGTTTGCCTGGAATACAATGGCATCGCTCGATAATTTCGCCGCTTTAAAAGCCACACCCAGCCAGGGCACCAGCGACTCATCGCACAGTGAATCTTTGCTCAGATTTAAAATTAATTTGGTCTTGTTACCCTTGGCGCGATGCTGGGACAACATCTTGATCGATTCCAGAATCACCCAGCGATCAATCTTGATACTGGCACCGATGGACGACGCCGTTTCAATAAACCGGCTGGGGGAGATTTCCTCGTTATTATCGTTGAGCATCCGCAAATACACTTCGTAATACTCTTCCTCGGAACCGCGCAGGCTGATGATCGGTTGGAACAATAAACGGAAGCGGTCGTTATCCAGCGCATGTTGCAAATCAGAGGCAATATTTTTCTGATCGCGTTCATCTGCCGACATTTCCGGCTCAAACAATTGCGCGTTATTGCCATTGGCCCCGCGCACCTTTTCCATGGCGTTGATCGCCTGCTCAATCACCTTGTTGGCGCTGGTGGTGTTGTCATTGATCAAGGACACACCAATGCTGGCGGTGAGCTGCAAGGTTTTGTTGTCTATATCAATAATATGTTCTTCAATGGCTTTGCATAATTGCCTGGCGCGATTCACGGCCGCATCGGCGCGGATATTAGGCACCAGCACGGTAAACGCCGTGTCGCCGAAGCGGGCGATGATGTCGGTGGTGTTATTTTTTTCGCGCAGCAACGACGCCAGATCGCTCAGCGCCATATCGGCCGCCGCCACGCCCAGGGTTGACTGCGCGCGCTCGATAAAATTATCGATGTCGATATACAACAAACTCAGGTTGTCTTTTTCGCTGACGTTGTCGATGACCTTTTCAAGGTGGTCGATCATGTACTGGCGGTTGTACAAACCGGTGACCACATCCTGCCATTTAATTTGTTTGATCTGCGCTTCCAGTACATCATTATTGAGATCCACGCGGTTAGCGCGCGCTAAAAACTGGATGCAGGGTTCTTCATCGTAGGTAACGTGTGACACTTCCAGACTGATGGGGGTGGCGGTGCCGTCCTGTTTCAAACCGCGGAATGCCAGCTTGGTGGATTCGGCATCCAACCCTTTGAAGGTGAAATCCTTCAGGAAGGTTTTCAGCGTGTCCTGATCCTTGTCATCGACCATGTCCATGATGGGCATACAATCGATATCGTCTTTATCCTCGTAGCCGAATAATTCAGCGAAGGATTGGTTGGCATACAGATACAAGCCGTCCTGCACGTAGGCGATGGCATCGCGCGAGCTGTCGAGCAATTGCTGGCTGCGCCGTTCGGCTTCGCGGAAGCGACGGTCGGCCAAACGCTTGGCCTGCCGCTCTTCGCGGTTATTCATCTCCCGCTGCATCACCAGCAATAAATGCTGGTCATCGTCGAGCCGTACCACATCCGCCGCGCCCAGCTTCATGCCTTCTACGACGGCCAGGAATTCATCGTCGTTTTGCAGGATCACGGGCACGTCTTTGTTCAGGCGGCGGATATGTTTGATGGCGGTTTGGGGGGTAACGTTGGTGGTCTGGTCGTGAGCAATCAATAAATCCCAGGTCTGCTCTTCGAGTAATTTGACGAGCGCTTCCTCGCTCTCGACATGCTGGGCGCGGCTGGGCCGGCCGGCGTTGTGAAGCATACTGATCAGACGTTCCGCTTCTGCGCGAGAATTATTCAGAATCAGGAGGCGGATTGTGTCATTTGCATTCATAAGGCGTTACTGCGCTCTTTGTCTGTGCCACTTGGCCACTTGATGCGACTTTTACACCAATAAAATTGGAAAAGTCTTGCAAGCAGGATTTATCTACTCAGAGTCTAGGCTAGCTGCGTATATTACCCAAATAGTCTGTCGCCTCAATGCGGCAGGTTGAATTGTGCGACATGACTATAACATTTCGTCTGGTTGGGTCACTTTTCCCTGCGTTATCAGTTCTTTTGCCACACGGAGTCAAAGTCATCTTTTGATTCTCCGGCATCCGGTTTGGTGGTGACCAGCTCGCGATAGGTGAACTGGCTGAACGCGCCGGTGGCAAACACCCGCCGGGTTAATTGCACCGGGATTTCGCGGTGCCCTTCCTCCTGGGGCGAAGGCGGATGAAACAGGCGGACCTTGCTGTATTCGCGGAACGACACCGAATTGGTCAGCAGGGTGACCGGCTGGTTGATTGCCTTCAACGCCGGAAGTTGCAGGGCGCGCAGGTATTCGGAAAAGCCGCCGGTTTTATGCACGATGGCCACACCCAGCGGCGTAGCCTGGGGCGCCAGGATCTGGATGCCCAATTGCGTAGCGCCCTTGGTTTGCTGTACCCAGCGCACGACACCTACGCTCCATTTCTGTCGGCCCTCATCCCGAACGCCTAACAATTCACCCGCTTTGACCTGGTTGGGAATCTCGTCCTGCCATTCCAGGCAGTAGCCGCCGGGGCTGACATCCACCAGCGGTACCTTGTAGGTGGGATGCTTGCCCTGGTAATCCTGTTGCTCTTGTTTGCGAATGGTGCTTTCGATATTCAGCGTCGGCAGATTTTTTCCCGCCAATGCTGTGCCGGCCACGTCGAAGGCATCGCCCCAGGGATCGTCATCGGTGGGTTTGTTGGGCTTTAACTGTATGCCGCGTTTTTGGAAGATGGCTTCGGCATTATCGTCACTGTGGACGTTGGCGGTTTGATTCAGAAACAGATTAAAGGGCAACTTTCCGGCAAGGTGGAAGTGCAGGTTGGTCAGACCCACGGTCACCTCGATAGTGCCGCTGGTTTCCTGCCGTTCAAAGCTGCGTTGGGCAAGAATATTCCACGCCTGGATCAGGTGCTCCGTCAGCGCGGGTGACAAATTCAGCTCGTTGCGCAGGCTGCCTTCGCTGGTGGGGCTTTGCTTGGCCTGTTCTTGCAGTGTGCGCGCCAGTTGCGCGGTATTGAGTTCGCGGATTTCGCCATCGGCGTTATGGGGTAAGCGCGATTTGTATTGCGGTGGCCGGTTACCCGCCAGTTGGATAGCAAACAGGTTATCTTTTTGCGCCGGGTTATGCGGCAGCAATTTCGCCTGCGTGCACAGGGTTTCCAGCGCGTTGTAGGTGGCCAACACCTCGTCCTGGCGCATCTGGTTCGGCTTGGCGCACGCCAACAGCATCAAGCGCAAATAGGCCAGGCTGATGCTCTTGATGTGTTGATGATGTGCCAGGGGGTCATCGACCGGGTATTCAATCAGGTCCAGGGCGTCGGCGATTTCATACAAGGTATGAATCTCGGTCCAGAGCTGGCCGGTAATGGGGATATATAACTGGTAGCTGCGCAGCAAGAGCAATCCCAGTCCCGTCAGCGCGCGGTGAATGGCCTGGGCCTGGCGTCCACTGGACTCTTCACTTTTACCCGGTGCACACAAATCGCGTACTGCCACGAGGTAGGCGTTGCTCATATGCTTTTGCAGGGCTTGCGCAACGGTCGCTGTCTTGCGTGCAGCCTCTGGCAGGATCAGCGGTTGGTTAAGGAAGTGTTGTGAGAGTCCCTGAATGCACTGTTGCACCGCCGGGCGCAGGGTTTCGAGGATGGCCAGACGGGTGTCGCTGCCGGCTTTCAAACGCCCGATTTCCGGCACGGCTTTATAGAGCAACGCACTCACATGGTTGATGCGCGTCAGCGGCAAGGCGCGCACCCATTCCCGCACCTGTTGGTCTTTGCTGCCGGCGCAAAACGTCAGAGCCGCCAGATCCTGAGACGGCACATTGAGACGTTCAAGCAATGTCTGGAGTCGAGGGTCAGCAGTCATTCATTCGCGGCCATGGCAATCGGTTTATAGGTTGTACAACACGGCGGAGTTTTGATCAAAGATATATATCCTTACTAATAGCCGCTGTCTTTTTAACCTGCTCATCGGCTGTCGGTTTATGAGCCTCGACTATGTTACCCCTGAATATAGCTGAAATCTGTTCGTCTACCATCACAGGTTATTTCATCAGGGCCAATGCCTTGATCTGCGCGTACACCTGTTGGCCTACCGCCAAACCTAATTGATAGCAGGACAAATGGGAAATCCGGGCCAGCAATACCTGATCTTCAATGGCCAGGTGCACCAGATTCTGGCCGCGATCACCCGCCTCAATCTGCGTGATGCGCGCCGGTAAAATATTCAGGATACTGGTGCGTTGCGGATAATCCAGGCACAGGCTGACATCCCGGGCATACACCCGCAACCGGACAGGCTGATGTTGCGCGGCATGCAGTTGCGGCAAAAAAACGGTTGTTGTGCCGAAGCTAACACAGGTCAGGTGATGTGCGCCGTTGATGTCGGTGACGGTGCCGTGAAGCAACGTGAATGCATCTTCCCTGTGTGCCAATAACGGATGCTCGCTCAATAAATCCGTGAGTGCGCCTGCCGCCACAATCTTGCCTTTGTCCATCAATAACAGGTGATCGGCCAGCTGCACAATTTCATCCAGTGCGTGGCTGACATAGATCACCGGAATAGCCAGATACTGCTGCAAGCGTTCGAGGTAAGGAACGATCTCTTGCTTGCGTTGTTGGTCCAGTGCGGCGAGGGGTTCATCCATCAGCAGGAGCCTGGGACTCGCAAGCAATGCTCGCGCAAGGGCAACACGCTGGCGTTCACCGCCGGACAAATGGTGCGTGCTGCGTTCGAGCAGTGGGGCGAGGTCGAGTAACGCTATCAACTCGTCGACCTTTACCAACTCGTCGTCATTGCCCCGTGATGATTGATTGCGTTTGAAACCGTAGGCGAGATTTTTTTGCACGGTTAAATGTTCAAACAGGCTGGCTTCCTGAAAAACAAAACCGACCTTGCGTTGGTGCGTGGGCAACTGTTGTGTGGCGGAAAACCACACCGTGCCGTTTACCTGGATATGGGAATGCGGTTTGGTTAATGCGGCATCCTCCAGGCCGGCGATTGCGCGCAGCAAACTGGTTTTGCCACAGCCGGACGGACCAAAGACCGCCGTGATGCCTCGCCCCGGAATCGCCAGGTCCACTTGCAGATGAAATGCAGGGCGGGGCAGGTCGAGCTTAATGATTATCGCAGTGGAATTCATCGCGCCCTCACCACATCAAAGCGACGGTTTAACGCATACACGCCGATCAACAACACCAACGACAGAATCAACAGGCAGGCCGACAGCCAATGCGCTTGTGTGTATTCCACCGCTTCCACATGATCGTAAATCGCCATGGAGGCCAATTGGGTCTTGCCGGGAATATTGCCGCCGATCATCAACACCACGCCGAATTCACCCAAGGTGTGCGCAAAACCGAGGACGGCGCCGGTGATGTAACCGCGGCGTGCGAGGGGTAAAACTACAGTAAAAAAAGTATCCAGCGGTGTTGCGCCCAAGGTGGCGGCAACTTCCAGTGGGCGTGCGCCAATATGGGTGAACGCCTGTTGTAATGGCTGCACGACAAACGGGAGTGAGTAGATAACTGAACCCACGACTAGCCCGGCGAAGGTAAAACTCAGGGCGGGTAAACCGAGTGCATTCAACGCGCCGCCGATCACGCCGTTGGGGCTCAGGGTGATCAATAAATAAAATCCCAGCACCGTGGGCGGCAATACCAACGGCAAGGCCACCAATGCTTCCACCACGAATTTAAAACGCCAGCGGGTGCGCGTCAGCCACCAGGCCAACGGTGTGCCGATTACCAGCAGGATGGCAGTGGTTACGCTGGCCAGTTCCAGGGTTAGCCACAGGGCGGAAAAGTCTGAAGAAGAAAGCATAGATCTCCGATGAGTAACACTGTTGTTTTTGTCGATGGAGGATGGTTTTGTCGGATTACGCTGCGCTAAACCGACCTATATCAATGTTTAATTCAATACGGGCAACTCGTAGGTCGCATTAGGCGCAAAGCGCCGTAATCCGACACGCAGTTTAGCAAGTCGAGTTAATCGCGCTCGTAATCCAACTCGCTATTCATAACCATAGCCCCGAATAATACCTTTCCCTTTTTCACCCCGCACAAAATCCATAAACTCCCGCGCAGCCTTTTTATCACTCAACAACACCGCCTGCTGCTCAATAGGCTCATACAAATCCGCAGGCACCCGCCAATAAGAACCGCTGATTTGCTCCGGCTTTCCCGGATCAATAATCTGCGCCAGCGCCACAAAGCCCAATTCAGCAGCACCGCTGTGAACAAACTGATACGCCTGACTGATGTTTTCCCCGCGCACCAATTTTTCCTGCAGTTTCTCCGCAACCCCCAAGGCTTCCAGCGTTTGTTGTGCCGCTAATCCGTAAGGTGCAAGGCGCGGGTTAGCCATGGCAAGATGCGCAAAATCACCGCGCTGTAAAACTTTGCCTTCTGGATCAACAACACCCGCTTTCGGGCCCCACAACACCAACAGCCCGCGCGCATAAGTAAAACGCGAACCGCGTTGAATTTTTCCTTCCTCTTCCAGACGCATCGGCGTTTTGGCATCCGCTGCAAAAAACGCATCGAAGGGCGCACCGTGAATAATTTGCGCGTAATGCCCACCGGTAGACCCAAAGGCCAGATGCACGCGATGTTCGCTGCATTGCTCGAATTCAGCCACCAGTTGCTTGGCCGCGCGCGTAAAGTTGGCGGCTACTGCAATGGTGAGTTCATCGGCGTTGCTGAGGGGGACCCACAACAGCAACAGGGCAATTAGGCTTTTGCGTAAGAGACAGTGCATAGCGAATTCGTTCTGGAGTGTTGATGAAGGTTATTAACATGCCCGGCAGGAGCAGAGTGTAACCCAAATGCCTGAACGCGCAGTGCGGGGATTAGCCCTAGGAATGCCCTCTGACAGTTCAACTTGTGACGAGCCCCCGGTACACTTTGCCGCTCTTCCATTCAGCCAAAGGTGCCCGCTTGGAATTTTCTGCTGAGATATTGCTTATGCTGTTCGTGGTGGCACTCTGCGCCGGCTTCCTCGACACCCTGGCCGGTGGCGGTGGCCTGATTACCATCCCGGCGCTGGTGTTATCCGGCGTGCCGCCGCTGGCGGCGCTGGGCACCAACAAACTGCAGGCCTGCGTGGGGGTGGCAACCTCCAGTTTTTTATTGTTCCGGCGCGGTAAGCTCGATTGGTTGGCGCTGCGTGGTTTGATGCTGACGGCCTTTATCGGCTCGGCGGCGGGCACGGTCCTGATTCAATTTGTCGACCCGACGGTATTGGGGTTTGTGATCCCTGCCGTCCTGGGCATCATCGCGGTGTATTTTATTGGCTCACCTTTCCTGCGTCTGGAAACCGGTACACCCCGGCTCGGTGAGCCCACCTATAAAAACACGGTGATTCCTGTTATCGGTGCCTACGACGGGATGTTCGGGCCGGGGACCGGTTCCTTCTTTGCGCTGGCGGGTGTGAGCCTGCGGGGGCTGGAATTGATTGCGGCCACCGCGACCGCCAAGCCGCTGAATTTTGCCACCAACCTGGCATCGCTCATCGTGTTCCTGTTGGCGGGGCAGGTGTTGTGGCTGGTCGGCTTGATCATGATGATGGGGCAGGCGCTGGGTGCCTGGGCGGGTTCGCACTATCTGTTTAAGGTAAATCCCATCCTGTTGCGCGGCATTATTGTGACTGTTTGTTGATGTTGGCGCGCTACGTCTATCAACATCTCGCCGGTTGATGTGTTGCCAGGGGTCTGATGCACTCCTTGGTGCACTTTTTTGGTTCGTATTGCGCCGTTTTTAATGCGCAGTGATGGTTCATAAAAAGCAGCGCCGCATGACTTTGTGCATTAATTTTGCGCATTCATAAAAGTGGTTTTCTCACCGCCGGGATTTATCGTGCATGTGCTCCCGGCGGGTTTCCGTTGCGCGGTCATTTAACAGTCCGCTGAAATAATTTAATAAAAATCAAAGTATTAGCAGAGTCTCCTGGCAAAAAGGTGCTCCCGCTTCGCGCGCAGTTTCATCCGGTTCTCCCGTTTTTTTCCGTCTGGCATAAGCCTTGCTCAAGGCCATTCAATACTTCATTTTCCTGTTTGAATGATCGCTTATGTCTGAGTCAGTTGAGACATCAACGAAAACCGTTGCCAGCGTCTGCCCTTATTGCGGGGTAGGATGCGGCATGCTGTTGGAAACCGACGGCAAAAAAATCCTCAAGGTCAGTGGTGATAAACAACATCCCACCAACTTTGGTCGCCTGTGCACCAAGGGCTCCACCAGTGGCATGGCGCTGCGCGATTCGGGGCGGATGGAGTCGGCGTTCCTGCGCAATGAGCGGGGCCGTGATCCGGTGCAGATCGGGATGGACGAGGCGATCAGTGCCAGCGCCAAACGCCTGCGGCAGATCATCGATCAGCATGGGCCGGATGCGGTGGCCTTGTATGTCTCTGGGCAAATGTCCACCGAAGCCCAATACCTTGCCAACAAACTCGCCAAGGGTTTTATCGGCACCAACAATATCGAATCCAACTCGCGCCTGTGCATGGCCAGTGCGGGTGCCGGTTACAAACAATCCCTGGGGGCCGATGCGCCGCCCGGCTCCTATCAGGATTTTGATCAGGCCGATGCATTCCTCGTCATCGGCGCCAACATGGCGGACTGCCACCCGATTCTGTTCCTGCGGATGATGGAGCGGGTCAAGCAGGGCGCGAGGCTGATTGTGGTCGACCCGCGCCGCAACGGCACTGCTGAGAAAGCCGATCTGTTTTTGCAGATCAAACCGGGTACTGACCTCGCGCTGCTCAACGGCTTGTTGCACCTATTGCACCAGGACGGCCACACCGACGCCGACTTTATTGCCTCCTTCACCGAGGGCTGGGAAGCCATGCCGGAATTCCTTGCGGAGTACACGCCGGAGCATGTGGCTGACATCACTGGCATCCCGGCGGCGGATATCATCAAAGCCGCCCAGTGGCTCGGCGCCGCGCCGGAATTTATGACCTGCTGGACCATGGGCCTCAACCAGAGTACCCACGGCACCTGGCACACCAACGCCATCTGCAACCTGCACCTCGCCACCGGCAAGATCTGCCGTCCTGGCAGCGGCCCTTTTTCGCTGACCGGCCAGCCCAATGCCATGGGCGGGCGGGAGATGGGTTACATGGGACCGGGCCTGCCCGGCCAACGCAGTCTGCTGTCGGAGACTGACCGCGCCTTTGTCGAAGACTTGTGGCAGATTCCGCGCAATAGCCTGCCCACTACACTGGGCAAAGGCACTATCGATTTGTTTGAACGCATGGCCGCTGGTGCGGTGAAAGCCTGTTGGGTGATCTGCACCAACCCCGTCGCCAGTGTGCCCAATCGCCAAACGGTTATCGACGGCCTTACCCGCGCGGAACTGGTGATCACCCAGGACGCTTTCCTCGATACCGAAACCAACCGTTACGCCGATATCCTGTTGCCCGGTGCGCTCTGGGCCGAAGCTGAAGGGGTGATGGTCAACTCCGAGCGCAATATCACCCTGATGCAAAAAGCCATCGACCCGCCCGGTGCAGCCTTGCCGGATTGGCAAATCATCGCGCGCATTGCCTGCGAGATGGGGTATGCCCACGCGTTTACCTACGCCTCTGCAGAAGATATTTTTGAAGAGATCAAATGCGCTGCCAATCCGCAGACCGGTTATGACATGCGCGGAGCCAGCTATGCGCGCCTGCGCCAAACGCCACTGCAATGGCCGTGTCCGCCGGAGCAAGAGAATACCCGCAACCCGATTCGCTATCTCAATGACGGTGTGAGCCAAACCCTGCGCGAAAACAATGGCAAGCGCCCGCGTCTGAATTTCGCCACGGCCAATGGCAAGGCTGTTTTCTGGGCGCGCCCCTACCTGGCGCCCGCCGAATTACCGGACGATGATTTTCCCTTCGTATTAAATACCGGTCGCCTGCAACACCAATGGCACACGCTCACCAAGACCGGCAAGATCGCCACGCTGAATAAACTTAACCCCGGCCCCTTCGTGGAATTACATCCGGACGATGCAGCGCGGTTCGGTGTAAAAAATAACGATTGTGTAGAGCTGACGTCCCGGCGCGGCAGCGCAATCTTGCCAGCGGTGGTGACGGATCGTGTCAGACCGGGCAACTGTTTTGCGCCCTTTCACTGGAACGATGTCTACGGCGAACAGCTCGCGGTTAACGCGGTGACCAACGACGCGATTGATGCGGTATCGCAACAACCCGAGATGAAATTCTGCGCGGTAAGTTTGAAAAAAGTTGAATTGATTGCGCGCGAATTTGCCAGCGCACCCGCTGCTGAATGTGCGCCACCGACTGCCGAGCCGGTAATGACATTCGCGCCCATGAGTGAAGAAGCCAGTATGACCCTGATCCAGACCTTCGCACAAAAAGTGGGGGTGGCGCAGGCGCTGGCACCGGAACTGTCGGACGATGAGCGCAGTTACCTGAGTGGTTTTGTCAGTGGTTTGCAAGCCAGTGCGCGTTTAATCACAGCGGTGCCCAGCCTGCCGCTCGACGCGCCGGTAGAGCCGGGCAAACGCACCTGGATCAACGGCTTGCTGGCAGGCATGTTTAGCCGCGTGTTGCCGGTAGATGCTTCGGCAGAAAACGATAAGCCTGCGCTACAAATTTTATGGGCGTCCCAAACCGGCAACGCGGAAACCCTCGCGGAAAATCTTGCACAACAGGCGAGCCAGGCGGGATGGGCGGTAAAGGTTAACGCGATGGATGAGTATCCACTGACGCAACTGCCACAGGAAAAGTATTTGGTGTGTATTAGCAGTACCTTTGGTGATGGCGATGCCCCGGATAATGGCCAACATTTTTGGCATCAATTGTGCGATGACAATGCGCCGCCGATAGGTCAGTTGCACTTTGGCTTGTTAGCGTTAGGCGACTCAAGCTACGCCCAATTTTGCGGGCACGGTAAAAACCTTGATGCACGCCTGCAAAAACTGGGCGCAAAACCCTTATTGAATCGTCTGGATTGCGATACCGATTTTGAAACACCGGCGGCACAGTGGTTTACTCAATTACTCGCCAGTTTGCCGACCGATAAAAAGCCAGTGGAAAAATTATCGGGAGTGGTTGCAGCTGCAAAAACAGAGACAAGCTACTCCAAAACCAATCCCTATCCCGCCCGCCTGATTATCAACCGGCGTCTCAACAGCGAGGGTGCGGCAAAAGACACACGACAATTCGGGTTTGCCCTCGGCGATTCCGGTATGACCTATGAAGCTGGCGACGCCCTTGGTGTCTGGCCACAGAACTGTCCCGAGTTGATTGTTGAAATGGTGCAGCAACTTAATCTCAACCTGGAAACCCCGGTGTTGGTCGATGCACGCGAGAAGCCATTGCAACAAGCGCTACACCAACACTTCGAAATTGCCCGCCCCAGCCCCGACGCGTTGAAATTGATTGCTGAACGCTCCGGCAATGATGAGCTGAAGAAATTATTGCAGGTGGAACATAAAGCGGAATTGCAAGACTGGTTGTGGGGGCGGCAATTGGTGGATCTGCTTCATGAGTTTCCCATCCAATGTTCTGCCGACGAATGGCTCGCGGTACTCAAGCCTTTGCAGCCGCGTTTATATTCGATTTCATCCAGTCCCAAAGCCTTTGCCGATGAAGTTCATTTAACGGTATCAGCCGTGCGCTATACGCGTTACCAGCAAGGCAAGAAAATGCGCAAAGGCGTGTGCTCTACTTTTCTCGCGGATCGCGCAGACGACATGACTGTGCCGATCTTTGTGCAGAGCAACAAAAACTTCCGTGTCCCCGCCGACGGTAGTGTGCCCGTCATTATGGTCGGCCCGGGCACGGGAGTTGCTCCCTTTCGCGGCTTTTTGCAAGAGCGTCGCGCGCGCGGCGATACCGGCAAAAACTGGTTATTCTTCGGGGAGCAACACCAGGCCAGTGATTTTTATTATCGCGACGAACTGGAAGCACAACTGCGCGACGGCCACCTAACCAAGCTCAGCCTCGCCTTCTCACGCGACCAAGGCCAAAAAATTTATGTCCAGGACCGCATGCGTGAAGCCGGTGCCGACATCTGGCGCTGGCTGGAAGAGGGTGCTTACTTTTATGTTTGTGGCGATGCAAGTCGTATGGCTAAGGATGTGGATAACGCGCTGCGCGAGATCGTCGCGCAGCACGGTGGTTTTAATGAAGTGGATACCGTGAATTACATGCGTAAGTTGAATATGCAGAAGCGGTATTTGCGGGATGTGTATTGATTGCCAAAAGCGTGTGGATCCCTTTTAAAACTGGTTGTCGGATTACGAGGCTTGCGCCTCTAATCCGACCTACGAATCTGGATTCAATTAAAAATATTGTCGTCGCCGGGGAAAATTCCTGCTTTCACGTCTGCGACATATTTTTGCATCGCGCCGGGAATATCCCGCGCTTCCAGTAAAAAGTTTTTGGAGAACTTGGGCGGTTGTTCGGTTAACCCGAGGATGTCGTTAATCACTAACACTTGTGCGTCGGTATCGCGGCCGGCGCCGATGCCGATGGTGGGGATGGGGATGCTGCGGGTAATGGCGGCACCCAGGGTGGCGGGTACGCATTCGAGGACTAATAAATCCGCGCCGGCGTCGGCTAATAATTTTGCGTCGGCAAGGATTTTATCGGCGTCTTCCTGAGAGCGGCCTTGCACTCGGAAACCGCCAAATTTGTTCACCGACTGCGGCGTTAAGCCCAGGTGTGCGCATACCGGAATGCCGCGTTCGGCGAGCATGGACACTGTCTCGGCCAGCCAGGCGCCGCCTTCGAGTTTTACCATGTGCGCGCCGGCTTGCATGATGCGCGCGCAGTTGCGCAGCGCATCGTCGGGTGTGGCATAGGTCATAAACGGCAAGTCGCCGACGATAAGGGATTTTTTATTGCCGCGCGCCACGGCTTCAACGTGGTAAATCATTTGTTCCATGGTCACCGGGATGGTGCTGTCATAACCCAGCACGGTCATGCCCAATGAATCGCCAATCAACACGACTTCGACACCGCACTTTTGTGCCATGGCGGCCATGTGCGCGTCGTAAAGCGAAATCACCACAAATTTTTCGTTGTTACTTTTTAATTTATAAAGTGTGTTAATGGTGACGGGTTTGGTCAGCGCGCTGTCGGTGGTGGGTGTTCCGTAGGGCATAAAGGTATTCTCTTGAAGCAGCGTGTGATGGTCACAGCGCGGGTGTCGGGTTGTAATAGTGGCGGCCACTTTTGATGGTCAGCACATATTCAACCAGTTGTTTGAAATGATCGCGGTTGCTTGCCAGGTTTAAATCTTTGGCATTCACGATCAACAAAGGTGCGCCGTCGTAATAATGGAAAAAATGCGTGTAGGCGTCGTTTAACGCTTTCAAATAATCGGTGCTGATGTGTTGCTCGATAGCAACGCCGCGTTGGCGGATTCGCTCGACCAGCACATCCAGCGGCGCTTGCAGGTAAATCACCAGGTCCGGTCGCGGCGCATTGATCGTCAGGCGATCATAGACTTGTTGATAAATATTTAGCTCGTCATCATCCAGGGTGACCTGGGCAAAGAGTTGATCTTTTTCAATTAAAAAATCCGCGACGCGCACCGGTTCAAAAATATCCGCCTGACGCAATGATTCCAATTGATTGGCGCGTTGGAATAAAAAGAATAATTGGGTGGGTAGAGCGGCGGTTTTCGGGTTTTGGTAAAAGCGGGCGAGGAAGGGGTTCTCTTCCGGTTGTTCAAGTAGCACGTCGTAATTAAACAGGCGTGCGATATTTTTGGCGAGCGTGGTTTTGCCCACGCCGATGCAACCTTCCACCGCAATGTAGCGCGGCAATTGCACATTGGTTAAATCCAGGTGTAACTCATCAAATACGGCTTCCACTGACTGCTCCTGTATTTGTTATGGCGGAAAATCCTGATCAGTTGATAACCCGCAAGCCATCGGCGGGTGTCTGCGCTAATAATGCCGCAAGACGAGTGCCGCAGGGTAACACTAATTGCGGATCAATAGCGGCGAGTGGGTAGAGCACGAAATTGCGCTGGGTCAGGTAAGGGTGGGGGACTTGCAGGCGCGGGTGATCGATTACCTGGCCATCGTACAGCAGCATGTCGAGGTCCAGAGTGCGCGGCCCCCAGCGTTCCAGACGCACGCGCTGGTGGGCCTGTTCAACGGCTTGCAGCTGGTCCAGCAAAGCCAGGGGTTCGAGGTGAGTGATGATCCGCGCTACGGCATTGATATAGTCCGGTTGCTCCCCCGGCCCAACCGCTGTGCTCTGGTACAGCGGCGATCGGCCGGTGAGGCGGGTATCGGGAAGCTGCGCCAGTTCAGCAAATGCCTGCTCAACCTGCGCACGCGGGTTCTCAAGGTTGCTGCCCAGACCAATAAATGCGGTGATGGCGGGGGTCACACGGCTCATGATCAATCGTTAGTTGTGCCGGGTGGGCTGGCATCAACGCCTTCAGTGCGCGGTTTGCGCGGCGCGCGCCGACGGGTTCTGAGTTTGCCCTTTCCGCCCGCCTGTTTGCCCAGGTCTTTTACCATCTGTTCGCGCTCCTCGTCACCGGCGCCCTGGAAGCGCGTCCACCAGGTGCCTAACCCGTCGAGCTGCTCGCCCGCTGCTTCGCGCATCAACAGGAAATCATAGGCGGCGCGGAAGCGTGGATGATCCAGCAGGCGTAAAGCACGCATGCCCTGGCGTTGGGGCAGGCGATACTGCAAATCCCAGATTTCGCGCATCGGCAGCAGGAAGCGTTTGGGTAACGAGGTGTGGCCCAATTGCTGGCTGATGACGGTTTGTGCGGCCTGCAGGTACGCCTGGGTCGGTGGCATCTGCTTCGCCAGGCGGTGCAGCTCAGCTTGCAGGGCGGGCCATAACAGCGCGGCGTAGATAAAGGCAGGGGTGACGGTTTTGTCACTGCGCACCCGCTTGTCGGTATTGACCATGGTCTGTTCGATCAGCGCCGCGCCAGTGGTGTCGCCCGCTGCCAGCGCGGCTTCAGTGCCGGGGAAGAGGTAGCCGAGCAACTGGTATTCGCGCATCAACTCGAAGGTGGCCGTCGCGGATCCGCCCAGGAATAATTTGAGGACTTCTTCGAACAGGCGCGCAGAGGGGATGTTGCGTAGCAGCGCTCCCAATTCAAAGATCGGGTCGGCGGTTTTCGTTTCGATGCTGAACCCCAGCTTGGCCGCGAAACGCACCGCGCGCAGCATCCGCACCGGGTCTTCCTTATAGCGGGTTACCGGGTCGCCAATGATGCGCAACTGGCGCTGCTTGAGGTCTTCCAGACCGCCGGTGTAGTCGTAGACCGCAAAATCCTTGGCGTTGTAATAGAGCGCGTTAACGGTGAAGTCGCGGCGCACGGCATCGGTTTCGATGGTGCCGTAGACATTGTCGCGCAGCAGCATACCGTCTTCCGAGCGGGCTTCATCGTGATGGCCGCGAAAGGTGGTCACTTCGATAATCTCCCGCCCGATACGCACATGCACAATCTGGAAGCGACGGCCGATAATACGCGCTCCGCGAAACACGCGTTTGATTTCTTCCGGCTTGGCATCGGTGGCGACGTCAAAGTCTTTCGGGTGTCCGCCCAGTAACAAATCCCGCACGCCACCGCCGACCAGGAAGGCATTGAAGCCGGATTCCTGCAGCTGGCGCATAATCCGCAAGGCCGCCTGGCTGACGTTTTTACGCGAAATATTGTGCTGATCTCGGGGAATAATGAGCAGGGATGGATGGGTGGATTTGCCCTTGGGAGCAAGATAATTTAACAAGCGTTTAAGCATAGGCACAGCTACATGAAGTGGATTCGTGGGGGCTGGCTTGACATGTCGTAAACGACTTTCCTTCGCGAGGATGGTTGATCCAGCGCCCTTGCTTATAGATGCGCGGGAGTTTAGCACGGGCGCGGGAAACGGGGAAATCAAGGGTGTGACGGTGGCGTCGAGGATATTGGTCTATTCCACCTGAGGGTGTCGGATTACGCCTTTGGCTAATCCGACCTACTGGGTGCGTCCCCATAGGTCGAATTAGCGCAGCGTAATCCGACACAACTACACCCGCTCCCCAATCGGCAAACGCGTCACTGGCTTTCCGGTCGCTGCAAACAACGCATTGGCCAAGGCCCCGGCCACCGGCGGCACGCCGGGTTCACCTACACCCGAAGGCGGCTCTGCCGAGGGCACGATATGCACCTCCACCTTGGGCATCTGCGGAATCCGCATCAGTGTGTAGTTGTGGAAGTTGCTCTGCACCACCTTACCCTTGTCCAGGGTAATTTCCTCGGCCAGAGCCGCGCTCAGGCCAAAGCCGATACTGCCTTCCATCTGTGCGCGGATTACGTCGGGATTAACCGCAATTCCGCAATCAATCGCACAAACGACCCGGTCTACCGTAAAACGACCATCGTCAGCAACGGTGACTTCCGCCACTTGGGCGCACCAGGAACCCATCGCCTTGTGCACAGCAATACCTCGCCCGCGCCCTTTAGGCAGTGGCTTATCCCACCCGGCCTGTTGTGCGGCCAGGTTGAGCGCGCCAAGGAAGCGCGGGTGGTCCGTCAACATTTCACGGCGGAACACCAGTGGGTCTTTACCTGCCGCCTTGGCCAGTTGATCGATGAAACCTTCCACAATAAACGCGTGACCGGAGTGTCCGACGGAACGCCACCACAGCGTCGATATACCGGCTTTCATCTCGGTGGCCTGTACGGACAGATTGGGAATGGCGTAGGGCATATCGGCGATACCCTCAATCAAGGTGCCGTCGATAGGTCCCTGGATAAACGCCTCAAACGGCGAGCCGCGCAAAATCGGCTGAGCGACGGCGTGGTGGTCCCAGGCCACCAGCTTGCCTTCCGGGGACACGGCACCGCGCACCCGATGAACTGCCATCGGGCGGAATTTGCCATTGTGGATGTCGTCCTCACGGGTCCACACCATCTTCACCGGTCGACCGGGAACCTGCCTGGCAATGGCCACGGCATCCATCACATAGTCATTCGGCGATGCGCGCCGGCCGAAGCTGCCGCCGGCATAAAGTGTGTGAATCCTTACTTGCTCGGGTTTCAGGCCGGTAGCCTTGGCTACTTCGTGTTGATCATTGGTCTGCATCTGGCAGGCGTACCAGAGTTCACAGGCGGTCTTGTCCACCTTCACCACACAGTTCAGGGGTTCGATGGGTGTATGGGCCAGATAAGGCAGGTGATACTCCGTCTCGATGACTTTGTCGGCCTGGGCCAGCGCTGCCGCAGCATCGCCCTCGGCTTTGACCGAGGTGCCTGGCTTGCGCGCGGTGTCGGTGAATTGTGTAAAGAGTTCGTCGCTGCTGCGGGTTTCACAGGCCGACAGATCCCACTCTGCTTGCAGCAGTTGGCGCGCTTTTTGGGCGGGCCAAAAGCCCTCGGCCACCACCGCCACACCGCGCGGAATTTCCACCACATCCACCACGCCGGGCGCGGCTTTGGCTTTGCTGGCATCGACTTTCTTCAACTTGCCCAACAGCTTCGGCGGGTAGAGCACCACGGCCGTCAGCATGCCCGGTAACTGGATATCCTGGGTATAAATGGCCGTGCCGTTGGTTTTCTCCTGGCTGTCTTTACGCGGGATATTTTTGCCGATCAGGCGGAAATCCTTGGGGTCTTTCAGTGCGGGTGACTGGGGCACCGGCAGCGCCGCCGCCTTACCGGCCAGTTCGCCGAAGGTCGCCGTCTTCTTGCCGTGGGAGATGATGCCGTCTTTAACCTTGATCTCTTTTTCAGGCACTTCCCATTGCTGCGCAGCGGCCGTGACCAGCATGGCGCGCGCCGCAGCGCCGGCTTTACGCATTTGCTCCCAGGAGTTGGCGATGGCGGTTGAGCCGCCAGTACCCTGGGCCGGGCCCCAGAACAGGTTGTTGTAACGG
This sequence comes from Cellvibrio sp. ARAG 10.3, assembly GCF_051846955.1. Classification (NCBI taxonomy): domain Bacteria; kingdom Pseudomonadati; phylum Pseudomonadota; class Gammaproteobacteria; order Cellvibrionales; family Cellvibrionaceae; genus Cellvibrio; species Cellvibrio sp. ARAG 10.3. The sequence continues at coordinate 76,979 of NZ_JBPYCU010000017.1, forward strand.
CTGGCGTCGGCGGGTGCGGATTCCCAATCCATTTGTTCCCAGTTTGCATCCAGCTCTTCGGCCACCAGCGTGGTCAGGCCGGTGCTCACGCCCTGACCCATATCGAGGTGTTTCACCACCACCGTCACGCGATTGTCCGGGGTGATCTTGAGAAACGCGTTAAATACCAGTTCGTTGCCCGCAGTCGCTGCTTCAGCGGCTGAAGCACTGAGCGTCAGGCTCGACAGAGCGCCACATCCCAGCACCAGGCCGCTGCCAGCGGTAACGGATTTGAGAAACAGACGGCGGCTCACACCTTGGTCGGTGGACGGTTGCAGGTCACGGGCCTGCAGGTGATGTTGCAGGAAGTTCATCAGGCTTTCCTCCCTAATTCATCCGCCGCTTCATGGATTGCCGTGCGGATACGATGATAGGTGGCGCACCGGCAGAGGTTGCCCTGCATCGCGCTATCGATCTGATCATCGTTGGGCTTGGGATTATTCTCCAACAGCGCCACTGCGGACATGATCTGGCCGGACTGGCAATAGCCACATTGCACCACGTCGAGCTTGCGCCAGGCTTCCTGCACGACCTTGGCCGTGGGCGATTGCAGGCCTTCAATAGTGCGGACATCGGCGCCGCTGGCGGCTGATAGAGGAATGCTACAGGAGCGCACCGCCGTACCATTGAAGTGAACAGTGCAGGCACCGCACTGGGCGACGCCGCAGCCAAATTTAGTACCGGTGAGTTTAAGTTCATCGCGCAACGCCCACAGCAACGGCGTATCCGGCGCAAGGTCCAGCGACTGCTGTTTACCATTTATCTTGAGTGAAATCATGGTGTTATCCCTGTTTTACGTGAAGGAGGTCGGATCGGGTGTCCACATCAAAGGCGGCGTTTGGCAGGTGAACGGCGATGACATCATTGCCGTTCAACAAGCCTTTGGCGCCCCGGTCACCGCTCAGCTGCAACAGCCAGGGTTTGGCTGTTGCCGGAAAGATGGCCGGTACCCCGCGTATGCCGGCAAAGGCCGCGCAGATGACAGCATGTGGATTGGCTTTCCAGGTTGTTAGTAATTGTTGTAAATCGTCAGTGTCGATCAAAGGCTGGTCGCCCAGCAGTACCAGTACGGCATTCTCCGGCGGTAGTTGGCTTACGCCATAAGCCAGGGAGCAGCCCATCCCGGCCTGCCAGTCGGCGCAGTAAAGTATGTCCACATTATTACGTTGGCCTAGGTAGCCGAGAATATCCTGATGATAAGCGCCGGTTACCACGGCTAACCGTTCCAGCGGCAACTGGCCTGCCGTATCAAGAACTCGCTCTATCACCGGTTTACCCTGCCAATTCGCCAGGAGCTTGCAGCCTCCAAAACGAGAGGCGGCGCCCGCTGCCAGGATGAGCGCGTCCAGCTTCATGGTTAACCTGCCGCGTTAAACGTGCCCAGGTTCGGGCGTGGTCCGCTGATATCTTGCGCCGTATCGAGAGCATAAGCCTCGCTCAAGGCTGCCGCAGTGCTGCCGTGGATGACCGCATGACATTCCGCGAGGACTGACAACGCAATACTTTCCGGCAGGTCGCCGCCCAATGCCAGCCCCATAGGCCCCGCAACCGGCACGGGAAGTTGGTGTTCACTCATCGCCGCTGCCGCAAGCACCTCGCGCTTGCGTTGGGCCGGTCCGAGCAAGCCGATGTAACTGGCGCCACTGCCGCTCAGTCCTCGCAGGGCTGCCGCATCCAGGACGACGTTGTGATGCGCAACGATGATGCCATCGACATGTTGCAGCAAGGCTGCATCAAGGTCGGTAACACTCGCCTGTAACAACTCCACCCCGGTGGGGAAGGTGTCGCGACGTTGATGCGACAGGCGCTGATCTGCCAGGGTCACTCGCCAGCCCATAGCAAGGGCCAACTCGCACAAAGGAACCATATCGATGCCGCTGCCGAGGATTAACAGGTGGGGTAAGGGGTTGATCAGCGTAACCAGGTGGTTATCAATAATCTTGCCGGCCTGGCGTTGGTAAAACGCCTTGGGGCAGGGGGCGACAACGGCGGCATCCTGATCGACGCCCAGTTGGTAACGGCACGCCTGTTGCGCCCGCAAATGCTCAAAGACCTGATCCAGGGCCAGGAAATGGTTACCGCCATGACAGGGATGGAGGAGGATCTCGGCAGCGCCGCCGCAGCCAATGCCAAGGCGCCAGGCTAGGCTGCCTTCATCGGTAGCGTCGTAGGTAACACGTCGGCTTTTTTCCAGTGCAATGACCTTGCGCGCTTGCAGTAACAAATCCCCTTCCAGGCAGCCGCCACTCAGCAGCCCCAGTTGATGGCCGGCATCCGACAGCAGCATCAGCGCGCCACTCTTGCGATAAACCGAACCTCGGGTATTGATAACCGCCCCTAGCACCCAGTGGTGCTCGTGTTTCAGCGGAAACCATTGGGCGAGTGCGTGGTAAAAACTGGTGGCCATAAGGACAGTCCTGCGTCTGGTTAAGCCTGCTTAGGGTTGTTATAGCGCCAGAAGGAGGCTTACGTTCGCATGGGACTTGGGCAGGGGAAAGGGGGTTTACATTTCTTTTATTTGTTTAAAAGAAATACAGGAAATTTTAATGCGCAGAGGAGGTCATTCGATGTAACAGGTGCCATCAGCAAAGAGAGGCATGAATGATATTCAATACCCCATTAAAGCAAAACGGGAAATCTTTCGATTTCCCGCTTGGAGGGCAGCACGACAAAGGTGCCAGTGGCATTCAAATGGGGTGCTTCCGTGCCCATATCCAACTTCGCTTGCTATCCCATCCTGTGCCTAGTCAGTATTTCCGCTTTATTGTGTCTTGTTATATTTCTTGTCTTCTAGCGCTGGTTTTATCTAATTAGTCTTGTTGTTATTAGTAATATCTCTGTTTTTATTATTTGTTGTTGTTATTAGTCAGTTTTCAGTTTCTTATTGTTTGTTGTTTTTATTAGCGTTTTTCAGTTTTTTATTGTTTGTTGTTGTTATTAGTTTGTCGCTTTTTTCTTATTGTTTGTTGTTATGGCTGCGTATAGAGCATGTCTTGTGCCAATGTTGGTTTTTCTTTGTTTTTCAATGACTTAACTTTTTAGGAGAACCACTTATTCAGTTTGGTTATTTCCGTAGGTTACAGATTTAAGGGAATGTTGTTACGATTCCGTTGTCCGGTAACAATATCCCGTCGGTAACAGGCTCGTGACCCGGGGTAACGATCTTGTCGCGCAACGCGGCCAGCTGGCGCCCTACTCAGCAAGAGTGTCACCGGGCGAGAGTGTCACCGGGAGAAAAGAGTGGGACAACGTGAACAGCCTGTACCGGTCGCATAGGGCGACCGGGAATGAGCAAGCAGGGACAAGCAGGAAAGGGAAACGGTGATTATTTAAGAATATGAGCGGTAGACTTGTTGCGTGGAATGCCGAGGCGCTGGCGCCGTTCCCACAGGCATTTACGGCTGACGCCCAGCTTGCGCGCCAGTTCGGTTTCACTCATGGTGTCCTGGTGTTCAAGGACAAAGCGTTGGAAATAATCTTCAAGCGATAAGTCTTCTGCCGGGTCCTGCGGACCTTTATGCGGCGCGCGGCCATTACGTGCCGTGGCGCGATGCTCCCCAAAGGTGGGTTCCTCTTCCTCATCAAAACGAACCAGGTCCAGATCGATGGACAGCAGTTCATGTCCTATCTCTTTTTCATCCTCACACAGGATCACCGCCCGCTGCATGGCATTTTCCAGCTCGCGCACGTTACCGGGCCAGGTGTAGGTGGTGATGGCCTGGATAGCCTCCGGTGACAGACGTAACAAAGGCTTGCCGAACTGGGCGCAGTAACGTTGCAGAAGGGATTCGGCGATATTGATGATGTCCTTGCCGCGCTCACGCAGAGGGGGCAGTTCCAGTTGCACCACGTTGATCCGAAAATACAGGTCTTCGCGGAATTTACCTTCCTTCGCCAGCTTGCGCAGGTCGCGGTGGGTAGCGGCAATCAGGCGGACATCCACCTTGCGCGATTCCACCGAGCCTAGTGGTCGCACTTCACCTTCCTGTAACACCCGTAACAAACGTGCCTGGGCTTCCAGGGGCAGTTCGCCAATTTCATCCAGAAACAGGGTGCCGCCATCGGCGGCGGCGACCAGCCCTTCACGGGTGCTGGCGGCGCCGGTAAAAGCGCCTTTTTCGTGGCCGAACAGCTCGGATTCAATCAGGGTTTCGGGGATGGCGGCGCAGTTGACCGAGATCATCAGGTGATCCCTGCGCTGGCTTTCTTCGTGGAGGGCGCGGGCGACCAGCTCTTTACCGGTTCCCGTTTCACCGTGGATCAGTACAGTAGCGGCGGTCGGGGCGACTTTATGGATGCGGTTGTAGAGGTCCTGCATCACATCGCTGCTGCCGATCATGCCGGCGATGGCGTGGCTGGCAGTCTGCGGCACGACGCCGTTGACACGACTGTTCGCCTTGGCTTTGCCGATAACCCGCTTGACCGCTGTGACCATCTCATCGTGGTCAAAGGGTTTGGCGATGTAATCCACCGCGCCCATGCGCATGGAGTCCACCGCTGAGCGCAGGCTGGCGTAGCTGGTCATGATGAGTACAGGAATCTCGCCGGCAAGCTTGATCAGGTCGGTACCCGGCGCGCCGGGGAGGCGCAGGTCACTGATGATCAGGTCGTAATCCTTGAGTTGGTAACGAGTGGTAGCTTCCTTAACCGAGGGGGCTTCATCAACGTCGTATTGGTTGCGCTCCAGCAGTTTGCGCAGCGCGGTACGAATGATGGTTTCGTCTTCAACAATCAGGATTTTGCTCATAGGTCTTTTGTCGCTTAAGTAAACCGTACCCGGTTGAGTATGGGGCTTATCCTACATCAAAACGGTAACACTTCCACTGGGAAGTGTGTAGGAAATGCACTTTTCGGGTGAAATAGATACGCATCCATGCGCGCTAACAGGGCAATACTGGTTACCTACAATACCGAGTCGATATGGCGCGGCAGCTTGATGGTGAAGCGCGCGCCGCGATTATGCACTGTATCTGCGGGGCTGATGATATCCAGGTAGCCGCCGTGGTCGTCGACAATGCTGTACACCATCGCCAGGCCCAGGCCGGTGCCTTCACCGGGTTCCTTGGTAGTGAAAAAGGGTTCAAAGATCTGTTCGATGTGTTCGGGCGCAATGCCGGACCCTTCATCGGTAACAGAAAAGATAATGCTGTATTCGTCTTCGCTGCTCTCCAGGGTAACGCGGCCCTGTTCGGGGCTGGCATCCCGCGCATTGGAGAGCAGGTTGATAAACACCTGGATAATTCGCTGGGTGTCACCCGCCACAATCGCATTGGCTGCGATATCGTTACTGAACAACACCTGGTTCTTGTCTTTTTGCAGAGAAAGCAACTGGATGGCTTCGTTGGCGCAGTCACGCAGAATAACCGCCTGGAAGTCGCTCTTTTTGTTGTGACCGGTGTGGGAGAATCCGACCAGGGACTGCACGATCCGGCTGACCCGGTCGGTTTGGCTGAGGATCTGCTCTGCCGTTTCCAATATTTCCGGGTTTTCAGACTCATAGCGCAGGTTCTGCGCCAGGCAGGCAATGCCGGTGATCGGGTTGCCGATCTCATGGGCGACGCCGGCGGCCAGTCTACCCACGGAGGCGAGGCGTTCGCTATGGACCAGTTCCTGTTCCAGCAATTGGGTCTCCGTCACGTCTTCCAGCAGGATCACCTGGTCATATACGCCGGCATTGATGGTCCCTTCAATGGCGGCCTTATGCAGGCTGACCCAATGAGGCCGGCCGTTCAGCTCGATTTCGCGCCGGTAATAATGGGTTTCGCTGCCGTTACAGAATTCTGTAAGCAAGCTGCGCCAGGGCTCCGCGATGTCATCCAGGCGTGAACCGGTGACTTCTTCGCCGGGCGTCTCGGTCAAGTCCGCCATGGCGCGGTTCCACATCAGGATTTCCATGTCGCGCCCCAGGGAGCAGACGGCCATGGGCAGCTCTTCCAGGGTTTTGCGGTGATACAGGCGCAGGTTGTTCAGCTCCGCCGCCATCCCGGTCAGGTGGTCGCGGTATTCGGACAGGCGATTTTCCATCAGGTTGATATCCACCGTATCCCGCGCTTCTGCCACCTGGTAGGGCAGGTGTTTATCCATAATTTCGCTGGCGACATGAATCCCCATCAGGCTGGAGAGATTGCCCTCGATCTGGTCGCGCAAACGACGTAAGGCGTAGGGGCGACGCTCGTTGATGCTCAGGTTCAGCTCGTTGAGCGCAATATCCACCTCGCGGCTGGCGGTCACCTTGCCCAAAGGTTTGGCAAGGCGGGTTTTGAATTCCAGGGCCGAATGCACATCCAGCGCCTGCCGTACGGGATGGCTGAGTTCGTCGGCGGCACACAGGTCAGCACTGTAATGTTCATCTTCTGTCTGGCGGGTAATCAGCGAGATGATGACAAATATCAGCGTATTTACCCCGAGGGATACCAGCGTCACATCGCTCCAGTGCTCAATACCGACGGGAATCACCACATCGGTAAAAGGCATGGTGAGGGCTTCGATATGCCATATCACCGGAGCCAGTAAGCCGCCCGCCCAGATCAGCGTGCCGGCAGCCAGCCCGGCGAGCATGCCGCGCCGGTTACCCTTGGTCCAGAACATGATGGCGAAGGTGCCGGGCAGGAACTGCAGGGTTTCGATAAAGGCTAGTAAGGCAAGGTTAGTCAGGCTGTAGCGATTATCGAGAATCCAGTAAAACAGATAGCCGCCCAGGAAGATGGCGCCGATCAGGATACGACGCAACCACAGCAATTGGCGGTAGATGTCATGGCGCGCACGCAGGCGGAAGGTCGGTAACAACCAGTGGTTCATCACCATGGTTGCCAGGGCCAGGGTGATGATGATCATCGCGCCAGTAGCGGCGGACAGACCGCCGAGGAAGGCTAATACCGTCAGCCCCGGCGAGTTAAACAGAATGGGCACGCCCAGGGTGAAGTATTGCGCGGGCAAGGGCACTGCCAGTTCAAACCCGGCCCATAAAATCGGGAATACCGGTAACGCCATCAACAACAGGAACAGCGGAAACGCCCAGGTGACTGTGTGGGAATTGCGCATCAGCGGGTTTTCCGCGAGCCCCAGGTGGAAGATGTGTGGCATGGTGACTGCCGTGGCGATAAACACCAGTAGCAGGGTGTGCGCCGAACCATCGCGGATCGGTGTGTGCAGTAACGCGATATTCTCCGGGTGATCGGCGAGCCATTCATCCAGCCCACCCAAGCCGCCGAAGATGCCGTACACCGCCACCAATCCTACGGCGCAGAGCGCGCACACTTTCAGTAACGACTCAAAGGCCATGGCGGTAATCAAGCCGCGATGCTGCTCGCGGTTGGAGCCGAACAGTATGGTAAACAGCGCGAGGATCACGCAGTAACACAGTGCCATCAAATCCTTGAAGGTCAGCCCGGTGCCTTGTAAGGGGAGCGACGGATTGCCGCTGACGGTGAGGATGTGCATGGTGTCTGCAATGGCCTGGATCTGCAGCGCCATCAGCGGCAGGATGCCGAGCAACATACACAGCGTCGTCAGGGCGCCCACGGCGTGACTGTGATAGCGGAACACCAGCAAGTCGGCGAGGGAGTGCACCTGATGCCGCCGCGCCAACTCCGCGAGGGGCGCCAGTGCGACAGGCGCAAACAGGAACAATGCCCCAGTGCCCAGGTAATAGGCGAGGGCGCCGTAGCCGTAGGAAAAGGCCAGGTCAATCACGCCATAAAACGCCCAGGCGCTGGCAAAGATACCGAGGGACAAAATATAGGTGATGGGATGCGAGGTAATGGCATCCGGAATCCAGCCGCGCTCGGTGATCCAGGCGATGCCGAACAGAAGCAGAAGATAACTGATGCCGATCAGGGCAACATGGCTTAATTCAAACGTCATGGTGGTCGATTCTTTTTGTAAGCTTTTTCAGTGTGTGTATAACTTTTCATTACCCGGGTCGATGGTCCGGGGTGTCGCAGTTAATCCTGCAAATGGCGCCGGCTGATGGACGGCTTTTTGCGCATCTGGATCACAAACGCAATGACGATGACCAGTGCCCAGATAATGTAAGGCCGGTACCAGGCGCCTTCCGGGTTGATGATCCAGGTAAACAAGGTGGGCGAGAAAATATAGGCAATCAGCAACAGCAAGATGACAAGGCGTTGATTGGTCATGGTGAAGTTCCTGTGTTGCCGATGTGTGTGGTGCCAGCGTCGCTGGTCAATTATCCGCCGAGCGATTGTCGGGTTGAAGGTTGCGGCTGTCCCAGTGGACCTTGCCCCATTCCAGAACCTCGAGTGCGCTGGCATTTTGTAATACAAGAGGTGGATTCTGCCCTAAAAACTGCAGTGCATGCCATAAATTGTTGCCAGCTTTCGCGTTGTCGAGCGGCGGAGCCAGATTTTGTTTGCTCAGCTTCTGCCCCTGCGCATTGAGCACCAGCGGTACATGCCCAAAGGCGGGAACTGCAGCGCCCAATAGTCGGAAGAAGAAAATCTGGCGGGCGGTTACCTCTAGCAGGTCATTACCGCGAATAATATGCGTCACCTGCTGCGCGATATCGTCCACGACCACCGCTAACTGGTACGCAAATAAATCATCCTTGCGCTTCAGGATTTGATCGCCCGCAGCGCGGCGCAGGTTTTGCTGTTGCTCACCCTGAAGCAAATCGGTAAAGCGCACCTCGCTTTCCAGTGCGGCGTAAGCCGGCGGTAAATCGTATAGCTTCAGGCGCCAGGCGTGCGGCTGATTCAGGTCGATTATCCTTTGTCGACAGCGACCATTGTAGATACCGCCCATGGCGTGCAGATCCTGCCGCGTACAGTCGCAGGCGTATACCAGCTCCTCGCGGCGTAATGCGTCCAGCACAGCTTCATAGGCACTTAACCGTTGGCTTTGATAAAGCACTGCACCATCCCACTGTAACTGGTGCGCCTCAAGGCAACGCAAGATGGCGTCTGCGGCACCGGTCTGTTCGCGCGGCGGGTCCAGGTCTTCCATACGCACCAGCCAAGTGCCGTTGTGATGTTGCGCGTGCAGATAACTCGCCAGCGCACTGACCAGCGAACCGAAATGTAAGGGGCCGGTGGGAGATGGTGCAAAACGCCCGATATAAGGCCGGGGAGGGTGAAGCGGAGACAGGGCGGCGAGTGACTTGATCATAGGGCCAGAATGCAGAAGGGAGCCCGCAGGCTCCCTTATTCTCGCGCAGCAGCTTAGCCGCCGATTTGTTTCTCTTTGATTTCGTCCAGGGTTTTGCAGTCTACACACAGCGTGGCGGTGGGACGTGCTTCCAGACGACGGATACCGATCTCGACACCGCAGGCATTACAAAAGCCGTAGTCGTCGTTTTCGATCAGTTCCATGGTGCTGTCGATCTTCTTGATCAGCTTGCGCTCGCGGTCGCGGGTGCGCAGCTCCAGGCTGAACTCTTCTTCCTGGCTGGCGCGGTCGGCGGGGTCAGGAAAGTTGGCTGCTTCATCTTTCATGTGGCTCATGGTGCGATCCACTTCTTCCATGAGTTCCATCTTCCAATTCATCAGCAACTGCTTGAAGTGTTCCTTTTGATTGGCGTTCATATACTCTTCGCCTTTCTTCTCTTTATAAGGAACAAAAGGGCGTAAAGCGAAGGTTTCGGTATTCGTTGAGCTTTTCGGCATGATTTTGGCGCCTCGTCTAACTTCCTCAATCCAGCAGATATACGGCACTGGTGCCGCTCAAGCCTGTTGCTGCCGAGGGCTCGCGGTCATACAGCAACCGTCCCGGGCAAGCACACAGATTTTTAAGGGGAGGCAAGCTACCAGATAACAAAACTTGGTGCCAGCACTTTTTGGTGGGGCCTTGCAAGACTCCCCGGCCAACCCTTGAAAGATAAAATATAGCCGTTAATTGACCATCTGGCGGTTCGTTTTGTTGCAGTTTTGCGACCTGCGTCGGGTTAATGAAGGAAGTGTTAAGCGATTCGAAACCCTCGGCAAAGCGATGTTATCCTCTCCGGCCCGACAGCTACACAACGCTAATACACGGAGAGCCTTGTTCATGTTGCTACCGACCCAGGCTGAATTGCCGTCCTGGCAAACTGCAGAACTGCTGAAACGCTACAAACGTTTTATGGTGGATGTCCGCCTTGCCGACGGCCATGTCATTACCTTGCACTGCCCCAACACCGGCTCCATGCGCAACTGCGTTCTGCCTGCTACCCCATGCTGGTATTCCACGTCCGATAATCCCAAACGCAAATACGCCCATACCCTTGAAGTGGTCACCACCCCTGGCGGGCACCTGGCCGGTGTGAACACCGGGCGCGCCAATCACCTGGTGCAACTGGCAATTACAGCGGGGGTTATTGAGGAGCTGCGCGGCTACACAACCGTGCGGCGCGAAGTGATTTACGGGGAAGAAAAGTCGCGGATTGATTTTTTGCTGGATGGCGCACCGCAGGATCCACGCCCCTGCTATGTAGAAGTCAAAAGTGTGACCTTGATGGAGGCGCCAGGGCAGGGCTTGTTTCCCGATGCCATCAGTGATCGCGGCAGCAAACATTTGCGCGAGCTGATGGCCATGGTGCAACAGGGATATCGTGCGGTGTTGCTATTTTGCGTGCAGCATACCGGCATTGAATGGGTGGAACCGGCTGATGGGATAGATCCGGTTTATGGCAAACACCTGCGCGATGCCATCGCCATGGGGGTGGAGGTGATTGCCTACCAGGCGAGCATCAACCCTGTTGCGGCTGACATCACCCTGGTAAAAAAAATACCGGTACGGACTGAATAAATTACTCATCTTGCAGCAGATAACCCCGATCACGCAGATAACCGATCACACTCGCTACACACGCCTCTGGTGATACCTGGTCGGTGCGCAGGTGAATCTCCGGTGCTGATGGCGGCTCGTAAGCAGAGTCGATGCCGGTAAAGTCTGCGATGTATCCGGCCCGCGCTTTGCGATAGAGACCCTTGGGGTCGCGTGTTTCGCAAACAGCCAGCGGCGCATCGACAAACACTTCGATAAATTCTCCCGGTGCAAATGCACGCCGAACCTCGTCGCGCATGCTGCGCAGAGGTGAGATGGTGGCGGTTAGCACCATCAGGCCCGACTCGGTAAATATTTTGGCCGCCGCCCCAATGCGACGAATATTTTCCCGCCGGTCAGTAATCGAAAACCCCAGGTCCTGGCACAGCGTTGTGCGCACCTTATCGCCATCCAATGAAAAGGTATGACAGCCCGCGGCAAATAACGCCCGCTCGGTCAGGGTGGCCAGAGTGGACTTTCCCGCGCCGCTCAGGCCGGTAAACCAGAGCACGCAGGGGCGTTGATGTTTTTGTTGCGAGCGTTCCTGTTGGGTAAGTGGCTGCATAAATTGAATGTGTAGTGAGGTGTAATGTTTATTTGGCGGTGAATGTGCTGACAATAATATATCGACGCGCCAGGCGGTGAAGTGTAGCGCAGCTTGCGTCACCTGTGCGCTGGTGTTTGCCTGCGTTTGTAATTTCAGAATTTTCATCTAGGGTTAAAAAAGCTGATCCCGGTCGGATCGCGTTGGTTAACATATTTATTTAGGGAGCCCACGGACGTGTTATGGAAATAACAGCCGCATGTAGTTCAAATGACCTTGATAGCCCGCCGGTGATTTCCTGCGCGAAGCTGCCCTGCCATGTTGACTTGCCGGCGTTGCAGGATGAGCTTGCCCGGCTGCTTGAAGCGACCGGGGTAGCCTGGGTTGATCACGTCAATCGCAAGGATTATTCCGGTGGTTGGGATGTGTTGCCGTTGCGTTGCTCGCATGAGCATCTCGATGCACATCCAATTTTGCAGGGCTTTTCTATCGCGGCCGGTGACCACTGGCAAGACTTGCCGGTGCTAGCGACATGCCCCGCGATAAGCGCAATTCTCCAGCGCCTGCAGTGCCCATTAAAATCTGTACGCCTGATGCGCCTGAAAGCCGGTGCCGAAATTAAACCCCATCGCGATTACGGCTTGAGCCTGGAATATGGCGAAGCGCGCTTGCACCTTTCGTTGCAAACCTCAAACCAGATTCACTTTTATGTTAACCACCAGCGCGTTCCCATGAACGCGGGCGAGCTTTGGTATATCAATGCCGACCAGGAACATGCGGTGCAAAATCGGGGGAGCGAAGATCGTATCAACCTGGTGATCGACTGTGTGGCTGATAATTGGTTGCGTGAACAGGTCACGCCGGGATGGCCACAAGATATGGAGCATCAGGTTGCATGAGTATCCTGGCCGCTTATCGGGAATTGATTTGCTCGCCGGCACAACTGGCGCAGTGCCAACAAGCCACCACCGTTGAACAATTTCTGCAACAGCTCAAATCGCTATGGCGTCAGGAAGCATTGACGGATGATCAGTTGCTGAGAGCGTTGGCTGCCTGTAATCAGCAAATACATGATGTTGAGCTTACAGCCTTGAGTGCCCATTGGCTGCCATATCGTTACCAGAAAAAAGTCCGCAGTATTGATTGGTGTTTGCCTCTGGGGCATGCCACTGAACCTTTTCATGACCAATACATTGGGCGTTGTCGCGGGCAATTGCTGAACCAGTTGATTACACCAAAGACTTCATTGGAGTCTTTGATGGATGGTCAGATCATTACCGCGCCGTTACAGCCGGCGGGCTTTATTTTTCACTTATCGCGCTGTGGTTCTACCTTGGTCTCGGGCTGCCTTGCCGAGCTGGATAACACCTGTGTGTTATCTGAATCTCCTTTGCTGACAGAGTTGATGCTCGATGATTCTCTCAATGAAAAAATAAAACAACATCTACTGCCGCAACTCATCCATTTACAGGCCATAACGTCGTCAAGCCGACGCAAGGTTATTATCAAATGGAACGCCTGGGATATGTTTTTCTGGTCACAGATTCGTGCACTCTATCCCCAGGTTCCGGTGCTATTTCTGGTGCGTAATCCGGTAGAAATCCTGGCCTCACATCAACGCTCCGCCGGGCGACATATGGCAGGAGATCAATCCCTGATGGTTATCCAACCTATTCGCGCTGTCGCCAACGGCACCAGTCTTGGTGAATTTCGTGAAGGTGTATTGCGATCACTGCTCGACGCAATGAATACCTATAAAAATAGCAGCGGTGTGTGGACGGTAGACTATGCAAGTTTAACGGTGAGCAAAATGTTTGAAGTGGCTGAGTATTTTAATTTGGGGATTGGTGAGGATACACGGACCAGAGTAGTGACGCGTATGAATTTTCATTCCAAGGCGCCCGATCAGCCATTTCAATCTGACGGGCAAAATAAGCGGGATTTTTATCGTTCGCACGAATTTCCGATGCCGGGCGAGGAGGTGTTGTCGCTCTACCGTAATCTGGCTTATGTCGACTCTCTATCGCTGGCAGGGTTGTGCTGATGCTGGAAAGTTTTTCGCTGTTAGAAGACCTGAAGTACCGGCTTGCGACGCAAGAGGATGATGTATTTCTAGAACAACTTTTCCGGTATACGCGCGACGACCTCTATCAGCTACCGATGTCCAGAGAATTCATCGACAAACTGGTCGTCCAACAATATCAGTTGCAACAAGCCTCATATCGCCAGCAAGCACCGGATGCCAAAGTCTATGTGGTCGAGTCAAGGCAAACAGCGATTGGCAAGATCATGCTGCACTTCGATATTTCCTCTATTCATATTGTGGATTTTTCAATTCTGCCCGCCGAGCGGGGTCAGGGAATTGGAACGCGCGTGTTGCAGGCTGTACAGAATGTGGCCCGCCAACAAAAGTGCACCATCAGGCTTTCCGTAGATCGGATGAATATGCCAGCAAAGAAATTGTATCTGTCACAAGGCTTTGTGATTGCCGGGGCAGGCGAGACCCACGAAACGATGGTGTGGAATGTTGCCTGATGGTCGGCGCTGTTATGGCGTGTAATGCTATTTTTAGTTCGCAGGCGCTAAGCTGCTGGTTGAGTAAGGTTTGCCATGCTGAATCTGCCAAAAAAATGGCGAATGATGCTGGTGACAAGCGCAATCATTCAGGCTCGTCAAATTAAAGTTTTTGGCGGTTTGTGAGGCTGGAACTTCCAGAATAATCTTCTACAGTTACAGCAAAAGCTTAAACAACGAGTTGGATTAGATAAAAACAGCATGACTGATTCAAGAAAAGACAATTAATGCGCTGAAAATCCCGTGATTAGCTGAAAAGTCCAGTCTCTTTTCACTTGATAAAGAGGCCGAGTATGCCCGCTTTTTATTCACCTGATGCCGGTTGGGGCAGGTCTTATCCACAAGGAGAAAATGTATGGCAGAACCTTATCTTGGGGAAATCAAATTATTTCCTTATCCATTTGCACCTAAAGGTTGGGCTTTGTGTCAGGGGCAGCTCTTGTCTATCGCACAGAACCAGGCTTTATTTGCATTAATCGGTGTGACTTATGGTGGTAACGGCACCACCACATTTGCTTTGCCTGATTTGCGCAGTCGCGTGCCGATGCATTCCGGAAATGGTCAGGTTCCCTTGGGGCAAATGGCTGGTATGGAAAATGTGACATTAACGCTAGCCAATTTACCTATGCATACACACATGATTTCAGCCACCAATACGGCCGGGATGACCCCGTCATTTGATGGCAGTGCAATCGCATCCAGCAATGTAAGTACAATTAACCTGTATGGCCCCGCCCAAGAAATGCAAACCTTAAGCCCGACCAATATTGGAAATACCGGAGGCTCCCAGCCGCACCCTAACAGTCAGCCGTCTCTGGTGATGAATTTTTGTATTGCGACCTCGGGTATTTTCCCGTCACGTAACTGATTAAGGAGAAATACTGTGGAACCATATGTTGGAGAAGTGCGTTTATTTGCCGGGAATTTTCCGCCGCGTAACTGGGCATTTTGTGACGGCAGGTTGTTGCCCATCAGCCAGAATGAAGTCTTGTTTACGGTAATAGGAACGACCTATGGCGGCGACGGACAGACAACCTTTGCATTGCCGGATTTGCGTGGACGGATTCCCTTGGGGCAAGGCCAGGGAACAGGATTATCACCTCGTGTTCTTGGCGAGTCCTTTGGGTCAGAAACCGTTACCTTACTGACAACGCAAATACCCGCGCACAACCACCTGTTCACAGCAAGCAAAACAGAAGCTGCATCGTTAAGTCCGACGGATGCTGTATTTGCTTCCAATGCAATAAATAACTTTTATGCTCCCAACCCAGGTGGTGTGGAACAGCAGGTATTGGACCCGCGCACGGTGGCGGCTGCAGGTGGCAGCCAGCCGCACGATAACATCATGCCCAGCACCGCTATTAACTACATTATTGCACTGTTCGGCATTTTCCCGAGCCAGAATTAAGGAGCCCAACCATGGACCAGTTTATTGGTGAGATTCGCGTTTTCCCTTACAACTTTGCACCGCGAGGTTGGGCATTATGTAATGGTCAGTTGATGGCTATATCCAGCAATACCGCCTTATTTTCTATCATAGGAACAGTCTATGGTGGCGATGGGAGAACAACCTTCGCCTTGCCTAATTTGATGGGGCGAGTAGTACCTGGGGTTGGGCGCGGGCCGGGACTTTCTCAATGGGACCTGGGCCAGGTCGAAGGAGAAAACCAGGTCACATTGCTGGAAACAGAAATGCCGGGACATAGCCATTTGCTAACTGCGTTGAACACTAATGGTGCTACGGGCACGCCCGACGAGAATTCATTCTTAGCAAAAGATGTGCGCGGTGGCGGTGGCACAGTTAACTATATGAATAACAGTCAGGGGCTCGTTCCCGATACCCTCATGTCACCCATGGCTGCTACGCCGAATGGTGGGAGTCAGGCTCATGAAAACCGCCAGCCTTATCTTACGCTCAATTTCTGTATTGCGGTGGATGGTATTTTTCCGCCGAGAAATTAGCTTGGAAAATGGCGAGAAGTAATTGGTGTTTAATACATAGGTATTGAAAATAGCACATACACAAGGATGTGTTTCAATGAAAACTGATTCTGGATAGATCTCTATAGATGTCAAAAAAATTTCATTTCATATCCGGCTTGCCTCGCTCGGGTTCAACATTGCTTGCAGGAATACTCAAGCAAAATCCCCGCTTTCATGCGGCAATGAGCAGCCCTGTCGCTGGCTTGGTCAACGGTATGCTTGAGCAGACCGGGGCCGGTAGCGAATTTTATACATTCTTTGACGAAGAAAAACGCAAACGCATGTGTAAAGCATTATTCGAT
Source organism: Cellvibrio sp. ARAG 10.3 (assembly GCF_051846955.1). Lineage (NCBI taxonomy): Bacteria > Pseudomonadati > Pseudomonadota > Gammaproteobacteria > Cellvibrionales > Cellvibrionaceae > Cellvibrio > Cellvibrio sp. ARAG 10.3. The sequence goes on from NZ_JBPYCU010000017.1 coordinate 93,179, forward strand.
GCTTATTACGATGATAAAACACAGTGCGATCTTATTTTTGATACCAATCGTTTGTGGACCGCACGTTTACATCAATTGGTGGAATTGTTTGATGACTTCAAGGTGATTTGTTGTGTGCGCAACCCCGCCTGGATTATGGATAGCTTTGAAGTCATCTACCGCAAAAATCCGTTCGACTACAGTCGCATGTTCAATGCCGGCAGTCGTCAGACGGTATACAGCCGTTGTGAATCACTGATTAATGCCGGAAGCACAGTTGGCAGTGCATGGACTGCATTGAAAGAAGCTTACTATGGTGAATATTCTGATCGATTATTGTTGGTTGATTATGATCTGCTAACACAACATCCCAACAAGACGCTGCAACTGATATACCGATTCATTGGCGAGCCAGAGTTTGATCATAACTTTAACGAAATTGAATACGAAGACAGTGAGTTTGACCAAAAACTCGGTGTGAAGGGATTGCATACCGTTCGAAAAAAAGTGGAATTCAGATCCCGGCGAAGCATCCTGCCCCCCGACCTGTTCAGTAAATATCAGGAAATGGATTTTTGGCAGGACACTAATGGAACGTCAGCCAACATCATTGCGGCCAAGTCAAAAAACATCACCCAGGAATAACATGATGCGTAAAACAATTCTCGGCAGTATGACCAGCCTTTTGCTTCCCCTTGCGGCCTATGGTGCGCCGTCGAGTTACGGCGCATATCAACGAAAGTTGACTGCCAGCGCAGTGAGCCATTCGGCTTTGCCAGTGAGTTCGCCTTTGTCCTGGCAGCGTCAGTCGCCAGCAGTTGTACAAGCGGATGAATTGTTTTTAACGCAGGGCACGCAAGCTCGCGAACTGGTCCTTGTCGACGCCAATGTGCAGGATAAACATTTGATCCTTAAGCAGGTGAAGCCTGGCATAGACATTGTCGAAATTAAAAACGCCGATGGCGGTGTTGAAGCCTTGGTTCAGGCCCTGAAGGGCTACAAAAACTTACATGCTGTGCATATTGTTGCTCACGCCGAAGCAGGGGTGATGTACCTTGGTGGCCACCAGATCGATAAACAAACTCTGCTGGAAAATATCCCGGGATTTGCAGCGATTAACCAAGCTGTTCGCGAAGGCGGTGATCTATTGCTTTATGGTTGCGATCTTGCTCAGGGCGAGGCAGGCGAAGACTTACTGGACGTTCTGAAACAGAATACGCATGTGGATGTGGCTGCGTCAGTAGATAAAACCGGCAATGAAATCCTGGGGGCTAACTGGGATCTGGAAATACGCAAAGGCGATATTGATACATTGGTTTTGTCCGAGTCGATTGCACTCAAAGATTTTTCAACTATATTAGCCGCTGCTGATGGCACGTATGACTTTAGTGGTTGGGCGGGAAACAATACTACAGAGCTCAGCACAACCGATTTCAGAATGACGGCAAGAGATGGCAGCAATATCATACGAAATGTTGGTATCTATGGAGGTAGCATCGGTTATATGGCGACCGGTGCGGGTAACGCCAACCATTATTTATATGTGCGAGCAGATGGAACCAATACCACGGCGTTCGAACTCACCGGGTTAAGTAGCGGTGAGGCCCTAGGATATATGCATAACTTTTCCAACATACGCATAGTCGGGATGGTTCAGGGCGGAGGAACGGTCAACTCTTCCACGATAGCTGGCACTGCTACATTTGATGAATCGTTTACGTTCGGAGGTGGTCAGCTCACCGCATTTTCCGGTGTCAAGTTGACCGGGTTTAAGCTTTATTTTGATTGCGGGACAAGTTGTGATCAGCTGGCTGATGTCGCGCTGTTTGAATTCAGAAATTTTACAATCCAGGGCGCTATTGATTCGTCTCCGCCTATCGTCACCGACGGCAACATCAGTATCAGCGGCTACTCTGGAATTGGTAACGCGTACAAAATTGGTGATACGGTAACAGCCACGTGGAACAACACTGCGGGTGGAGATAACAACAGTGATCCTCTCAGTTCCGTTACGGTCGACTTCACACAATTCGGTGGTGGTGCTGCCATCGCGGCGACCAATAGTGCAGGTACTTGGAGCGCGACTTACACCATTGTCTCCGGTGCCATTGATGCTACCAACCGCAACGTAAGCGTAACCGCCACTAATAGCAGCGGCAGTACTACTACAGCAGATACGACCAATGCGACCGTGGATAATGTCGCGCCTACTGTCACGGATCCGCGGATCAGTATTAGTGGCGCATCCGGTACCGGCGGTGCTTACAAAATTGGCGACACAGTTACCGCTACGTGGAACAACACTGCTGGTGGAGACAACAATTCTGATGCAGTTAGTGGCGTTACCGTTGACTTTAGCCAATTTGGTGGCGGTGCTGCCGTAGCGGCGACGAATAGCTCGGGCACCTGGACTGCAACTTACACAATTACGGCGGGAGCTATTGATGCAACCAATCGTAATGTCTCTGTCACTGCCACAGACAACGCTGGAAACACCACGACCACTGCGGACACGACAAATGCAACGGTCGACAGCGTCGCTCCTACCGTAACTGATGCCAACATCAGCATCTCCGGCGGCGGTACCGGGTCGGGCGGCACCTACATTATTGGCGATACAGTAACCGCAACCTGGAACAATACGGCTGGAGGCGATAACAACAGCGACTCCATCACCAATGTGACCTTTGATTTTTCTCAGTTTGGCGGCGGTGCAGCAGTAACTGCCACGAACAATGCGAACACCTGGACGGCCACTTACACGGTTGTTGCCGGTGTAATAGAAGCCGGTGGGCGTAATGTGTCAGTCACTGCAACGGACAACGCAGGCAATGCTACAACCAGAGCCGATACGTCCAACGCTGCCGTGGATAACGCAGCGCCGACGGTAGTGAGTGTCAGCGTTCCTGCCAATGCCACCTATATTGCCGGACAAAACCTCGATTTCACGGTGAACATTGCTGCCGGTAGTGACGTCGTTGTGAATACCACAGGCGGCACACCCCGTATCGCGCTGACTATTGGTGCAACTACCCGTTATGCGTCTTATATATCCGGTTCGGCGTCACCTTGGTTAACCTTCCGCTACACCGTTCAATCGGGCGACCTGGACGCCAATGGTATTGCGGTAGCGGGAGTGATCGAAGCCAACGGTGGCATATTGCAAGATGGCTCCGGCAACGATATGAACCTTACGCTCAACGCCGTCGGCAGTACCGCATCAGTCCTAGTGGATGCTGTGGCTCCGACAATTAGCAGCGTGTCAGTACCTGCGGCCGATACCTATTTGGTCGGGGAAACCCTGAGCTTCACGGTTAACACCACAGAAAACGTTACAGTGAACACCGGTGGCGGCACGCCTCACTTGCCATTGACCATCGGCGCTACAGCGCGTGAAGCAGTTTATGCCTCCGGCTCAACTACATCAGCCCTGGTCTTCAGTTACACCGTGCAGGCGGGCGACAACGACGGTGATGGTATAGCCATCGGTGCTTCTGCTGTTTTGGACGGCGGAACGATGCGCGATGCGGCTGGCAATGACTTGACGCTTACCCTGAATACGGTTGGTGATGCCTCTGGCGTGCTGGTAGATACCGCCGCGCCCACCCTGCAAACCCTCAGTCCGGCGGACGACTCTGCCACGGTCGCAGCCAACGCCAACTTTGTGATGGCCTTCAGCGAAGACATCACATTAGGTGCAGGCGATATCACCCTTTACGACTCGCTGAACGTCCCGGTCGCGGTCATTGATGTCACTTCCCACGGTGGTCAATTGAGCATCACGGGCAACGAGCTGACGATCAACCCGACAGCTGACCTGAGCGAGAGCACCAGCTATTACATTCAGGTGGACAATGGCGCGGTAACCGACCTGGTCGGCATCGCCTACGCGGGTATTGCGGATAGTACCTCCTGGAACTTCACTGTCGCTGATGTGACGCCACCGACGGTCACCTCGATCACCGTCGCCGGTTCACCCTCGGCCAGTGCGGAAGCCATCCAGTTCACCGTGACCTTTAATGAAGTGCCCGCGAATATTTCTGTGAGTGACTTTACGCTGACGCCGAGTGGCGCGGGGGTATCTGGCAATATTGCAAGCAACTCGCCGGTGAACCTGAATACCGTGACAGTCACGATCGACCAGATTACCGGCACCGGCACCCTGCGCCTGGATGTGAACGCCAATTCCGGCATCACCGATACCCTGGGCAACGGCAATGGCACTAACGGCTTTGTGCCCGCTTTTACCAGCGGCGACCTCCACACCGTGGACCGCGAAGCACCCGGTGTGCCCACCGGTCTATCACTGGATGCCGCATCGGATTCCGGTACGCCTGGAGACGCCGTTACCAACGACAATACGCCCACCATTAACGGTACGGCGGATGCCAATGTCACGATAGAGGTCAGTTCTGACGTGGACGGTGTGTTGGGTACCACCACCTCCGACGGTAGCGGCGCCTGGAGTTTCACACCCGGTGCAGCAATGACCGACGGCGCCCACAACCTGACCGCAACGGCGGCGGATACAGCGGGTAACGAGAGTGCCGCTTCCAGCGCACTGGCCATAGAGGTCGATACGGCACCGCCGACTGTGGGGATTGTCGTTGCAGACACCAACTTATTGGTGGGCGAAACCTCTTCGGTGACATTTACCTTTAGTGAAGCCATCTTGGGCTTCGCTAACGACGATCTCACCATTGGTAATGGCACCTTGACTAACGTCAGTTCGAGTGACGGTAACGTGACCTGGACCGCTACCCTGACCCCAGCGGCTGACACGGCCGCCGTCACCAATGTCATCAGCTTGAACCTGACCGGTGTGACGGATATTGCTGGCAATGCGGGCGCAGCGACCACGGATTCCAATAACTATGCGGTAGACACTCAGCGCCCGACGGCAACCATAGTGGTGGCAGATACGGAATTACTGGCTGGTGAAACCGCGCTGGTGACCATTACCTTTAGCGAGGCTGTGAGTGGCTTGGATGCGGCTGATATGGACGTGATCAACGGTAGCCTGGGCGCCTTTACGACAGGGGATAACATCACCTGGACGGCGACTTTTACACCAGATCCGGATATATACGAGCTGGATAATTTAATCAGTCTGGACAATACCGGCGTGGTCGACGCCGCTGGCAATACCGGAAGCGGTACAACTTTTTCCAACGAATTCACCATCAGAACCCAGGCGTTGACCCTGCTGGTAACCAGTAACCTCGACACCGGCGACGACGGAACCACCGCCGCTACTCTGATTGATGATGAAGCCGACGGTAACGGCCTGAGCTTGCGTGAAGCCTTGTTCTGGGCACGCAGCAACGGCGACACTATTACTTTTGATTTAGACGGCGGCACAGCAGGGAATCAGGGCGGTACCATTACCCTTAATGGCTCTGAACTCGCCGTTAATCACAACAACCTCATCATCGACGGTGACCTGGATGACGACGGCTCGCCAGATATCACTCTCTCCGGTAACAACGTCAGCCGAATCATACGGGTGGCTTCAGGCCGTACGGGTATCGAACTGATAGGGCTGACGTTGACCCAGGGGGGCGGTAATGGCGGCGGCGGAGGGCTTGCGCTCGAGGTCAACACCGATACGACGCTACGCGACTCTATGGTCACGGACAACCACGAATTGGGCTGGGGTGGTGGCGGTATCTATGGCTCCACGGTCACCTTGCGCATCATCAACAGCACCATCAGCGGGAATAGCAGTGACACGTTTGGTGGCGGTATCCGCTTGGTAGGCAATGGTGTACTACATCTGATCAATAGCACCGTGAGCAACAACACCACCACGGGTGCCGGAGGCCATGGCGCCGGTATCCAATATGCCGGTCCTGACTTGCTGGTCGTGAACTCGACCATCAGTGGCAATACAGCCTCTGGCTTGAGCAGCGTTGGTGGCGGACTTCGGATCAGCAGCGGTGCAGCAGCCATCTATAATTCCACCATTGTCGGTAACGCTGCGGCGGATAGCGGTGGCGGCGTATCGGCCAACGGCACAAATGATGTCTTTGTGAATACTGTGGTTGCGGGCAACACGGCGGGTGCGGGTGCAACGGCCAGCGGCAGCGGCTCGCCCCTGGCAACGGGTGGCTCAGCAAGCGATGTTATTGGCACGATAGAAGCAGCAACCAACAGCTACTTCGGTACCAGCGCGACCATCACGACTGACAATAACAGCCTCAACAACCAGGGTACTCTCGACCTGCTGCTCGGCGACCTCGCCGATAACGGCGGCAGTATCATGACTCACCGACCCATGGCTGGCAGCGCCTTATCCGATGCGGGCAGTAACCTTGCCTTACCCGCCGATACCTACGATCTGGATGGCGATGCCATTACAGCTGAGGCGCTACCGATAGACGCCGTAGGCTCTGCGCGCGTTGCCGGTGCGGCGGTGGATATCGGCGCAGTGGAAGGTAACCGCGCACCGGTACTTCTGGATTTGAGTGGTGGTAACACCTACATCGAAGATGGCGTCGCGGTGGTGATGGATAACGATGTCACCGTCACCGATGACGAACTGGATGAGCTGAACGGCGGCAACGGCAACTACAACGGCGCCTCTGTGACCATCGCGCGCAATGGCGGAGTGGAGGCTTCTGACACCTTCGGCTTTATGGATGGCAGCGGCATGAACCTGGTGGCAGGCGAGATCATCAAAAACGGTCAAGCCATCGCCACCTTTGATACGGCGACCGCTGGCCAGTTGGTGGTGACCTACACCGATGCCAATGGCGAGCTGCCGGAACGCTCCGACGTTAACGCCATGATGCAGCAGATCACCTACGCCACTACGTCGAACGATCCGGATGCCAGTGTAGTGCTGGACTGGACGTTTACGGACGAAGCCGGCGCGTCAGTGACCGAAACGGCGTCAGTCACCATCAGCCTGAAAAACGACGCACCGGTCGTAATGGCCACCGGCGGTACCCCGACCTTTACCGAAGGCGGCGCCGCAGTGGATCTGTTCAGTGCGGTCAGCATTAATCCGGTAGAAGCCGTGCAAAGCATCATCAGCCTGCAACTTACCGTGGCCGGTATTAACAATGGCAGTGATGAAATCCTGGCCATTGACGGCTCCGATGTCGTGCTGACCCAGGGCAACGCGCTGGTAACGGCCACCAATGCGCTGGATGTTTCAGTGGCTGTGGCGGGCACCACGGCGACCGTCACCCTGAGCCATGCCACCGGCATCACCGGCGTGGCGGCGCAGGCAGTCATTGATGGCCTGACCTATCGCAACACCAGCGAGAATCCGAATCCGCTCAGTCGCACCGTGACCCTGAGCAGCGTTCAGGATAACGGCGGGGTTGCGAATAGCGGTGCTGATACTGCCGCGCCTGCCATTGCAGCAACGGTAACCATTAGTGCGGTGAACAATGCACCGACCATCACTGGTACCCCGGCGACGGTTACTGACCAGAACGCGCTCTACAGCTTTACGCCGTCGGCGGCGGATGTTGATAGCGATACCCTGACCTTCAGCATCGCTAACCAGCCGGTCTGGACGAGCTTCGATACTGAAACCGGCACCTTGAGCGGTGTGCCATCACAAGCCAATGTGGGCATTACCAGCAATATCGTGATCACCGTCAGTGATGGCGTTGAGAGCTCCAACTTGCCAGCATTCAGCCTGACGGTTGTTGATGTGAACGATGCGCCGGTTATCAGCGGTATGCCCGCCACCAGCCTGGATCAGGATACGCCGTACCTCTTCACCCCGACTGCCAGCGATCTGGACGGTGACGACCTGACCTTCAGCGTTGCCAATCAACCGGCCTGGGCTAGCTTTGATCCGGCGACCGGCACCCTGGCTGGCACGCCCGACGTCGATGATGTTGGCCTCTACCCGAACATCATCATCACCGTCAGCGATGGTGCACTGACTGCTAACCTGCCGGGCTTTAGTATCGAAGTACTGGCAACCAACGTGGCACCGGAGATCAGCGGTACCCCGCCCTTGACTGCTTACGTGGGTGCCACCTACAGCTTTACGCCCACCGCATCTGACGCGGATGACGACGAACTGAGCTTCAGCGCGCTCGGCCTGCCGGGCTGGTTGACCCTGAATGCCGCGACCGGTCAGTTGAGCGGTACCCCGCGTGCGGCCGATGCGGATATGTCCTATAACATCGCCCTGTCTGTCAGCGACGGTATTGAGACGGTGACCCTGCCGGTCTTTACCCTGACTGTGGAATACGACGGTGCCGAACCGGTAGTCACACCGCCGGAAGACATCACCATCAACGCCATTGGTCTCTACACGCCCATCAGCCTGCGGCAATTGCTCAGCCTGCCGCCGGGCACCAGCCCAGCAGTGGTGCAACAAGCCCTGCGGGATCTGGCCAGTGACAGCACGGGTGGTGAGGATTGCTGTGTCACGCAGCCGCAAGGCTTGCTGGCTAACCTGATCCTGCTGCCGCCGGGCCGCCACGAGATTGTCTGGCGTGCGACCAATCCGGATGGCCTGACTGGCGAAGCGGTGCAGGTGGTGAACGTGCGTCCGCGTGTCGCCTTCGGCAAACACCAGGTCGCCGTGGAAAACACCAGCGTGCAGGTGCGGGTCATCCTCAATGGCCGCTCACCCTTCTATCCGTTGGAAGTGCCTTATGTCATCGACCCGGCGAGCACGGCGCTCCTGGGTATCGATCACGACGCAATGGACGGCAGCGTGACCTTTACTGAAGGCCAGACCGAGGTGTCTTTCACCGTGAACCTGCTGGCAGGCGGCACACCGGGCGATACCCGGTTGATCATTCGCCTGGATGACGACTCACCGCGCAGTAATGAGCCGATCCCGAATTACGACCCGGCCAACCCGGACATCCGGGATATCAATGCCGGTGCGGCGGATCATCACTTCATCAATATTATTGATGGCAATGTGATACCCAAGGTGAACCTGGTAATGAACCAGGCGGGGGCCGATACCATCCTGGTGGGTGCGGGCAGTGGTCCGGTGACCGCAACCGCCGTGGTGACTGACCCCAACCCGGGTGATACCCACAGCTTCAACTGGGCCGGTACCGACAGCCGCTTGAGTGACACCGACGGCAGTGCCACCAATAACACCTTTGTGTTTGATCCTGCCGGCCAGGCAGGGCTGCGCAAACTGGAGGTGGTTACCACCGATTCGGCAGGTGGGGTAGACACGAGTTACCTCTACTTCCTTGTCCTGCCTTCCTTGCCGGTGCTGGATGCGGGCACCGATACGGATGAAGACGGTATCGATGACCTCACTGAAGGCACATCGGATACCAATAGCAACGGTATCCCGGATTACCTGGACAATATGCCGTCCAGTAACGTCCTGCCGCAGGTCATCATCAGCACCACCTCGTACCTGATCGAGTGTGATCCCGGTGTGCTTTGCGGTATCGGCCAGTTTGCTCTGGGTGGTGGTTCCGGCGGTGTCCAGGTTCTTAACGATGAACTGGGCGTTACCGAAGGTCTGGTGGCCGATGAGGACTTTGAACCCGTGGGTGGTATCTTTGACTTCGTGATCCGGGACCTGCCCACAGCCGGCCAGAGCGTTCGCATTGTGATCCCGCAACAGGCGCCGATCCCGGCTAATGCGGTCTACCGTAAATTTATGGGCGGTGAGTGGGTGAACTTCGTCGAAAATGCTGATAACACCCTGCATTCCGCGCCTGGCAATCCCGGCTATTGTCCGCCACCAGGCGACGACACCTGGGCGCCGGGCCTGGTGGAAGGTTACCTGTGTGTGCAGTTGAACATCCAGGACGGCGGCCCCAACGACGCGGATGGTATCGTGAATTCCGCTATCGCTGATCCGGGCGCGGTGAGTTCCGCCAAACCGGTAGAGCCTCCACCGCCTCCGCCGCCACCACCGGCTACCTCCATCGACAGTGAAGGCAAGGGCGGCGGTGCATTGGATTGGACGTGGCTTTTATTCGGAGGAGTATTATTGGTGTTAAGACGTTATGGATCAAAAAAACCGGCGGTGTTACTGCTGGTAGTGGCGCTCTTCTCGGGCGCCAGCCAAGCCCAGCCGGAAGCAGGGGATACCTACCTGCGCCTGAATGTGTACCAGGCAGAAGGAGATCAAAGCGCGGGAGATTTCAGTAGAGCCATGGCCGGTGACGGCCTGGCAGTAAGCCTGCGCGATTACGATGAATCACGCGTTGCCTACCGGTTGAGTGTCGGCTATCAATGGACGGAAGCCACGTCGGTGGAGCTGGGCTACCTGGACCTCGGCGATGTCACCGTTAACTTTGATACCACCGCCACCGATATGGCGGCCCTCACGCGCGCGCTGGAAGAACACTATCCAATGAGCGCGGACGGCTTCACATTGTCACACCGCTTCGGTCACCACTTCACCTCCGGCCTGAGCCTGTCCGGTGAAGTCGGGATCTTTATGTGGGACGGCAAGATCGACGTCGACGGCGCCGCCATTGATCCCGATCTGGGCAGCGGTATAGACCCGCTATTGGGGGTGCAACTGGATTACCGCCTGGCTAAACCCGTCAGCATCGGCCTCGGCTACCAACGTATCTTCTTCGACGGACAAGCCGTAGACCTGGCCGGCCTCTCCGCCACCTGGCACTTTTAACCTGTCCCATTCGAATCTGTGGCGGCCCAGCCCACCACAGATTCGATTTCTCTGTCTTTTCCCGTTTGTCTTCCCCCTTTCCTTCATTTCTGTCTATCCTCCCCAAACCATCCATTCGTGAAGGAGGATCTATGTCCAGAATTGCCCTGATTACCGGCGCTTCATCCACCAACCTGGAGCCCCTTCGCCGTCAGCCGCGACATGTAACACCCCTTTTTCCGTAGATACCATCTCTCCGATACCACCACAAGCAACCCATCAGGCCGCTTGTGGTGAGTATGCTGTTTGATGCTT